>JAISBV010000134.1 GCA_031266025.1 Eubacteriales Family XIII. Incertae Sedis bacterium
TCGGCGGCCTCGGGGTCCGCGGCGCGCAGTCGCTCGTGAAGCCGGGCGCCGCCGTACTCCTCCGCTTCGCGCATAAGGCTTTCGCGAAAGCCGTTCCCGGGCGGCGGCGCCGAGAAATCCATATCGTAAAGCACGGCATTCACATACAGGCCCGACCCGCCCGCGAGTATGGGCAAAGCGCCGCGCGCCGCGATGTCAAGTATCGCCGCGCGCGCCAAGCCCTTATATTCCGCGACGGAAAAATCCGACGCGGGATCCGCGAAATCGAGCATATGATGGACGGCCGCGCGCCGCTCCTCCGCCGTCGGCTTGGCGCTGCCGATATCCATGCCGCGATAAATTTGAACGGAATCCGCGGAAACGATCTCGCCCGAGAGGGCGCGCGCGATCTTTATCGCCAACGCGGTCTTCCCAACGGCCGTCGGGCCTATGACCACGGGAAGCTTAATCAATTTGGCCGTCCTTGATTTTTTTCCATATGTCTACTATACCCGCGATACGCAGAGGAATGCAAGTTATTTTTGTGTAACTGTTCGGTTTAATCACCACTTTGCCGAGTATGCGCCGTTGCCGGCCCGTCAGTTGATATTTTCGCGAAAACGATATATAATGACGTCGTCGGCGTTTTCACTGAAGAGACGCCGGCATGGATTTTATAACAGCGAAAGAAGCCGCCGAACATATGATTATCAGCGCAAGCCGCCGAACAGACATACCGTCATATTACTCCGATTGGTTCTATAACAGAATCAAAGAGGGTTTTGTATTGGCGCGCAATCCAATGAACTTTCACCGGATAAGCAGAATCAATCTTGCGCCGGAAGTGGTGGACGGCATAGTCTTTTGGACGAAAAATCCTTTGCCAATGTTGGATAGGCTTGGAGAGCTTAAAGACTATATGTATTATTTCCAGTTCACCATAACATCGTACGGCAAGGATGTGGAGCCAAATCTCCCAAATAAGCCGGATGTGATAATATCGGCGTTCAAGAAACTCTCTGAAATGATCGGTGTTGACAGAGTGATTTGGCGTTACGACCCTATACTTATCAATGCGAAGTATTCGATGGAATACCACGTTGAGGCGTTTGAGAAAATTGCCAAGGAACTGCGCGATTACACTCGGAAAGTGACCGTCAGTTTCATTGATGAAAACTATCGCGGAGTTAAGGATAATATCAAAGAACCGGCTCTGTCGGACTTCCCTACCGCAAACCGGACGGAACTGAGTTCCCGGCTTGCCGATATTGCCCACAGCTTTGGTCTGACTGTCGATACATGCGCTGAGCGGACAGACCTTCATCCGTATGGAATTGAACACGCCCGCTGCATTGACGACCGACTGTTCGCTAAACTCCTTGGCTGCCGCCTGAATATCGAAAAGGACAAAACCCAGAGACTTGAATGCGGTTGCGTAACGAGCATCGACATCGGAATGTATAACACTTGCAAAACCGGTTGTCACTATTGCTATGCCAATTACATCAAGAACGCCGCAGCCGGAAACTTCGCCAAGCACAATCCGTGTTCCCCGCTTATATCGGGAGAGGTTGGAAACGACGATAAGATAAACGACCGTGCTGTGAAGTCATACCGGAATTCACAGATGCAACTTTTTGATTTGTAAAATTTATCCTGCGAGATCAGCGTCTTTTGAACAGGCGCTCAATATCGCGCTTGGTCAGGCGTATGAACACGGGACGGCCGTGAGGGCAGGCATATGGGTTTTCACAGGCCGCGAGGTCGGAAAACAGCGCCGCGATTTCGGCGTCTCCAAGCTTGTCGCCGGATTTTACGGCGGCCTTGCACGCGGCGGATATCACGCGCCCCGCCGCCGCTTTGTCCCTCGGCGAACTGCCTGCGGGAAGCCCGTCTATCAGCCCTGTCAGAAAATCCTCCGCCTCCGACAACGACATGAAAGCCGGTACGGCGTTTATCTTGCACGCGTTCGAACCGAAATCCTCGGCTTCGTAGCCCAAGTCCGCCAAAAACGCGCGCATCGCCGTCTCGTCCTCCGGCGCGGTTGCGCGCGCGGCATGAGGCAATTCAATCACGAGCGGCGTTATCAACTGCTGACACAGCTTCTCGCAGTTCAGATACTGACGCATAAGGCGCTCATACATGACGCGTTCGTGCGCGGCGTGTTGATCTGCAAAATAAAAACTGTCGTCATCCCTGCTTATGATATATGTGGAAAATATTCGTCCCATAGGTATAAGAGCGGCGACGTCAAAAGGTTTATGCACTCTTTCTTTTTCGATGACAGGAATCTCTTCGGCATCTTCCATCAGCGTATTCGTCTCGGGCGCCGCGTGTTTTTCTCGTTCTGTTGACAGTAAATATTTTATGTCAACAAATGGCGCGCTTTGTGCGCCGACTCCCTCAAGCGGCGCGGCTGTACGCTTTTCGCTTGACTTAACGGTAGGCAAAGCAGCCTTGCTGCGAACGGCGGATTGAACGGCGCCCGTGATAAAAGCCGTAAGCGCGGGTTCATCGTCGAAGCGCACCTCGCTCTTCGCGGGATGAATATTGATGTCAAGACGCTCCGGCGGAACGCGCAAAAACAGAATGGCGACGGGAACGGCGCCAATGAGCGGCGTTTCTCTGTATGCTTCCGTCAGGGCTTTTTCTATGAGCTTGCTATGTACAGAACGTTCATTTATGAAGAAAATGTGTTTTTTTCGCCCTGATCCGGCGCCGGTATACGGCGCCGAAACATATCCGTCTATTGATATATTATCCTCGTTCTCGGCATGCACGGGCAGCAGTGTTTTTCCGATTTCGGCGCCGTACACCGTCAGTATGTTCGCAGCCGTATCCCCGCGCCCCTGTGTGGAAAACAATACGGCGCCGTTATTGATAAGCCTGAACCTGACGTCCGCGCGGCACAGCGACAATCTTGAAACCGCGTCTATGACGCGCGCGCTTTCAACGCGGTCGCTCTTCATGAATTTCAAACGGGCCGGCGTATTGAAAAATATATCAGACGCTATGACCGTCGTTCCGTCCGCCGTTCCTACAGGCTTTTCCGAAATGACCGCGCCGCCTTCGATACGTATCACAACGCCCGCGCTCGCTTCCGCAGTCTTTGTATACAGTTCGAGCCGCGATACGGCGGCTATACTCGTAAGCGCCTCGCCGCGAAAGCCGAGAGTGGATATGCGGTCTAAGTCGGAAATATCTCGAAGCTTACTTGTAGCGTGACGCAGGAATGCGGTTCTCACCTGCTCCGCCGGTATACCCGAGCCGTTGTCCGTAACGCGTATCAGTGACTTGCCGCCGCCGCCGATCTCGACAGTGATTGCGCTCGCCCCGGCATCCATGCTGTTTTCAACAAGTTCCTTGACGACGGATGCCGGATCCGTTACGACCTCGCCGGCCGCTATCTTTTCGGCGATATGCGGCGGCAGTTCAAGTATTTTTTCCGAATTCATATTCCCGGTCATCCGGCAACAGCTCCTTCAGTTCTTCCAGTACGGAAAACGCTTCCGAGGGTTTCATATTCATAAGATCAAGGGATTTCAGCTTTTCGACGACGGGATTCGGCGCGAAATCGAATAATGAAATCTGTTCTCCCGACTCAAATACCGAGGATGCCGCCGATGCGCCGGTTGCGGATTCGACGGTCGTGCGCCCGTTTTCAAGCGCGCGCAGCTTGTTCTCGGCCGCTTCAAGCAGTGAGCTCGGCACGCCCGCCAATCCCGCCACATGTATACCGTAACTTCTGCTTGCGCTGCCTTCCACGATCTTGTGCAGGAACACGACCTCGCCTCCCGCGTCGCTGACGTCCACGTTAAGATTTTTGAGTCCGGGCGCTATGCCCTCAAGAGCCGTCAGCTCGTGATAATGCGTCGCAAACAGCGTGCGCACGCGGTTTGTGTCGCCGCACAGACGCTCGACGACGGCCCAAGCGATGGAGAGCCCGTCGTATGTACTCGTTCCGCGGCCGATTTCATCCAATATGATCAAGCTTCGCGCCGAGGCCGTGTTGAGTATATACGCCAATTCACTCATCTCGACATAGAATGTGCTCTGTCCCAACGCCAGATTGTCGGAAGCCCCTATACGCGTATATATGCGATCAACCACTCCTATAACGGCCTTTTCGGCAGGTACGAACGAGCCCGTCTGCGCCATAAGCGTTATCAAGGCGGTCTGCCGCATATATGTGGATTTTCCCGCCATATTCGGTCCCGTAATAAGCAGCATGGAATGTTCGTTCCGATCAAGCCATAGGTCGTTCGACACGAATACGCCGTCATGCATCGTCTGTTCTACGACCGGATGTCTGCCTTTTTCTATCGCTATTATGTCGCCGTCGTTGACGTCGGGCTTCACATAGCCGAGCTTTTCCGCAGTTTCCGCGAAGGCGAGCAGCACGTCGAGCGCGGCCACGGCCGCCGCAGTAGACTGTATGCGCGCCGCGTACGCGAGCAATTCGTCCCTGACGCCGCAAAAAAGCTCATATTCGAGCTTGTTTATCTTTGTTTCGGCGTTCAGCACTACGGCTTCCACCTCTTTCAATTCGGGCGTCACAAAACGTTCGCAGTTGGCCAAGGTCTGCTTCCTTATATATTCTTCCGGTATTTGGTCGAAATAGGAACGTGTGACTTCAATATAATAACCGAAAACCTTGTTGTAGCCGACCTTCAGATTCCTGATCCCCGTGCGCGCGCGTTCCGAGCTCTCAAGCGAGGCGATCCACTGCCGGCCGTCCTTTATTGAAAGCTTGAGCTCGTCCAATTCCCTCGAATACCCGTCGCGAATCAAACCGCCGTCTTTCAGCGCGTGAGGCGCATCCTCGCGAACAGCCGACGCAATCAGCGCTTCAACCTCTGAAAGTTCGTCTATTTCAACCGTGAATTTGCGCAGCAGTTCGACGTCGCCGGGCGCGATTTCCTCTTTCAGATCGGGCAGCAGCGATACGGAAGTTCGCAGAGCCGTCAGATCACGGCCGTTCGCGCCGCCGCAGGCCAAGCGCCCCGAAAGCCGTTCAAGGTCATACATACCCTTGAGCAGTTCGCGCATGTTGTTTCGCGGCAGTATCCGGTCCGTTAGGAATTCGACGGCGTCGAGACGGGCGTTTATCTCCGCGCGCCTGTTTAGAGGCGCCCGCAGCCATTGCCTGATGCAGCGTCCGCCCATAGCCGTCAGCGTTCTGTCGAGCACGCCGAGCAGCGAACCGTGCGTTCCGCCGCCGTAAAGCGTTTCGGTGAGTTCCAGATTGCGTATAGTCGCTTTGTCGAGAGACATTCGGTCGTCGAGGGTATAGATGCTTAGGCGGCTTATATGCGAAAGGGTTTGCTTTTGCGTATCGTTCAGGTAGTAGAGCAATGCGCCGAGAGCTCGCGTAAGACAGGGTTTTTCGTCTGTGCCGAGACCTTTCAGCGACCTTATGCCGAAATGATTAAGTATAAGCCGTTCTGCCGCGTCGGGCGCAAATCTTTCCGCGGGCATAGACGCGGTGTGCAGAATACCGTTCTTTCGCAATTCTTCGGAAAGTCCGCTCGCCTCCGCGCCGGGACTCAGAAGAACCTCCCCGGCCTTTATCCTGACCATCTCATTCAGCAGAGCTTCGAAAACACCGGCGCCGCTTATTTCGCAGCCGTTCAGCTCACCCGTGGATATGTCGCAAAAGACGAGCCCCGCTTGTTTCTCCTGTAAAAAAAGCGAGACTAAATAGTTGTTTTCCCGTTCGCGCAGCATAGAACGACCCGTTACCGTACCGGGTGTTACTATGCGTATAACCTCGCGTCTCACTATGCCTTTGTTTTCCGGCGAATCATCAATCTGTTCGCATATAGCGACCTTGTGACCGCGCTCGACGAGCTTCGTAAGATAGCTTTCCGCCGCGTGATACGGTACGCCGCACATGGGCGCCCTTTCCCCGTCGCCGCTGCTCTTGCCCGTAAGTGTTATTTCGAGCTCTCGCGACGCTATGACCGCGTCGTCGTAAAACATCTCATAAAAATCGCCGAGCCTGAAGAACAGTATGCAATCGCTGTGGCGTTCTTTGATTTCATTATACTGCTTCATCATGGGAGTCATAACGTATTATACCGCATTGGCCCGCTCGATAACCGCCGCCGAGACGACTCGCTCGGAGAGTCTCCGGTTCCACGCCGCGAGCGCGAGCCTTATCAGCTCTACCGCGCGCCGCAATTCACTTTCACTTAATACGTAGGCTATGCGTATCTCGCTGCGCCCGAGACCCTCTGTGGCGTAAAAATCCTCGGCCGGCGTGAACATAACGGTTTCGCCGCCGTCGTCAAAGTTCTGCAAAAGCCACAGAAGAAATTCCTCCGCGTCGTTCACGGGCAGCTTGACCGTGATGTAAAACGCGCCGGGCGGCTTTGAGAACACGACGCCGTCGATCTTGGCCAGTTCTTCGCAAACCGCGTTGCGGCGCCGCTCAAACTCAGCCCTTATATCGTCGAAGTAATCAGAAGGAAGACGGTAGAGCGCCGCGCTTCCGAGTTGGTCGAGCGTGGGCGCGCACAGGCGGCTCTGCGCCAACTTCAACAGATTTTCCGTAAGCTCCCTGTTCTTGGAGAGCGCGACTCCAATGCGCGCGCCGCAGGCGCTGAAGCGCTTCGAAACCGAGTCGACGATAACAGTTCTGTCGGCTATGTCCTTGATCTGACCGAAGCTCGACATGGGCTTACCGTCGTATACAAATTCCCTGTAGACCTCGTCGGATATGATGAACAGGTCGTTTTCACGAGCTACCGCGCCAATAAGCTCCATTTCGCCTTCTGTGAGCACGACGCCGGTCGGATTGCCGGGATTTGTGAGCAGCAGCGCCTTTGTTCTCGGCGTAATAAGGCTTTCAAGCGCGTCACGGTCGGCGTAACGGTAACCGTCCTCCGCCCGCGTCGTGACAGGGACTATGACGCCGCCCGAAGCGCGCACAAATGCGCCGTAATTCGTGTAAAAAGGCTCGGGTACTATGACCTCGTCGCCCTCGTCGCATATGCAGTCTATGATAAAGCGCAGAGCTTCGCTGCCGCCGCATGTGACGATGATCTCTTCGCGCGCGAAATCCATATCATAGCGCTTGTAGTAATCTTTTACGGCGTCGATCATTTCAATCGACCCCGCTGAAGGGCCGTATTCCACAATATCACGACCGTCGTTTCGTATAGCCTCCATAAACACAGGCGGCGTACTCACGTCAGGCTGGCCGATATTCAAAAAGTACACTTTTTTCCCGGCCTTTTTCGCGGATTCCGTGTACTTGAAAAATTTCCTGATGGGGGATGCTTTTATGCTGAGTATTTTCTTGGATAATCTCATTACGCCTCCTTGCGTGCTTGTTCTTTCTTATAAAAATTACTGCCCCAAATTTCAATCAAGACTACTCAAACGCCGCGTCAGTTTTGTACAGATTGGGTTCTGCTGGCGGTTTTGGCCCCCGGAGCGTACTTAAAGCTACGTGAGGAGACCTAAACCGCCGGCAGGTTCCGAGATGGGCAAAAATCACGTGGTGTTTGAGTAGTTACAAACAACATTAAAAATTCAGTATTGCCCTTGGCGCCCTTAATAGGCGACGGGATCACGCCTCGTTCCGTCAAGCCGTTTTCAAGACCGTAGGCGATTACATTCTTCAGCACCTCGGCGTGTACCGCCTCGTCGCGCACGACGCCGTTCGTGCCGACCTGCGCGCGTCCCGCCTCAAACTGCGGCTTGACGAGACAGACGATGCGACCGTCCTCGGCCATAAGCCCGGCGGCGACGGGAAGCACGAGCTTCAGAGAAATGAACGCGACGTCTATCGTAATCAAATCCGCCTTTTCGGGTATGGCGCCCGCGTCCATCAAACGTATGTTGACGCGTTCCATGTTTACGACGCGCGCGTCGTTTCGCAATGTCCAGTCAAGCTGCCCGTAGCCCACGTCGACGGCATAAACTCGGCGTGCGCCCCGTTTTAGCATACAGTCCGTGAAGCCGCCTGTAGACGCGCCTATATCGACGGCGACCGCGCCCGCCGCGTCTATGCGGAAACCGTCAAGGGCGGCCTCCAATTTTAGACCGCCCCTGCTCACATAAGGGCAGGCCGGAGCGACAATACTGAATTCCGCATCGGACGCGACGGGCATACCCGCTTTAAGCGCAAGTTCCCCGTTTACGAGAACGACGCCCGCCATAACGGCCGCCTTCGCTTTCTCGCGCGACGAGAAAAGACCGCATTCATGCAGCATTACATCAAGTCGCTCTTTTTTTATCGCCATATCGCTCCGTCATCTGGTTCTTTTTACAAGATTTTGAGCCATCTTTATGAAAAATTCCGCGTTGTCGTAGAAAGGCGCTAAGGTTTCGATTGCGTTTCCGGTGAGTTCGTCAAGCCTTTCACGCGACGGTTTGAGACCGTAGAGCGACGGATATGTGGGTTTTTCGCGCACTTTGTCGGCGCCCTTTTTCTTGCCGGTTTCGTTCTCGTCTCCTGTGACGTCCAGTATATCGTCCGCTATCTGGAACGCGAGCCCTATATTCTCGGCATAATTTTCAAGCGGCGTGAGCAGTTCTTTGGGTGCGCCGCCTATAAACGCGCCCGCCTTTACCGCCGCGACGATCAGTGCGGCGGTTTTGTTCAGATGAATGTAATCCAAAAGCCCTCCCGCTATTGACTTGCCCGTCGCCTCTATATCCGCGGCTTGCCCTGCCACCATGCCCCGGCAACCCGCGCCTTTTGATATCTCATTTGAAGCGCGAACACGCCGTTTCAATTTTACGGGATCGTCGAAGTATATGAGCATATCCCTGTTCATTGTTTCAAACGCCGTGGTCAGAAGACCGTCGCCGGCCAGAATCGCCAAACCCTCTCCGTATACCATATGATTTGTGGGCAAACCTCGGCGCAATTCGTCGTCGTCCATGCCCGGCAGGTCGTCGTGAATCAAAGAATAGGTATGAATATATTCGATAGCGCAGGCATAGGGCAAAGCCTCTTTAGCCTCACCGCCCGAAAACTCACAGGCGGCTAAAAGCAGCGCGGGTCTTATTCGTTTGCCGCTGCTTTTCAGACTGTATTTCATAGCTTCGTACAGCGCGCTGCTCTTTGGATCTGTTTCGGGAAGAAAGTCCAGAATATGCTCTTCTATCAGGTCTTTGAACACGATATACTCTTCAAAATCCCGCATGTCCGACTCCGTTCCGCCGCAAAAGCGGCTCTGTCTTAAAGGACGTCTTTGCCGTAGACTTCAATCTTCTGCTTTGTCTCGTTCAATATTGCTTCGCAGCGACTGTAAAACCTCATACCTTCCTCAAAACTCTTGACGACGTTCTCAAGCGTCGCTCCATCTCCTTTCAGTGCGTCCACAGAACGTTCAAGTCCTGCGAGCGCGTCTTCGAAAGACAGCGCGCTCTCATCTGCGGGCATCTTATTCTCGTTCTTTTCGACATCCGAACGCCGCTTTCGTTCCGCCATATCACACTACCTCCAATGCCAATTCTCCGTCCGCAAGACGCGCTTTGACCGCATCCCCGCTTCGCGCATCCGTTACGGACGATATTATAGCGCCGTCCTCCGACGTCAGTACGGCATAGCCCCGCGCCAAAACGGCAGACGGGTCGAGCGACGCGAGCGACGCCCCGCGTGTCGCGACGCGCGCCGCCCTTTCTGAAAGCCCTCGCTCCGCAAGGCGCGAAAGCTCGGATTTCAATTCCGCGCCGCGCCGCGCCGCGCCGGTTGCCGCGCGTTCCGCCGCCGCAAGCAGTTCCGCGCGCCCGACGCTCTTCACGCGAAGCGCCGATATCTCGACCCGTCTGTGCGCGCGATCCGAAAGCTCGGCCCGAAAATCATTGAGCAAGGACAGCAGCTCTGCCGTATCCGGTACAGCCATCTGCGCCGCCGCCGTCGGCGTTTCCGCGCGCCTGTCGGCGACAAAATCCATTATGCAGAAATCCGTTTCATGCCCGACGGCCGATATGACGGGTATCTCAGAGGCAAACACGGCCCGCGCTACTACTTCCTCGTTGAACGCCCCAAGTTCCTCCGCCGCGCCGCCGCCGCGCCCCACTATCATGCAGTCCGTATCGGGGAACAGGCTGTTCAGCGCGTTTACAGCCGCCGCAATCTCAGACGCCGCGCCGTCGCCCTGTACTTTGACGGGGTATATGAGTACATCGACGCATTTGTTGCGCGTGCGTATGATCTTCAATATATCTTGAACGGCGGCCCCTGTTTCTGAGGTTACAACCGCCAATTTTCGCGGAAAAAACGGAAGCGTGCGTTTGTATTTCTCATCGAATAAACCTTCTTTCAGAAGCTTTTCCTTGAGTCTGTCCGCCGCAAGAGCCAAATTCCCTTTGCCGCAGGGAGATATCTCCGTAACGTTGAGCGAATAGTAACCGCCCTTTTCGTATACCGATATATAACCCGAGATTACGACCTCCGCGCCGTCGTCAAGCTCTGTGCGTGAAGCGGACGAAACGCCGCGCGCGCCTGCGGGCAGAAAGCAATTAATCCTGCCCGTATCATCCTTCAATGAGAAATATATATGACCCGAACCGTGATATTTGAGATTCGATATCTCGCCTATGACCGAAACGACGCCGAGAACGGGATCTGATATCAGCACTCGTTTGATATACGCGTTCAATTGCGATACGGTAACGGGTTTTACGGCCATAATTTTTCCACCCCAAGAAGAGCGATGCCCACGGCGTTGTCGCCTGACAGCGCCGCTTCGCCGAAAACACGCGCCGACGCCGATTCCGCAGACAAGAGACGATTGCGAAGGAATCCCGAGGCGGAAACGCCTCCCGTAAAAAGCACCTCCCGTACACCGTAAATTCGAGCCGCTTCGGCGCCTATACTCAGCAGACAGTCGGCTATGACATCGAAGAGCGCGCGTGAAAGCGTCTCGGCTCGCGCGCCCTCGGCTATCGCGCGCATACATTGTGTTTCCGTCCCCGACAAGTTAAAGTACAAACCGTCGGTATATATGCGCGTAAGCTTGATTCCGGGCATCCCCGCGCCCGCTTCGGCGGCAAGGGCGTCAAGCCGGGCGCCGGCGGGAAAATCCAACCCGAGCGCCACGCCCACGCGGTCTATGAGCTGTCCGAATGATATATCCTTGCTGCCTCCCACTGCAGAAAGCCGTGAGTCTCCCGTTTCCGAGAACAAAAGCTCGCTTGTTCCGCCCGAGATATGCCACGCCAAGAAAGACTCGTTCCGGTTCAATCCCGTGCCGTGAAGCGCGGCCCTTATATGTCCTTCCTGATGGGAAAAACGAAAAAGCGGCGCGTCCAAAGCATCGGACAGCGTCTCCGCGAAGCGCGATCCGGCCCTGAATACAGGCATATAAGCCTCCGCGACGGGTCTCGGTTTATCGCTTACGGCCACGGCGCCTATCCGTCCGCGATACTCGCGAAGCAACGTCTTGACCAGCGCGGGCATATTGTCAACATGATGAAAAAAAGCCGCAGACTGCCGCAAACCGCGTTCCCCGCTTTTGACAGGAAGCTGCATGCGTACATCCGCCGCAACACTGCGAGCGGCGTCCGCGAGTGCTGCGGAACTCGTATAGTTGCTCGTGTCTATACCGAGAACTATATCCTTTGCCGGCGCCGTAACGGCCTTGCATGGGCGTTCGAAAGACGGTCTATGCATATCAGGACAGCGTCCTTTCATTCTCTTTGACGCGAATAAGTTTTCCGAGTATACCGTTGATAAACTTAGGCGACTCATCCCCTCCATATGTTTTTGCAAGTTCAACGGCTTCATTTGCGGAAACCGAATCGGGTATGTCGTTCATGTAGATTATCTCGGCCGCAGCGATCCGCAGTATGCTGAGATCAACCCTCGCCATACGAGAGACCTTCCAATTTTCGCTGCTCGCTTCTATCTTTGAATCCAAAGCGTCTTTGTTGTCTCGGACGAACGCGTGCGCGCGGTAAACATATGAAAGCTGAGCCTTGTCCTCAAAAAAGTCCTTAATAAACCGATCCCTGGCGCTTTCGCCAAAGTCGCCCGTACAATCCATCTGAAACATCATCTGCATCAGCAATTCGCGCGCCCTTACTCGCTTATTGACGCGCATCGAATTGTTCCCCGTCTTTTTCGGCCGGCAGGTGAACGCCCTGAACGATCACATTTACAGCCTTGACGGCCGCGTCCGTCATCTCCTCAAGCTCATTCTTGACACGCCTTTGCAAATTCCAAGCTACCTCCGGTATTTTCACGCCGTAATCGACGATGATCTGTATATCTATCACTACGCCGTCTTCATCGTCGGCGACTTTGATTCCTTTGAATTTCAACTCTTTGCCGAGAATATTCTGCGACAGCGTATCCTGAAAACCGCCGGAAAGCTCATGTACGCCCTGTGTGCGCAAAACAGCCTCGCGCACACAAGCCGCGACGACGTCATCCGTTATCGTTATACTTCCGAAACCGTCTACGTTTATATTTTCAGGCATCGGATTCCCCGGGCGCGGCGTCCTCTTCGTTTTCCGGTTTGTGCGGAACGGTCAGCGATATCTTGTCTATCCTGCGATCCTTGACAGATTCCACTTTGAACACATACCCCTCTGTCTCAACAATGTATTCTTTGGCGTCGTCCTCATCCGGGATCTCTCCGATTTGATCGACGATAAAGCCGCCTATGGTTTCGTGTTCGTTTGATTCTATATTCAATGAAAACGCTTCATTCAGGTCGTCTATGTAATAGCCGCCGTCGAGACGCCATGTATTTTCACCCGTAAGTTCAAGCTTGGGTTCGCTGTCGTCGTATTCGTCGTCGATATTACCCATGATTTCTTCTATCATGTCCTCTATCGTAACAATGCCGGAGAACCCTCCGTATTCGTCGATCAGCAGCGCGATATGGGTCTTGCTTCGCTGCATGTCCCTGAAGAGCTCGTCGATATTCTTGCTCTCGGGCACGAAATAGGGTTTTTGCATTATCTTCTTTATGTGCACCTTGTCAAAGCCGTATTGACGGGCCTTGATGATGTAATCCTTCATGTAAAGCACGCCGACCACATCGTCTACGTCCTTGTCGTACACGGGTATGCGCGAAAAGCGTTCTTCAAGCAGCTTGTCAATATAGCTTGACGGCTGTTCGTTGATATTGATCATATAAACATTCGTTCGCGGCGTCATGATCTCATAAGCAAGCTTATCGTCGAATTCGAATACGCTCGTTATCATATCCTTGCCGGCCTCGTTGATAAGACCCGTCTCTTGCCCGACTTCAAGCAAAGACTTGATTTCTTCCTCGGAATACTGCTCTTCGAGACCCGCGCCTTCCCTGCCGGATATGCGCAGAAGCAGATTCACGGATTTGGAGAGCAGCCATACAAATGGCGCGGCAATTTTGGAAATCAGCAATATAGGCCGCGCCGAGAACAGCGCGAATTTTTCCGCGGACTGCAACGCCATGCGTTTTGGGTACAGCTCCCCAAGGACGAGATTAAAATACGACAGTATGATTGTTATCAGAACTACCGCTGTCTGATAACCGTAGGGTATACCCCATGAGCTCAGCACACCGCCAAGACCGCCGCCCATAGACGTCGCGGCTGCGGCGCTCGTCAGAAATCCCGCCAATGTGATCGCGACCTGAATCGTTGAAAGGAATTTGTTCGGCTGTTCGAGCAAATCCTGCAATATTGCGGCGCGGCGGTTGCCGTCGGCGGCAAGAGCCTTGATTTTGGCCTTGCTCACAGAAACAATGGCCATTTCGGCCGCCGCGAAATACGCGTTGATTAATATCAAAACGAGCAGCAACAGAAGTTGCGGTAAGTAGTGTAAATCTCCGGGGTCGGGATCCATTGGGGCGATTCCTCCATATTGCGACGCTTTGTTTACATATGGTATTATAACGTATTTTGCGTTTTATGTCTATACAGCTTATATAGCCTTCATGTAAGCATCCTTGAAACGCAAAAATTCATCGTAACTCTTTGTGAAATTGTGCCGGCCGTCCAATTCGGCGCCCAATACATAGTAAATATAGTTCGTGTCGGCGGGATTCAACGCCGCTTCTATGCATTCGATGCGCGGCGAACATATAGGCCCGGGCGGCAAACCCGTGATCTTGTATGTATTGTACGGCGAATCGACTTCAAGATCGGCGTAGTTCAGACGATCCTTGTGCTCGCCGAGTGCGTATTGAACCGTAGCGTCTATCTGAAGCGGCATACCCGCAGCTATACGATTCATAATTACGCTCGCCACAAGCGCCCTTTCCTCGGGTACGCGTGTTTCGCGCTCTATCAGAGAAGCTATGGTCACCGTCTCGCTTACGCTGAGACCCAAGGCCTCGGCTTTACCGTAATATTCTTCCGTAAACAATTTGTCAAATTGCGTGAGCATCCGGTTAATAACGTCACGGGCCGAAGCATCGGCATAGACGTCATACGTTTCGGGATAGAGATAACCTTCAAGCTCGACCGCGCCTTCAAGGAAGCGGTACGCGCTGAAATCCCCTGTCGCGGCTTCAATCAAAAATTCGTCCTGATCCGCTATCCCCGCCGCCGCCAACGTTTCAGCCGTCTGCATCACAGTCAGTCCCTCAGGAACGGTGAAACGTTTTGTAAGCGCTTCCGTACCCTTCACAAGTTCCGACATGATCAAGCGCATTGACATATCGCGCGTGAAAATATAGGCGCCGGCCTTGTACCGGCCGTCGCGCCCGTCAAGTCTCGATCTTACGCGGAACAGCGTTTTGTTCCTGATAAGATCCGCATCTTTAAGTACGGTCGCTACGGTCTCAGTGCCGGAACCCTGCGGGATCGTAACGGACACCTGCGACGTGTCCGCTGTATCCACAGGTCTCATGCCGATCTCCATAAGTATCCAAGATCCGGCGGCGACCGCTATGACGACAACGCCAAAGACGGCAAGTTTTCCTATCACCGGTATTTTTCTGCGGCCTGTACGTTTTCCGCCGCCTGCTGTATGTTTGTCAGATCTCATATATATATTATCCTTGCGTACTATTGCGCACTATTGCTTGGTATTGCCAAAAATACTGCTCCCGGGCGGCAGTCACTATTATGCAAACGGGTTCAATACCCGTTCGCAAGCTCCGGGGTCGTTTATTTCGCTCGGCCCAGATATTCACCGCTGCGCGTGTCAATTTGAATTATTTCGCCCGTTTCGATGAAGATGGGCACCTGTATTACCGCTCCTGTTTCAACTGTGGCGGCCTTAGTTACATTGGTAGCCGTGTCGCCCTTGACGCCCGGTTCCGTATCCGTCACTTTCAGGTTCACGAAATTGGGCGGCTCTACAAGGAAGGCTTTGTCCTTGAAAAACTTGATCGTCGCAAGGTCGTTCTCGCGCATATAGGGAATGGCGTCCTCAACCTGATCCGGCATCAGAGGCGTTTGCTCATATGTTTCTTGATCCATGAAATAATAGAGCTCGCCGTCATTGTACAGATACTGCATCGTCTTCGTTTCTATATGGGCGTTGTTGAACTTATCGTTCGGGTTGAACGCCTCTTCCCGCGTGGCCCCCGTCAGGATATTCCTGTATTTCGTTCTGACGAACGCGGCGCCTTTTCCGGGTTTCACATGCTGAAAATCCAAAATCACATGCGGTTCGCCGTCGATTTCAAATGTTATTCCCTTTCGAAATTCACTTGCGGAAATCATTCTCGTATACCTCCGTTGGACAATTGTCCGGCCTTTAGACACTGTTAAAAAATAACCTGTACATCTTGCTTGTCTTTTTTACCGGAGCCTTGCGGACGCGAACGTCTTTTGCAATGATAACACATTATACCCTCGGCGGCAAGCAATTGTTGAGTTTAACATCAACGCCTTATCACTTAGTTGAGTAGTTACATTTTAATCACTTCGCCGAGTATCGAATAAATATCATTAACCATAAGCGTAAAGCGCATCTCGGCCTGCACGTATTCGGCGGCGACGGGATCGCGCATCAGGATTTGGTACAATGACTGCGCCTGCGCCATCACATCTTCCGCAAGCGTCTCTCCCGCCAATTGCTTCCGCTGAAGATCAAACTGTTTGGCCCGAAAATCGTTTATCATAGCCGCCAATTCCGGATTTTGGGCCGCCGATTCCCTCGCGACCGTATACTGCCTGTATTCGTCCGACTCTTTGATGGAACGCGCGAGCGCGTGAGCTTGGTCGTGGATGGTCATTACAGTACATCTCCTTTCCCTGTTCGCATAACTATACTTCCATGAACACAGGCAGAATTACGGGATTTCTGCGCGTCTTCAAATAGATAAAATCCCTGAGTTCCTCCCTGACGGCGTTCTTCATGGTCAAACGGTCTCGCACGCTTTTTTTGGTGCATTTTACGATACACTGTTCGGCGACGGTGCGCGCGGACTCAATCAAATCCTCGTTTTCGCGCACATATACGAAACCGCGAGATATTATCTCCGGGCCCGATATTATCTCGCCTGTGGCCTTTGATACAGACAGAGCGACTATTATCAGCCCGGACTCCGAGAGCAAACGTCTGTCGCGCAGCACTATGTTGCCGACGTCGCCGACGCCGAGACCGTCCACAAAGACCGGGGCGGCAGGTATCTCTTCACGCGATATGTTCACCCTGTTTTGGCTCAGATTCAGAACCTGCCCGTTTTCCAGTATGAATATGTTATCGTGCTTCATGCCGAGACTTTCGGCTATGACCGCATGTTGATGCAAGTGCCTGTACTCGCCGTGTACGGGCATGAAGTATTTTGGCTTGATCAGCGAATGGATCAGCTTCAATTCCTCCGCGCAAGCATGGCCGGAAACATGGATATCGGCAATATCCGAATAGATGACTTCGGCGCCTTTCTCGAAGAGCTTGTTAACAACGTTCGACACGGTGCGTTCATTGCCGGGTATAGGGCTTGACGACAGTATAACCATATCACCCTTCTTGATCTGTACGGCTTTGTGGTCATTGTCCGCCATGCGCGCGAGGGCGGACATAGGTTCGCCTTGGCTGCCCGTCGTGATCACGACCAATTCCTTGTCGGGACTGTTCTTTATCTTGTTGACGTCTATGAGGACGCCGGTCGGTATCTTCACATATCCGAGATCAATGGCAAGGTTCAGCACATTGACCATACTCCGGCCTGAAACAGCCACGCGTCTGCCAAACATTACGGCTGTATCTATGATCTTTTGCACGCGGTGTACGTTTGAAGAGAACGACGCGATGATGATACGCGAATCGGAACCGCGGAATATATTTTCAAGCGTCATCCCCACCACGCGCTCGGACGCGGTATAACCCTTGCGCTCCGCGTTTGTGCTGTCGGCCATAAGCAGAAGCACGCCTTCTCGTCCTATCTCCGCCAAACGCTGAAAATTGATGGGTTCGCCGTCGACGGGCGTGTAGTCTATCTTAAAATCCCCCGTATGAAATATTTTTCCGACAGGCGTATCTATGGCAAGACACAGCGAATCGGCTATAGAATGAGTCGTGCGTATGGCTTCTATGCGGAACGGGCCGATATTTACAACTTCTCCGGCTTTGATCGTCTTGAGATTTCCCTTGATATTATGCTCACGCAGCTTGTTTTCGACGAGTCCGAGCGTGAGACGCGTGCCGTAGATAGGCAAACTCAATTCCTGAAGCAGATAAGGTATCGCGCCTATGTGATCCTCGTGTCCGTGCGTGAGTATCATGCCGCGCAGCTTCGCGCGGTTTTTGATCAGATACGCGAAATCCGGCAGCACGATGTCTATCCCGTACATCTCATCGTCCGGGAACGACATGCCGCAGTCAACTATCATTATATCGTCCTTGTATTCCAAGACCGTGATATTCTTGCCGATCTCGTTCAGACCGCCCAGAGGAATCAGCTTCAGTCGGCTTTGGTCATGATTTTTTTCTTTTATTTTCAATCTGTATTCCTTTCATGTATTTTGTTGCTGTTTTTACTGCTGTATTACGATATTTATCAGTTTGTCGGGAACGGCGATGAGCTTCAATACATCCCTGCCGTCGATCAGACGCTTGACGCGCTCATCGGCGCACACCGCAGCGATAAGCCCTTCCCTGTCGAGACCGCTCTCCGTTTCTACCCTTTCTTTGATCTTGCCGTTTATCTGAACGACGATCTCCGCGCGGGCGCGCACAAGCGCGTCTTCGCTGTAATCCGGCCATTTCGCGCCGTAAAGCGAGTCGACGTGCCCTGTGATTTGCCACAATTCCTCACAGATATGCGGTGTGAACGGCGACAATATCAGTATCAGGTTCGTCACGGCGGCCTTCAGCAGACCGGCGTCCGCCGCCTTTTCCTCTTTGTATTTGTACAGCGCGTTTACCATCTCCATTATGGAACTGATCGCGGTGTTGAAACCGAAACGCCCGCCTATGTCGTCCGAAACCTTCTTTATCGCGCGGTTCATCGCGAAGTCAAGCTCCTTGTCAGCCTCTGAAACGGCCTTATATCCGTCCCCTGCGGTCTTGACGGCATCCGTGAGCTCGTTGACGATCCGGTATACCCTGTTCAGAAAACGGTAGCTTCCTTCCACGCCCGCATCGGACCATTCGAGTTCTTTTTCGGGCGGCGACGCGAACAGTATAAACAAGCGCGCGGTATCGGCGCCGTACCTGTTTATAATGTCCCCCGGTGAAACGACGTTGCCGATGGATTTCGACATCTTCTTCCCGTCCTTCAGCACCATTCCCTGCGTCAGCAGGTTCGTGAACGGCTCGTCGACGGGGCTCATGCCGATGTCGTACAAAAATTTCGTAAAAAATCTGGCGTACAGCAGATGCAGTATGGCGTGCTCGACGCCGCCGATATACTGATCCACCGCCATCCAGTAAGCGGCTTTCTCCTTGGAAAAAGCGACTTTTTCGTTGCGCGCGTCGCAAAAGCGCAGAAAATACCAAGATGAGTCCAAAAATGTGTCCATAGTGTCGATCTCCCTCTCGGCCTTACCGCCGCATTCGGGGCAGATCGTTTCGCTGAACGTCTTGCTCGTCGTCAGGGGGGACTCGCCCTTGCCCGTAAAGGCGACGTCCGTTGGCAAAAGTATAGGCAGGTTTTCTTCCTTTTCGGGCAGCCAACCGCAATTTTCGCAATGAATCATCGGTATGGGCGTGCCCCAGTAGCGCTGCCGCGAGATGAGCCAGTCGCGCAGCCTGAAGTTGACGGAACCCTTGCCGATACCGTTCGTCTCAAGATATTCCGTGATCTTTTCTATTGCCTCGCGGTTCCTCATACCGTTGAACGCGCCGGAATTGATCATGAGACCCTCGGCTACGAAGGCCTCTTTCAGATCGTTCGTGTCGATATCGGGATTCTCGGGGTCGACGACGGGAATGATATCGAGACCGTATTTCACGGCGAAATCGAAGTCCCTTTGGTCATGCGCGGGTACCGCCATGATAGCGCCGGTACCGTAATCCATGAGCACGTAATTCGCGATATAGACGGGAACCCTCGCGCCGTTCATCGGGTTTACGGCGCAGCGGCCTATGAAAAGCCCTTCTTTTTCAAGTGTGGTGGACGTCCTGTCTATATCGGACATATACTGCAGCTTGCCTACGAAAGCCCGAACCGGCGCTTCATACTCGCCGCCCGCCGTGAGCTCCGCGACAAATGGGTGCTCGGGCGCCAACACCATATACGTCACGCCGAACAGCGTATCGGGGCGCGTGGTGAAGATTCGCAGCGCCTTGTCAAATCCTTCTATGGAAAAATCGACTTCCGCTCCCGTGCTCCTGCCTATCCAATTCTTCTGCATGAGCTTGACCTTGGGGGGCCAGTCTCCGAGCTTGTCGAGATCCGCAAGTAAACGCTCCGCGTAATCCGTGATCTTCAGATACCATTGTTCGAGATCCTTCTTGCCCACGGCGGAACCGCAGCGGTCGCAAACGCCGTCGACGACCTGTTCGTTTGCAAGCACCGTTTCGCAGGAAGGACACCAATTGACGGGATTTTTTTTCTTATAGGCCAGACCGTTCTTGAAGAACTGTACAAATATCCATTGCATCCATCTGTAATACTCGGGTTCGCAGGTCGCGATCTCGCGATCCCAGTCATAAGCTATACCAAGCTGTTTGAGTTGTTCCCGCATCTCTCCCATGTTGTCATGGGTCCAGATGTTCGGATGTACGCCTTTCTGTATAGCCGCGTTCTCGGCGGGGAGACCGAAGGAATCCCAACCCATCGGATGCAATACGTTTTTGCCCTTCATTTTAAAATACCGGGCCGCTACGTCGCCTATGGAATAATTGCGCACATGTCCCATATGCAGCTTGCCCGACGGATACGGGAACATCTCAAGCAAATAGTATTTGTCGGCGTCCGGCAATTCCTCGGTCTTGAACAGTCCTTTGTCGTCCCAATATTGCTGCCATTTTTTTTCGATCTCGTCAAAATTGTATCTGTACTCCGCCATATTCACTCCTTGTTACTGTTCCTGTTCCTCTTCCACATCGATCCGTTCACCGTCTCCCCATATTAGTTCAATGCGGTACAGATCCCTCTGTTCCTTTGTGAAAACATTGACAATGACGTCTCCGTAATCGAGAAGCACCCAACCGGATTCCGGCTTGCCCTCGATATGTTTGAGCACAGCGCCCGCTTCTGTAAGAGCGGTCTCCGCGTCGTCCGCAAGACTGCCCACTTGCCGCGTCGAATTACCTGCGGCTATCACGAGATAGTCCGCGAATGACGACTTTTCGGCAATATCCAAAATCACGATATCGTTCCCTTTCTTTTGGCGCAGTACGCCGGCGGCGGCAAGCGCCAATTCTCTGCTATCCAAGTTGTTCAAACACAGTCCCCTTTCCCTTAATTGTTTAAGCCGTTAAACCATTCGAGCGCGCGCAGGGAGGCAGGATCCGGCGTCCGTCCCTTTTCGCTCAGCCGGCGCAGCGTGTTTTCGAGCGCCGCGCGGCATGCGGCGTTCAAATCCTTTTCTGCTGTTTCACGCAATTCCGAAACACCGTCGTAATCGCGCGAAGGCTCTGCGGCATCGGCCGCGTACAGTATCTTTTCGAGCTCGGACATACCCGCCCTGCCTGTTGTGTGATAGCGTACGGCATCCAACAGCTCCGCGTCCGTCACACCGAGCTCACGCTCCATAAAGGCGGCCGCGACCGGACCGTGAGAGAGATTTGCGTCGCCTTTCAGAGAATGATCGAGACCATAGACGTCGATAAGCGCGTCAAGCTCGGATAAAGACGCGCCCCTGAACCAATCGTGCAACAAAGCCGCCCGTTCCGCCTTGTCCGCGTCGACCCCGTAACGTCTCGCCAACTCCGCCGCTGTTTTCGCCGCGCCCATAACGTGCTCGGCCCTCTTTTTTCCGAGCCGCGCTTCAAGCGCGTCACGGTTTACAGTAAAGTCCGTTCTCATATATATATTTACCCACCGAAGCGGGAACGAGTCCTTCTATGCTTTCGCCCGCGCGTACGCGCGCGCGTATCTCCGACGAAGAGATATCCGTTTTGGGATTGTCCATAAGTATCACGCGCGCGCCATAGCTTTCGCGCAGCCGCTCGGCGCACAGCTCAAAGTCGTCCTCGCCGCTGCCCGGGCGCCGCGCCGCGATAAACGAAAATTCCCGCAGCAGCTCGTCCGCTCTGTACCATTTTTCGAGCATCAGGAGCATGTCCGCGCCGAGAAGAAAAAATATCTCACCCGTTTTCGCGCCGTCGCCTCTTATAGCCCTCAGTGAATCTATAGTGTAGGATACGCCTCCGCGCGCAAGTTCGACATCCGTGACCCCGAAACGTTCGCCGCCGCGAATCGCCAAATGCAGCATATCCATCCTGTGCGCGCTCCCGCTCATATTCGCGCTGAGCTTGAAAGGCTGGCTGTGAACGGGCATAAAAAGCAGCATATCGAGCTCGACCGCGCATATCGCCCGTTCCGCAATTGCGAGGTGAGCATTGTGTACCGGGTCGAAGCTGCCGCCGAATACGCCGGTTCTCATTCCGCGCTTCCGAGCGAGAGCTCCAAAAGCTGCTCGCGCGAAACCTCGCCCGGCGCGCCGCTGACGGGACAGACGGCCATCTGATTTTTGGGGAAGGCTATAACTTCGCGTATGCTCTGTTCGCCGAGCAGAAGCATTACCAATCTGTCCAATCCGTAGGCCAAACCGCCGTGCGGCGGAACACCGTATTTGAAGGCTTCGAGCAAGAAGCCGAACTTGCTCTCCGTATCCTCGCGAGAGAGCCCCAATATCTCAAACATTTTCGCCTGCAAGGATCTGTCGTGTATCCTGACGCTGCCGCCGCCGAGCTCGACGCCGTTCATGATAATATCGTAAGCCCTCGCTCTCACGGCCGCCGGATTTGTGTCAAGAAGCGCGACGTCCTCAGACTTGGGCGCCGTAAAGGGATGATGTACGGCTGAAAGCTCTCCGCTTTCATCGTCGCGCTCGAACAGCGGAAAATCAACCACCCATAAGAGATTATAGCGCTTGTCGTCGAGCATGCCAAAGCGTCTCGCTATTTCGCGTCTCAGAAACCCCAAACTGTCAAACACGGTCTTGCTCTTCCCCGCCGTTATGAGAATGAGATCGCCGGGTTTACCGGAAAATAATTCTGTAAATTTCAGCATTTCCGTTTCACCGAAGAATTTTCCGAACGAAGACGTTACGCTGTCGGCGCCCATGCGAACCCACGCAAGCCCTTTGGCGCCGTATACCTTTATATCATCCTGCAGTTTGTCCACATCCTTGCGGCTCAAGCGTTCCGCGCCGCCCTCTATATTTATGCCGCGCACGTCGCCCCCGGTCGCGACCGCGTCCGCAAACACACGGAAACCGCAGTCGCGAACGGTCTCGTTCACGCATACGAGCTCAAAGCCGAAACGCGTGTCCGGCTTGTCGCTGCCGAAACGTTCAAGCGCCTCGGCGTAGCTGTATCTCGGAAAAGGCGTTTCGAGCCCAATGCCCATAACCTCCTTGAACACATGCGTCAGATAAGCTTCCTGCACGGCTATGACGTCGTCCTCGTCGACGAATGACATCTCAAGATCTACCTGCGTAAACTCGGGCTGCCTGTCGGCGCGCAGATCCTCGTCGCGAAAACACTTCACGATCTGCATGTAGCGATCCGCGCCGCCTGCCATAAGCAGCTGCTTATAGAGCTGAGGCGACTGGGGCAGCGCATAGAACAGTCCGGCGCTTACGCGGCTCGGCACAAGATAGTCGCGCGCTCCCTCAGGCGTGGGTTTTACGAGCATCGGCGTTTCTATCTCCGTAAAGCCCTGCCCGTCGAAAAAATCACGCGTCGCCTTGCTCACGGCGTGACGAAAGCTGAGATTGCGCTGCATTTTATGCTTTCTCAGATCGAGACAGCGGTATTTAAGACGCAGGTTTTCGTCCGCATTATCGTCGTCCTTCACGTATATGGGCGGTGTTTCGGCTTCCGAATATATCACCATATCGCTGACGAATATCTCTATGTCGCCCGTGGCGAGAGCGTTGTTCTTGGCCTCGCGCGCCCTGACGCCGCCTTTAACGCCCACAACGTACTCGCCGCGCAGACTGTCCGCCGCCTCAAAAAGAGCATTTGGCGCGTCGTCGTCGAATACGATCTGCACCATACCCGTTTTGTCGCGCAGATCGCAGAATATAAGGCCTCCGAGGTTCCTGCGTCTCTGTATCCAACCGTTCAGAACAACAGTCTCTCCGATGTTACCGGCGGTCAGAACACCGCACATATGTGTACGCTTGTATATATTATCCATGTATCCCGCTAAACTCCCTCAATATAGCGCTCGCGGCATCCGCGCGCCCCACGCGCCGCTGTTCGCCGGAAACCATATCCTTGATCACGAACTCTTTTGCCCTAAGCTCATCCTCTCCGATCACAACGGCGCAGCGAGCGCCCAGCCTGTCCGCGCGCTTGAACTGCCCCTTCAGACTGTGAGCCGGCCCGTCCATCTCCGCGCGCAGCCCGCGCGAGCGAAGATCTTTCAAAAGGGATAGCCCGGCTGCCCTTGCCTCCTCGCCCATAAAAACGATGTACGCGTCGGCGCCGGCCGGCAAAGGTATACAGGCGTCCTCCGCGTCCATAAGCAGCAGCAAACGTTCTATGCCGAGTCCGAAGCCCACGCCGGGAACGGCCGGCCCGCCAAGCTCTTCTATAAGCCGGTCATAACGTCCGCCGCCGCAAACGGCGCCCTGCGCGCCTATGGCGGATGAAACGAATTCAAAGGCCGTCTTTGTGTAATAGTCAAGGCCGCGTACGATACCCGCATCTACCTCGAACGCGACGCCGAGCGCGTTCAGATTTTTCTTGAGCGACTCGAATGCCTCGGCGCATTCATCGCATATATAGTCGAGCATCAGCGGGGCGCCTTTGATGAGTTCTTGGCATACGGGAGACTTACAGTCCAATATGCGCATCGGATTTTTATCGAAACGATCCTTGCATGTATCGCAGAGCTCGTCCTTCTTTGGAAGAAGAAAAGCGCGAAGCGCGTCCCTGTGCCCTCCCCTGCACGCAGTGCAACCGATGCTGTTCACACGCAGCGAGGGGCTCTTAACGCCGATATCCGCCAAAAAATCGGCGGCGAGGGCTATAACCTCGGCGTCGGCCAACATATCGGATGAACCAAGATATTCGACGCCGAACTGGTGAAATTCGCGCTGTCTGCCTTTCTGAGGCCGCTCGTGACGGAAGCATGATATCTCATACGCATATTTGGACGGTTGGGGATCGGCGTAGAGCTTGTGTTCCAAAAACGCTCGCGCGACGGAAGCCGTACCCTCGGGGCGCAAAGTCAGGCTGCGTCCGTCATAGTCGTTAAAGCTGTACATCTGTTTTTCCACAATATCCGTAGACGCGCCGACGCCGCGCGAAAAAAGCTCCGTGTACTCGAATACCGGCGTTCTGATTTCCGAAAAACCGTAACGCCTGCACGTTTCCCGGAAAGCGTTTTCCACAAAAGTCCATCTGTATACGCGATCGGGCAGAATGTCTTTGGTTCCTTTTGGGGCTTGTGTCATATCATCTCCTTAATGTAACTACTCAAACCCCACGTCAGTCAAAAAGCAGACGCTGTTTGCGTTCGAGCATCTCATCCAATCTTTCTTCATATATCTCATAATTGGAAACATTGAATACGCGTTCCAATCTGTTTTCGCGCGGTATGTAAAGCTTGGTGGATGCGCCCGCGCCGAGCGCGATAACGGTCTGGCGCTCATCCATGATACGAACGTTGTACAGGCCCGGCTTTCCGTCGCGTGTGTAACCCGTGTTTTCGAGGTTACCGGCCGTCTGCTTCTGGCGATACAGGTAATACGGCGCATACGAAGCTTTTTCCAAGGACTCGGCGGCGTAGCGCGTCATCTCAGCGGCGACGGCGGCCGTTTCGTAGTTGTACTCGGCGTCTTGCTCTTTGAGCCGCGCCGCCCGTTTCATGGCAAGCGCGTGTATCGTGATATTCTCGGGTTCGAGCTCCAAAACCGCCGTAAGCGAGCGCGCGAAGCTGCCCGCGTCTTCGCCCGGCAGTCCGGCTATCAAATCGGCGTTGATCACGGGAACGCCGGCCTCGCGCGCGAGCCGAAACGCCGCGCGCACGGATTCCGCCGTATGATTCCTTCCTATCCGCACCAATGTATCGTCGTTCATACTCTGCGGATTTATACTGACGCGATCCACGCCGCGCCTTCGCATGACGCGCAGTTTTCCGGCGCTTATCGTATCGGGTCTACCCGCTTCGACCGTAAATTCCTTTACGGTATCGCCGTCAAAGCAACGACGCGTATGGGCAAGCAGCCCGTCGAGATCTTCTTCGTTTAACGCGGTGGGCGTACCGCCGCCTATATAGATGCTCTCGACGCGAAACCTTTTGCGAGCCATACCCGCAGCAACAAAATCCATCTCCCTGCCGAGCGCCGAAAGATAGCCGCTTATGCGCGCGTAGGGCGCTTGGTTGGACGTAAACGAACAGTATTGGCAGCGCGTAGGACAAAACGGAATACCTATATATACGCTGACCGTATTTTCGTCCGTCGCGGCGTTTGCGAACGTCGCGCGCTGCAAAGCGTGCACGCGCGCCGTAAGTTCCGTCTTGGCGTCGCTCACATAATACTCTTCGCGAAACCTCATACACGCCCGCGACGCATCCGCGCCGTTCGGGCCCGCAAGCGCGTCGAAGAGCTTGACAGGCCTTATCCCCGTCAGTATACCCCACTCCGGAAGCTTGCCCGTCAGTGCGGACAGCCTCTCGTACAACAGGCGTTTGACGGCGTTCTTGTCCTTGGACGCGGCGGGCGCCGCGGGACGCTTTACATCAACAATGTACGCGCCGCCCGTGTCCTCTCCCGCGCGCAATACGCGAAATTCCGAAGGGCGCAAGAACATTTTGACAAGCTCAATATATTCATTGGCGTCGGCCGCGCCGCCGGCGCCGCCGAAAACAAATCCGTACATATCCGTCCGCAAACTCAAAAAAACGGGTTGTTTCTTTTTTCTCCGCCTATCGTGCCGCTTCCCATATGGCCGGGATACAGCCGCGTCTCATCAGGCAGGACAAACAACTTCGTTCTTACCGACGCGAGGAGGGCGTCCATGGATCCGCCGAACAGATCGGTTCTGCCTATGGAACCCGTGAACAGCGTATCGCCGCTGAACAGCGCGTCGCCCGTCAATATACATATGCCGCCCGGCGAATGCCCGGGCGTCGATATTATCCTGAGCGTCAACGAGCCCGCCTTGAGCTCATCGCCGTCCTTCACCCATAATTGCGCTTCAAGCGATATAGGTCTTCCCGTTATCGCAGCCGAATAGTTTTTGTCGGGATCGGAAAGCATTTGACGTTCATCTTCGCCCGCAACAAGCTTGCAGCCCTCGAATTCGTTCAGATACAGGTCGACGCCGCCGATATGGTCGCCGTGCCCGTGCGTCAGTATAAGCCACTCGACTTTTAACCCTTCGTCTTTCACGACCTTTGCCAAGCGCGAATCGTATTCGCCCGCGTCCACGATAAAGGCGTTCTTCGCTCCGTCGTCCGTGAGATAGCTGTTGGCGCCGGAAAAAGCCCCTGTAAATGTTCTTATGTTCATAGATGTTACTCCTTACTGCCGTACCGGTCGCTCTTTTTCCGATGATCGTAAATCAGAACGCCTTCCTGCTGTCCAAAAGCAGCGTCACCGGGCCGTCGTTATGTATTTCCACAAGCATTTCGGCTCCGAACACGCCTTCTTCCACACGCAAGGACAAAGAGCGCAGCCTATCCGCGCATACGCGGTAAAGCGGTTCCGCCGTCTCGGGTCTTGCCGCTTCCGCAAAGCTTGGCCGCTTGCCCTTCCTCACGTCGCCGAGCAGCGTAAACTGCGAAACGGCGAGCACGGCGCCGCCCGCGTCCGATACGGATAAGTTCATCTTACCGTCCGAGTCTTCAAAGACGCGCAAACCCGCTATCTTGTCGGCGATGTAGATCGCGTCGCTTTCGCCGTCGCCCGTCTCCACGCCCACAAAAGCAACGAGCCCTGTTCCTATAGCGCCCGCCGTCCTGTCTCCGACCGTCACACGCGCCTGTTTTACCCTCTGAACAACCGCTCTCACGCGCGCCCCTAACCCGTAGCCCTGTGCGCGTCTTCAACTCCCTCTACGCCGCGCAGGGACAGCAGTATCTTCTCCATCTGGTTCGTATTTGAGATGGAAAGCGTCATAAGGATGTAGACCGCGCCGTCGTTCGCGCTCTTTGCGTTAACGCCCGTAATGTGCGCGTCCATATCCTCGCATACGCGCGATATATCCGACAGCAAACCCTTGCGGTCGCCGGCGCTGATAGCCACATCGGAATCATAGTATCTGCCGAGATCTGTATTGTCGTACTCCCACTCGACATCTATAAGCCGCCCTTTTTCTTCTTCGGGTATATGTATTAGGTTCGGGCAGTCGTCGCGATGAACGGTAACGCCCTTGCCCTTTGTTATAAAGCCGGTAATATTGTCGCCCGGCACGGGATTGCAGCATTTTCCAAGGTGGATCAGCAGATTGCTGACACCCTTGACGCGAACGTCCGTGCGATCCCTGTGTCCGCTGTCGGCGTGCTTCAAGGCGGCGGACATTTCCGCACGTTCCTTCTCACGCGCCGCGCGCTTGGCGGCGGCCTGCATCTCCTCGTCGTGAATCTCCGTGAGCGCGTTGACGACCTTGCTCAACATAACCCCGCCGTGGCTTATGATATTGTACATCTCATCGGCTGTTGTATAATTGAGCTGTTTGTATACGCGCGATACCCACTGATTTCGCACGACGGTTTGAGGATCGAAACCCTTGCGCTTCACAGCCCTCTCAAGCAGCTCGCGTCCTCTCTCGGCGCGCTCGCCCCTGTTCTCGCGTTTCAGCCATTGGCGTATCTTGCTTCTTGCGTTGCCGGTCTTCGCGATCTGAAGCCAGTCTATGCCGGGGCCCTTGGAATTGGAAGATGTGATGATCTCGATGATCTCGCCGTTTTTCAGGATGTAATCTATCGGAACCATCTTGCCGTTCACCTTGGCGCCTACGCACTTCACGCCCACGCCGCTGTGTATTTTGAAAGCGAAATCAAGCGGCGTCGAACCCGCCGGCAGCTCTATTACATCACCTTTGGGAGTGAACACGAATACCTGATTGGAGAAGAGATCCATCTTCAGGGTTTCCATGAACTCCCTCGTGTCGTTCATATCCTTCTGCCATTCCAACGTCTGCCGCAGCCAAGCAAGCTTCACCTCTTCCTGCGAAGCCTCGTTCGAACCCAAACCCTCCTTGTATTTCCAATGTGCGGCGATACCGTACTCGGCAATGCGATGCATGGCCCGCGTACGTATCTGTATCTCAAACGGACTGCCTTGGTCGCTCAGCACCGTCGTATGAATGGACTGGTAGAGATTGGGCTTCGGCATCGCGATATAATCCTTGAAGCGGCCCGGAAGCGGCTTCCACATCGTATGCACGACGCCGAGCGCGGCGTAACAGTCCTTGACGGTTTCCACAATGATCCGCACGGCGGTAAGATCGAATATCTCGTCCAACTGCCTGTGTTGGTATTTCATCTTGCGGTATATGCTGTAAAAATGCTTGGAACGTCCTGTAATCTCATGACTGATTTTCAGATCGTCAAGAGCATGCTTGATCTCCCCGATGACGCGATTGATGTTCTCTTCACGCGCGGCCTTCTTCATATTGACTTGATCCGCCAATTCAAAATAGGCCTCGGGATCAAGGTATTTCAGCGCGATATCCTCAAACTCGAATTTCATGGCGAATATACCGAGCCGGCTCGCGAGCGGCGCGTATATTTCAAGCGTTTCCCTGCATTTGTACACGATCTGATCATGATTCATGTAGTTGATTGTGCGCAGGTTGTGCAGACGATCCGCCAGTTTTATGAGCAGTACCCTGATGTCCTTGGACATGGCCAGAAACATCTTGCGCAGGTTTTCGGCTTGCCGTTCTTCTTGACCTTCCGTAACCAAAGAGCCAAGCTTTGTGACGCCGTCCACAAGCAGCGCCACCTCACTGCCGAAATCCCGCGTTATATCCTCCTGCGAATAGGGCGTGTCCTCAACCGCGTCGTGGAGCAATCCCGCGACTATCGTGGTTTCGTCCATTCCGAGATTCGCGAGTATCTTGGCTACTTCTATCGGATGGACGAGATAGGGTTCTCCCGATTTCCGAAGCTGTCCCATATGCACTTGTTCGGCTTTCAGGTAGGCCCTTTTGATCAAATCCGTGTCGATACTCGGGTTGATTTCAAGAAGACCTCCGAGAAACTGCTCAAGATTATCCATAAATTGTCCTGTTACACGACGGCGCCGTCCTCCGCGCTCCGGGTCTTTCGCGCTTTTGAGCCGCCTCCGCCTCCGCCGCGATACCTCGGCTTGTCGAGAGCTTGGCATATATCGTAATATATGGGACTGCAGATGAATATAGAGGACGCCGCGCCCGCCGCAATGCCCACTATAAGCGGCATTGTGAACTGCCGTATCACATCGCCGCCCAGTATATACAATGGGATGATAGCCAATATGGTGGTCAGTGCGGTCATGACGGAACGGAAGACCGTTTGGTTGATGCTCGTGTCTATCAAGGGCTCCAATCTGCTTTTTCGCATGACCTTCAGGTTCTCCCTGATCCTGTCGAATATAACTATGGTGTCGTTGATCGAATAGCCGACGACAGTCAGCACGCCCGCGATAAACGGATTGTTGATCGGAACGTGGAACAGTCCGTAGAAGGCAATCAATATCACGACGTCGTGCAGCACCCCGACGATGGAGGCGACGCCGAATTTCCACTCAAAGCGTATAATGATGTATATCAGCATGCCGATGCTCGCGAAGATCACGGCTTTGACGGCGTTGCGCTTGAGCAGGTCGCCGATCGAGGGCCCGAACTGTTCGAACGCGAGCACCGACGAATCGTCAAGTCCGAAAGCCGGCAGCAGCGCGTCAAGCAGCGCGGCGCGTTCCTCGTTTATTAGCGACTTCGTCGTTCTGATGATGATTTGAGTATTATTGTCGCCCGCGTAGATGATATCCGCGTTTTCTATGCCGTTCTCGCCGAGCACGGCGTCCACGGCCTCTATATCGACCTGCTCGTTCATTTCAAGCTGCATCATCATGCCGCCCGTAAAATCTATGCCGAAATTGAAACCGCGTATAAAACCGACGCCGAGTCCGACGACCATAAGCGCTACGGTTATGATGTAGTAAACGCGGCGGCGTCCGAGAAACGCGAACTGCTTGCGTATGCCTATCACTGCGTCGTTGTCCTCTTTGACGCCGAAGAATTTCTTTGCGCCGAGCAACCTGTTTTCGGCCATTATGAGCAGATATACCTGCGTGACGACGGCCGCCGTGAATATACTGACGACGATACCGATCATAAGTGTTAATGCAAAGCCGCGCACGGGCCCCGTTCCGAACTGGTACAGCACTATGGCCGCTATAATGGTCGTTACCTGCGAGTCTATGATCGTACCCATGGCGCGCTTGAATCCCGCGCTTACGGCCACGCGGATGGTCTTGCCCTGCTGTATTTCCTCGCGTATACGCGCGAATATGATTACATTGGCGTCCACGGCCATGCCTATGGACAGGATGATGCCCGCGATTCCCGGCAGCGTCAGCACGCCGCCGAGTAGGTTCAATATCCAAAACGTGGCGGGTATGTAGAGGAGCAGCGCTATATCGGCCGCCAGACCCATGATTCTGTATATGCCGAGCATCAGGAGCAGTATAAGCAGGACGCCGACGGCGCCTCCGATCAGGCTCATCTGCAGAGCGTCCATACCGATGGCGGCCGACTGCACGGACGAGTTCACCTCAACCAATTCCGCGGGAAGGGCGCCGGCCCTGATCTGCCGCGCGAGCGTAATGGCTTCATCCTCGTCGAACCTGCCCGTTATCTGCGCGTTGCCGTTCAGAATCGGCGTTTCGACATTGGGCGCGGAAATGATTTCATCGTCCAATATGATTGCGATGGATTTTGCTCCTACGCCCGGCAAAACAGGCGTAACCGAACCGCTGTATGCTGTCTGCGTACCCCTCGCGAAAGCCTCCGTTCCGGCCGAGTCGAATTCGAGCGTGACGACATAACCGCCGCCCTGCTGATCCATGGCGACGCCCGCGTCATTGACCATACTGCCGTCAAGCACAAGACTGCCGTCCGCCAACATGAATTGGAGCTGCGCCGTCTTGCCTATTTCCCTTATGGCTTCCTCAGGATCATCCGCGCCCGGCATCTCCACGCGAATGCGATTTTCTCCCTCTATTGTTACGACGGTTTCAGAAAGCCCCATTTCATTAATGCGTCTCTCCATGATAAGCTGCGTCTGCTTCATGAGTTCGGAAAGCTCTTGGCCCTCAGCGTCGGTCTGCGCCTCCATCACCACGTATACGCCTCCTGAAAGGTCGAGACCGAGCTTCGTCCTGTCCATGATAGGCCCGAGACTGCCGATGCCCGTCAGCGTAACGACCCACAGCAATACAGTAAAAATCGCGATCAAGAGCGCCAGAAATTTCTTCATAATGCAGTTCCTCTTACAGATGACAATAAAAAATAAAAATAACGAGACTTAACGGGCACTTGTGCCCGGAGCTTGCGAACGGGTAAAAATCACGTGGGGTTTGCGTAGTTACCTTAAAAAGCGAACCCCCTGCGCTGTGCCGGGGGTTAATTACACTACGCCGAAACCGCTTGTACGGAACCAACGCCTGATATACGCTATTCTTCAATACCCGCTTCTTCTTCGGCGGTCTTTTTCTTCAGTCTTTTGGGAAGCGTCGGCTTTGACTCTTCCGCAGCGCCCTCCGCGGCAGCTATATCATCGGCGCCCGACTCGTCGCCCGGTTCATCTTTCGCGGGCTTTCCGGCTTTATCGGCTTTGGGCGCCGAAGCTTCGGTCACGACCTTTGAAATAGCCCAACGCATAATATCGAATTTGGTCTTGTCCGCACCGACCTGTATAGTCAACACCTCATCTTTGGTCTTGACGATCTTACCGCAAATTCCGCCGATCGTTATGACTTCATCGCCCACCTTGATCGCGCTGCGCATACTGTTGACCTCTCGCTCGCGCTTTCTCTGCGGCCGGATCAGCATAAAATACATGATTACGATCAATAATATCAGCGGTATAAGCGTTGTGATGTTATTCATAAATTCCTCCATCTTCATCCGGGTTTGGCGGAACACCGGCAGCATTTATTGTTCTCTACATTATTATACCGAAATTCCGCCAAATTGCAACCGTTTATTTTTTTATAAAGATAAAATCATAACAATCGCTGTTACGTCGTCACCGAGACTTTGACGCGTATCCGACGACGCGACCGCGCGAAACATGAGAAATCCGAACGCATCCCCGACTTGCAGCTTGCGAGGAGGTTCGGATTTTCACGAATTGGTGCGGTTGAAGGGACTTGAACCCTTACTCTCTCGAACACGGCCCTCAACCGTGCGCGTCTGCCTATTCCGCCACAACCGCACGAACCCGGCCCGCTCTCATTCCGCTGTTTGAATCGAGCGCAACCGATCAGGAACACGCCGATACTGACTGACGTTTTTCCAAGAAAAAATATGGTGCCGGCGATCGGGGTCGAACCGATACGGTGTTGCCACCACCGGATTTTGAGTCCGGCACGTCTGCCAATTCCATCACGCCGGCCAACTCCACAACATATATTAGCACAGTTTCCGGCCGGAAGCAAGCGATATTTTCCAATAACTCGAAACAATATCATTGTCCGAATTCGTTTCGTGTGATATGATTTTTTCCCAATAAAACAATAAAAGTAGGAGTGATTATGGCAGCAACATACGGATATGTGCGCGTGTCGAGCACGGATCAAAACGAGGACAGGCAGATGATAGCGATGAGCGAGCTCGGCATACCCGCCGCTCAAATCTTCACGGACAAACTGAGCGGCAAAAACTTCGACCGCCCGAAGTATCGGAGCCTGATGAGAAAACTGAGACCCGGCGATCTGATTTACATTAAAAGCATCGACCGATTGGGACGCAACTATGACGA
>JAISBV010000145.1 GCA_031266025.1 Eubacteriales Family XIII. Incertae Sedis bacterium
GCGTAGCTCAGCAGTCTGAACAGCATGGACGCGACTTCCGCGCGCGTCACGCCGCCGTCCGGCCTGACAGAACCGTCGGGATATCCGTTGATGTACGCGATACGGTCAATGAGGAAGCCCGCGAGAGGGGTGGCGCCCTCGTCTATATCAACGGTGAGACTTGTGCCTGTCACAGCCCCGCCTCCCGCGCCGCCGCCGGGGCTGCCCGAGTTGCCCGTGTTATCCGGATCGGCCGTCGTTCCGTCGGCGCGTCCCACGTTTATCACAAAGTGCTCGCCTTCCCGCAGATCGCCTTCCACGGTTTCACCGTCTTCCGCCAAACGCGCTATCTTCATACGAGAAAGCGTGAGCGTGCTCGGCGCGTCGCCCTCATAGCTGAATGTCAGCGTACCGACGTTCATGCTGCCCGAATAGTTGTTTAAAACACTCGCAAAACCGAACAGATACATCCCGTTTGCATAACGGACGCCGCCCTCGTCGGGCATCTCGCTCACAGAAGCGCCAAGTTCGGCGCTTTTCTCATATTTCAGAAGCTTGACGTCGGCGCCGCCGTCTATATCAAGGCCGAACTCCGCGCTCGCAAACGGCGCATCCTCGTTCACGCGGATTTCAACCGTAAATTCCTTCGCATCCGCGGGTACATTAAGGCTTGAGGTCGCCGCAAACGCGGGGCACGCCGCCGCCGTAAGCCCGACAAGGGCGAAAGCCGCGCACAGCGCGGCTCGCAATATCCCGTTTACGATTTTAATCATATATTCGCCCTTACGTACACCAGTATCTGCATGAGATCGGCTATATCTATGGCGCTGTCGTCGTCCGCGATGTCCATATGGCTCACGGCGCTCCAATCGGCGCTTTCACTGTTCTTGCCCAAATGTCTCTGCAGCTCCGCAATGTCGCCGTAATCCACGCTGCCGTTCAGGTCGAAGTCATAGCCGTGGAACACGTCGGTTTCCGACGGGGTGGGGCTTTCTATCCTGAGATTTACAGAATTGCCTTCGGCGTTGTAGCCGCCGGCGCCTATGTAACCGATTTCCGCAGAGACCGCTGCTCCGGGCGCCGCAGCGTTAAACGTCAGGTTCAGGATGTTCGTGAGATTTTGAACGCTCACGCCCACGCCGTCGTTTTTCATCATGCTGACGAAGAGGACGCCGTCGCGTTCGTTACCTTTTCTGTCCTTGCCGTCGCTTACTTCGAACAGCTCGAAGCCTGCGGAGGGCGTCGCCGATTTGAATTGCAGCTTGTCGCTGTCGTAAGCAAACTCTATGTCTATGAGACTGATCTTGTTGCTGTCCGCATCGACCGAGAGGGCGTACTCAAGATCGCGTCCCGCCACGGTTTTTTCACTGACGGTGATACGCGCGAATCCGTCATAACCGTCCGGTACGCTCGGGTCGTTCGGATCGCCGGGATTGCCGGGATCGCCGGGGTCGCCGGGATCGCCGGGATCCTCGGAAAGCAGAGCTATGCGGCGCGAGAATTCCGTTTCATTTCCTGAGGGATCGACGGCCTTCAGCGTAAATATTATCTCGCTGACGCCCATACCCGCGGCAATCTCAAGCTCCGACGCGCCGAACGATGTGGCGAGAGCTTCCGCGTTCGGAATCTCGTATTCCGGTATCAGGTTGACCTCGGCGTCGCCCATTGCCGCGATCACTCCGTCGATCTTCGCCGTGAGCGTCACGGATGAGCTGTTATCGGCGGCCTTTATAGCAGGCAGGGTCGCGCCTTCGCCTATAAGAATGTATTCGGGAAGTTCCCCGTCTATACGAATGACGGGATCAGTCTTGTCTATCGAAGGCAGTTCGCGGTTGGCCAATACATCTATCTGCGTATCGCTCAATGGCTCACTGTATACGCGGGCCGTCGATACGGAGCCGCGCATAGCCGCTTCTATGCCGCCGCTGCCGCTCGAGTCGCCGCCGATCACGAGACTGCGAGATTGCGCTCCCGGCTTCGAAATGTCGCCGCTCGCGGGAAAACCGGCTTTGAGTACGCCGTTAATGTAGAGCTTCACCATGCCTTCTTCTTTGTCGTATACTCCCGCGACGTGATACCATTTACTGAAATCAAGTCCCGTAACCTTGGGAATTTTGTAGCTGCCGCCCACGTGACACCAAAATTCAAGAGAAAATGTTTCGGCGCCTTCGGAGCTGATTTCAAGACCGTAACCGGCGCTCTGCATATTGCCGATGAGATCCACATAACTCCCCGTGAACGGATCAACCTTGAATACGGATTCGAGTGTCAGACCGTCCAGAGTCTTTTCGTAGTCGGCCGCGCTCCAGGCGGTCATCCAAGCCTGCGACGTACTGCCTGTAAAGTTCGCGGCGTACTTGCCGAGCTCATCGTCGAACGTTATATTGCCGGCCGATCCGCCGCTGAATGAACGGTTCATCGCGTGATCCGATATAAGGCCGTCCGCGAAGTCGACGTTCAGCATGTCCGCCGGGGCCACGCCTTGCCTGTATACGTCAAAGCTGTCCTCTGTTTCAGGCGCCGTGCCCTGCGTCGTGAAGACGGCCGTCAAAGGAACGCTTTCCGCTCCGCCGCCTTCCCAGCCGCCCTGATAGCCCTGAGCCGCTCCCATGGCGTCATAGGCGTAGACGCGCACCTCGTACTCGGCGCCTCTTTTCAGTCCGGCTACGTTGCTGCTTATCGTTCCGGGCGTCGGAAGGAAGTAAAACTCAGAGAACGTCTTGAAGCTTACGTCCGTCAGACCCGTGGACTTGTTGATGAAATCATATTTGTATGACTGAACAACGTCGTCCTTATGTCCGCCTGCGGGGATATGCGCCTGCGGGAAGCTCACGTTGGCGACGGTTTCGCCTATCTGCGTCACGCTGATCTCGGCGTCCTCGTCGAACTCGGGCGCTACGGCCTGCGAGACGCGCTTTGCCGCCGTATAGGGACGCTCGGCGCCCGGGGCCGCGTCAAAGCTCCACGTCTGCTCTATCCACTCGTGGGATATAAAGTCGTAGTTTCTGACGGTCACATCGCTGCCGTCGGCCGTTACGAGCAGACCCTGTGCGGCGTTACCGGAATTCGGAGGAACGCTGCCGTAGATCATGCCCGTTTCCATCTCGAAGTATTTCAGCGTAACAGTGTTTATGGCCGTGTATCCGCCGTCCTTCTGCCATATGCTCTTCGGGTGGTTGTTCGGCGAATGGATGTGTCCCGCGAACGTTACGGCTCTCGGATGATTGTCGAATACCGTCTCGAAGCCAAAACCGTACCATTCGTGCGACGCGTAAAACGTGTTCTTGATCGGATGATGGAAAAATACAAATACGGGCTTGTCCGGCGAAGCCGCTTCGGCGATCTGAAGCTGCTCTTCGAGCCAATTTACGGCATAGCCGTATGTGCTCGTATTGCTTTGGCTCGCGCGTCCCGTTTCGGCGTCAAGCGTACCGGCGCCGGGGCTGACCGTGATGAAATAGTAGCCGTTCACGATTTTAACGTCGTTCGCCTTGTTGCCCGTCGCGCTCTCGAAGTTCGCCCATTTGTTTTCCTCGTGATTGCCCATAGAGGCTATGAGCAACACATCGTCGGACTTGCCGGCCTGCATGGCGGCCTTCCAAGCGTTGAGCTGTCCGATGTTGCCGTTGTCCGTCAGATCGCCCGCGACGACGACGGCGTCCGTACCGAGATTGCTGTAAAACTCGAAGGCTTCGGTCGTGCGCGCCTGCGTCGTGTAATTTGTCTCCGTGATATGCGTATCGGAGATAACGCCGAATGTTACCGTATCACCTTCCGGCGGCTCTTCATTGCCCTTGGACATATCGCGTTTCGAAAGTTCTCCCACCTCGTATTCGCTCAGCTGCCGGCTGTAGATGCGAAGAGAAGCTATCGCGCCCGTGAACGCGCTTTCCGCTTCGCCGTTCCCGTCGACGTCGCCGCCTATAACGAAGAAACGCGACGCGGCCGCCGGCAAGGGAAGATCGTTCCACTGGCGCACGGTTCCGCGAAGCACACCGTTCAGATACAGGGCCATCTCATAGCCGTCGTAGACCGCCGTCGCCTGATACCACTCGCCGTATGTAACGGCGCCCGTCAGTTCGATGTAGGGGCCGTTCGTATAAGGGGTCTTCATATAAAGCTTCAGGTTGGCTGTATTCGCGTCATTGGGTTCGATATCGAGACCTATGCCCTCGGCGTCGGTCATATTGCCAAAAACGCTCGCCTTGCCGTCCGCGCGCTCCGCTTTGAATGTTACGGCCGCAGTCATCCCGTCGCCGCCCGTGTCGACGCCGTCGCCGTCGAATTTGGCGTCGTGTATCTTGGCGTAGTCCTGCTCGCTCCAAGGCGTCAGGTAGGTCTTGGACGCGTCGCCGCCTATGTTCGCGACGTATCTGCCGAGCGTTTCATCCGCGGAGATATTTTCGGCGCCCGTATTTCCCGAAAAGACGCGCGCGTAAGAGGACGAATCCGCGATTCCGCTCTCGCCGAATTCCGCGCTGAGCATGTCGCCGTTTCCGGCGTTGTCGCTCCACTCACCGGAGTTGACCAAGAGCTCCTTGCCTTTGAGAAACAGCCCCGATATATCGCTTTGCGAGAACGTTTCGTTCTTCATAACGAAGTCGTCAAGCAGCATATCGACGTCATAGCCTTTATCTTTGCCGTTGTAGAATGTAGCGTTTTCCGAATTGTCGTAGCTCTGCCCTATAAGCGTGTGCAGCAGATTCCCGGGAACGCCGCCCGTGAGATCCATGTCCACATCCAAACGCTTCACGCCGTTGCAGTAGGAATATATCTTGTTATTGTCCACGTCAAATACGACTGCCACGTGCTGCCATCCCGTGACGCCCGGATCGGTGCGCGCCACAACCTGGTCATAGCGTCCGCCCTGCTCCGTCTTGACATTCAACTTTATTTCCTTCCATCGCGTCGCTATATGCAGCAGAAAGCCCGGGTTGTTGCCGCTGCTCCAACCTTTGTTGCTGAATATCACGGGATCCCCGCCGCGCGCGCCTTGGACGTTCACCCAGAACGCGAGCGAAAAGTTTCCGCTGTAGTCGAGCGCCGCCGATTCGGGGCCCTCAAGTTCGATATAGTTGTATCCGTCAAGGCGGATCGCCTTTCCTTCCACGCCGTCTTCGTAGTGTTCCTCGGCGTCGTAGCCGTTGATGTAAACAGCGGCGGGGTCGCCCGTTTCGTTCGCCAAATTCCCTTCGAAATTCAGGTTGAAGTCCATCTTTGTCTCGGCCGCGCCACCGGCCGCAGACATAGGCATCATATTGAATTCTTCCTCGACCGGGGCTTCAGTTTCCGAGGCTTCAGTTTCCGGAACTTCGGAAATCTCTTCCCCGTTCGGCGCGGGCTCTTCACTCTGCGGAGGCGTCTCTTCCTCTGCGAGCTCTTCCGCCGGAGCTTCACCGATTTCGTTCTGCTGCGCTTCGTTCACGGGTTCTTCGCCGTCGGCAAAAACAGCCCCGAATCCCGCGAAGGCCGATGCGACCGAAAACAGCATCAGCACGGCCAAGAGCGCCGCAGTCCTTCTGTACAACGCGTAATTTGCTTTCATTTCGTTCAAATCCTCCTCTGTTTGTTACTCTTGCGCTTAGGGACTGTAGCCAAATAATGTGGGCAGGCGACAGTTCCTTACTTGTATTTATGGGATCAAGCCCGGTCATGCATAGGGGGATTTAACGGCGTTCTCCCCCGGCGCAGCCCGGCATTGTTGTCACGCACGGACAAAAGCCCGTCTACATTTACAGTATCCGCCGCGCGTGTTAAATCCAAAACGGTGTTTGTGTAAAATCCTCGGTAATTCGCAAATTTTCGGAGCCTGCGGGCTGTTCCGGGTTTGGCGCGGACTTTACACGGAGCTAAAGTCTTCTTTACATACACGGGATATACTTTGAACAGGAGGTGACATATGAGAACTGATACGTTAAGAACCGGTACGGCAAGAAAGGTGAAGACGCCGGTCGGAGAAATTCTGACATTCGCGGCCGTCGCCGCGCTCACGGTAATATTTCTTATAACGGGCGCCCGCGCCATAACGGGATTTGTCAGCGTGGCCGACCCGAATCTGCGCTACTATAAGGCGGTAGTGACGGAAACAGACGATTCGCTGTTGGCGCTTCCGGACTACGGCGGCGAACGCGAATTCGGTTTGCAGATCGTGAATTTGCGGTTGACGGAAGGCCCGTTCGAAGGCAGGAACACAGTCGCGCGAAATTCCGTTATGCCGGACAGCTATGTCAAGCCGTCCGTTGGGGACGAGATGATCGTCAGCGTCGACGTCCGCGATAACGGCGAGATTTATACCATGCTCATAAGCCATTATCGTGTGCCGGGGCTGCTGTTCGCTATAGCGGTGTTCGTACTTCTGCTCATAGTTACGTGCAAGGGCAAGGGGCTCCGCGCGCTGTTCGGCCTTGTTTTCACATTGGTTACGATATTCTTTTTCACGATACCGCGCATATACGAGGGCGATTCGCCGGTATTTTGCGCCATATTCACGTCTATGCTCACAGCCGGCGTTTCGCTTCTGCTGCTCAACGGCTACACGAAAAAAACGCTCGCGTCCGTGTTGGCGACGTTCGCGGGCTTCTGTGCGGCGGGTCTTATTTTCGGCGTGTTTTCCGCCTTGTCGAATCTGTCGGGATATAACGCGCAGCAGCTCGGAATGCTGTCGTATTTCGCCGCCAATTCGGGTATGCGCCTTAAGTATCTGCTGTTCGCGGGCGTGTTGATCGCGTCGATAGGCGCGGTTATGGATGTGAGCATGTCTGTCGCGTCTGCGGTCTACGAGGTGCGTACGGCGGACGCGAGCCTTGGCGTGAACGCTTTGTTCAAGTCGGGCATGGAGGTCGCGAAGGACGCGATAGGAACGATGAGCAATACGCTGATTTTGGCGTTTACGGGCGGAGCGCTCGCGAATCTCATGGCGCTCATGGGTTACGGCATACAGTTCAACCGCTTTATCAATTCAAATTATATAGCCTTGGAAATAGGGCAGGGTCTGTCCGCGAGCGCGGCGCTTATCGTTACGGCGCCGCTGACGTCGCTCTTCGCCGCAGTTATATACAGCGGGCGTTTCGTGAAGAGAGACGTAAGGTGATACGCCGGTAACGAGGAGGGATCGCCGGTCTAATGAACGGCGATCCCCGATGTGCTCACTGCGGCGGACGGCGCGGCTTCCCCTTTTTGACGCCGCGCTTTCCGTCTCGCGTACGGGAAATCCTCCCGCCTTTAACAATACCGACCCTTTGACTGTTGCATTATACCCCGAGTTCCGGGCGCACAGCCATAGATATACCTTTCGGCAAGCTTACATTTTTGTAAGGGGAAGCCGCCGTTCTTCGCGCCGATATTGCTTTTCGCCTTTGGTTTATTACGCAAACGGGTTCAATACCCTGTAGCTTGCTATGTCTCTTCATTCATAACGTAGGGTATTGAACCCACTCCTAATAACTTCCTATCGTATCAAACTGCCCGGCTCTCTGATCCCCCGTAGTCTTGCCGGGGGCAGTTTATCTTCGCGAAACTCCGCAATAAAAGCAATTTTTTTTGCAAAGAATGGTAAGGACTCGAAAAAATAAAAATGATATCCTCTCTTTGTTGACAGCGACAAAGAGAGTTCAATATTTTTGAAAAGGAGGTAAATATGTCAAGTGAGATCGAATCGGGCAAATACGAGCGAAAGAAAATGAGTTTTATGATCGGGTACAGTTTTATCATCCATTCATTCTTGATGTATTGGATACAAGGTATTATGACAACAAGCGGCAATAATATCTTCATTCCGTATTTCGTGAACAATTTCGGCTGGGAAAGAACAACTATTCTGAACTGGTTGACCGTAGCCGCGTTTACAGCTGTTTTCGGCGCCACCTTTTTTGCGCAGATGGTCAAGAAATTCGGCCCTCGGAAGGTTACGGTCATCACGCTGCTTGTAGGCGGTGTTTTTACTGTATTGTTCGGGCGTGTTTCGGTGTTGGGCATTTTTATAGGGGTATCTGTCGTCATCTTTATTTTTGCCCAAGGTTGGGCCGGCGTTACGACGAACACGTTGATTACCAACTGGTATCCGCGCAGAAAAGCGATAATACTGGGGATTACTACAATGGGGCTTCCTTTCGCATCCATAGCGTTTGTGCCTACGTTGAATTATCTGGTCAACAACATAAGTTTCCCGTTCGCATATCTCTGTGTCGGCATCCTTATGATCATTATTGGAATTGCGAGTATCTTTTGGGTAAAAGATAATCCCGAAGATGTGGGATTGTCTCCTGACAATGATGATTTGACCGAAGCGCAGATGAAAAACGCCGTAGCCAAACTGAAAAACTTTCAAAGTCAATGGTCGCTCGGCAAGTTGCTTCGCGACCGCAACGCATGGTTATTGGTGATTGCTTTCGGCGTGATGTTCATGTGTAACAAAGGTATGATTGGCCAAATGGTCTATTACTTTATTGACAAAGGTTTTGATCAACCGCAGGCAATCCTGTTTATTTCGCGTATTTCGTTCTGCGGCCTTGCCGGCAGTTATATTTGGGGATTTATAGATGACAGAATAGGAACAAAACAAGCTTCCGTACTGTACGGTTTTATTTACGGCTTGGGGTTTTTCCTCATGTTCCTCGGGCAGGCCAACGCAGTCATGTGGATAGGGGTCATTATTTTCGAATTTTGCATGGGCGGCATCGGCAACCTCATTCCGTCAATGATAGTGACCTGTTACGGCCGGTATGAATTTCCCACAGTCAACAGGCTGCTCAATCCTATTATTGCGACAATATATGCGTTGGCCAACTGGTCTATAGGCTTTTCCGCGGATATTATGGGCGGAACGGGCCGGGCGCCCGTCGTGTACGCCGCCTTGGTGGTAATATGCGCGCTGCTCATTATCGCAATCAAACCGAACCCGAGAAAAGATTTGGACTATAATACGCCTGTCGCAACGGAAGGCGATAAACGGTAAACATTGACTTTGCCGAGTGCGGCGATTCGTAAACTATTGTTGAAGTTTTGCGAAAAGGAGGAGGTATAAACACAGCTGTGTTATACAAAATGAAATGATGATAATCGATGCACAAAACCACATTTTGCCTTTGGAGTATTCGAGATTTTTCGAAAAGCATTCTAAATACCCGACCGTTACAATGAACGGGAATGACGCGGTCATAGACTATGCGGGCACTCAGAAATTCGTTTGTAAGCAGTCGGATTATTCGCCTGAGGCTTCCGTTGAAATGATGGACAAGAACGAAATTGATTTGGCGTTGATCAGTCCGCAAATCCCCTGCTGCACATTGCTTCCGGGAGAGCTTGCCGCAGAGGGCGCGCGTATCGTGAACGACGCGATCCAAGATGCGATCGAAAAATACCCGGGGAGATTCAAAGGAATAGGTTTTCTTCCTTGGAATCTCCCGGATCGGGCGATCCGGGAGACGCATAGGCTGAAAAAGCTCGGTTTTGTCGGGGTGATGCTTTGCTCGCAAATTGGCGATAATCCGGCGGATCTTCCCGTATATCATCCTATTTACAGCGAACTTGCGAAACTGGGGCTTGTGATATTTTTGCACCCCATGGTTCCGCCTTGGGGAAAATACATCAGTGATTATTCCATGATACCGATGATGGGATTTATGGTCAATGAAAGCTTCTGTCTCATGCGTCTGATTTTGTCGGGCATCGTCGAACAAAACCCTTCACTTCGTATTGTGATGCCTCATTGCGGCGGCATCCTGCCCGCACTTTCCGGACGCATTTGGAACCAGACTGTAAACATGCATCGCGGGATGGAACAAATTACCGTGCCGCCGGTTGACGTCTTGAAAAGTGATCGGATATGGTATGATCTGGTGAGCCCCGATCCCGGAAGCATGAAATTTATTACGGACTTCTTGGGCGGCGCGGACAGGTTGATGTTTTCGACAGATTTCCCTTGGGTTGACACGCCGATCCTTTTGCGTCAAGTCAAGGAAGCTTTCCCCGACGAGTCGGATCAAAAACGCGTCTTCAGCGGAACGGTCAAAGCGCTTTTGGGAATTTAGCGGTTAAACATTGTTGCCGCCGAGGGTATATTCTTGGAAAATTTGCCGGGTGAAATTCCGTAATGCTTTTTAAACGCCCGTATAAAATTTGTATAGCTGACAAATCCGCAATTAAAGCAGATTTCCGTTATAGTCGATTTGCCCTCGGCGAGCAAATTTTCAGCCAACAACAGCCGTTTTATCAAAATATATTGATGAACGGTATACCCGATGCATTTTTTGAATTCTCGCAGCAGATGGTATTTGCTCACAAAAAGATTTTTACTGATTGTATCCAAGCCCAAGTCTTCGGAAATGTTTTCATTGATGTATTTTAAAGCGGCGTCAACCAACGGATTGCTTGTGATATCGCTTTCGTCGATCTCATTGTGCGGGTTCCGGCAATACCTGTTGATGCAAACCAAGAGTTCGGTCAAGTAAGAGCACATCAGCAAATCGCCGCCGTAAGAATCGCTCGCGTACGCCGCTTCGATTTTCAGGAATATATTGCGGATTTTGACGGCGCAGATAGGATTCAGTCTCAACAAATTTTTATTTCGCGTTGCTTCAATGTTTTCAAAGCATCGGCACAGATTTGTTGTGGGGGTGCTTATTCTTTTCAGATATGACGGAATGATCCACAGCATGAGCCGATCATAATTATGACCCAAGGAGACCGCGCGGTGAACCGTCTCGCTGTTTATGATCAGAATGTCATTGGCTTGTAATTTGAATGTTCGCCCATCTATGCTGTATTCAACGAATTCGCTTGAAAAAAGGAAGAAAATTTCATAAAAGTCGTGGAAATGTTCCTCGACTTCTATCTTTTCGTCGCGATGCCTGTAATGCTGCAATTTGTAATTATTTTGTGCCAAATACTGTTTGTCATTGAATACTTCCGATAAATTCGGCATATTTTTGTACTCTTAAACCATCGTCCGATCCGTTACGCGTGATTTGAGTTTGATTGTATTTTACACGACAAAACCGGTTGCAACTATACTATTTTTGCCGGATTTATAACAAAAATTGAGGAAAAATTGAGGAAAAGGCGAGAAAAAGACAAGTTTTATCAAGGCGGCGGATAATTTTTTCTTATGCCCGAATAAATTTTCACGATTATACAAGCCGCAATATGCTGTGCTATGCTATCCTTGCTTGACTGTTGTGTAAAAACCCAAGTTCCCGTTAAAAATGAACATATAGGAAAAATGTTACTACTCAAGCCCCACGCCACTTTTGCCCATCTCGGAACCTGCCGTCGGTTATTGTCCTCCTCACGTAGCTCTAAGTACGTTCCGGGGGCCAAAACCGTCGGCAGAACCCGATCTGAACAAAACTGACGCGGCGTTTGAGTAGTCTTGATTGAACCTTTGAGTAGTAACGGAAAAATGTTGGAAAACCGCAAAAGCCGTTTATTTGTGCTTGATATCTTTGAAAAAATGCGCTGTAATGTAATTTTCGGGAGCTTAGGATAAAAAGGACAGCGCAGAGCCGCTTAGGGTCTTTGACGGGCGAAAGGCTGTCATGGAGGCGGACATGAACAACATCAACCACCTGCGCTATTTCTTGACAGTCTGCAAATTGAAAAGCTTCACCGGGGCATCGGAGGTTCTCCACGTGTCACAGCCCGCGATAACGGCGGCCATAAAAGAGTTGGAGCGAGAACTCGGGTTCAGGTTGTTTGACAGGATAAACAATCGCATCTCCATTACAGCCAAGGGTCTGCGTCTGTTTTTTATGACAGAGCGCTTACTGGACACATTCGACAATTTTTACAGTGAGGCTATTGATTTCGGCTCGAACCGGAGCTCCGCCGTCAGGATCGGCGTTCCCGCCATACTGAGCACATTCTTTCTGAAGAAATTCGTTCCCGGATTCAGGCAAAAAAACCCCAACATTCAGCTTGAAATATTCGAAGTGCCGACCTTTACCGGCCTTGACATGATAGACAAGGCCGCGCTTGACTTGACGATAGGCGTCATCGACGGGCGTTCGTCCGCCTACGGGCATGAACGGATATTCGACACGGATCTCGTCCTGTTCTTGAACGCGGACAACCCATTGGCGAAAGAAAGCCGCATTTCTATGGAAATGCTCACAAAGCAGCCGTTCATAATGGTACCCAAGGGCTCCGCCCAGTACAATCTCATCATATCGAAGTTCAGCAGTCTGCCGCCGGACATAGTGCTTCATTCAACTCAGATATCCACAATACGATATATGCTGCAGAACGACTTGGCCGTGATGATACTGTACAAACAGGTGTTTGAGGACGATGAGAGCATCTGCAGCCGTCCGCTGCAGGAGCCTTTGTCCGCTAAGATCGGGGTGTTCTGGAAAAAGGGCATATACATAACATCTGCTATGAAGAGGTTTATATCCTTCATCAGAGCGATAGGCGTATAAGGCAGGTTATAGGCTTATGGCGTTTATGCTTTCCTGCGCGTCCCCGTCGCCTCGAACGGCAAGGATGCAACGCGCGATATCAAGCGCCAAAGTAAGCACGAACACAGCCATAAGCACGGCGTTCGCTATGTAAAGGGGCGCGTATGGCAGGGATATCACGGTCGTGGCTTTGTTCATCAGCAGCGCGTTCTTCGCCACAAGCCAAAGGGCGTATACCGTTATACAGCCCATTACGGCGCATAGGACGTAGCCGGCGCCGTATACGGAATATTTGAGCTTGGGCGGAAACAGCCTTGTCAGAAAGCCAACCTGTATATGCCCTCGAACCGTCTGTGTGTATCCGTACGAGCCGAAGGTCATTATACACAGCACGAACTGTGCCATTTCGAATGTTCCCTTGATCTGTCTGCCGAAAATGAATCTGCCTGTCACGTCGGTCACGTACATGGCCATGAGCGCGACGAGCAGGACGACGCAGATCCACGCGCATATTACAGATGTTTTATTTATTATGGCGGCAGTTTTTTTCATGTCGCTTACCTACTCAAAGAGTTGTCTTTTAAGGGCAGACAGACCGAGGAAACTCGGCCTGTCTGCCGCGAATAAACGCGTCAAAGGACTAATGTATGCTCTTGAACCAGTCGTACTCACTGCCGTACTTCGCCTTGCCTTCCTGTATGTATTTCTCGAAACCGTCGTATATCTTTTGCCCGTCGTACCTGCCTTCATCCGCCATCATTTTCAGGTATGGCGCCTTTATCACGGTGTCGAGCATGATATTGCTCCTGTCGGTCATGTCCGCGTCAAAGTCGTAGAGCTCAACGTTGTTCTCGGGCAGCACGGTCTCCACGAAGTTGATGAAGTAGTCGTTGGTAGCCGTGGCCATGGATAGCGATATCTCGTCAAATGTGCCGTCGATCAGCGCCCTCAGGTCATCGGGGAGACTGTTGTATTTGTCAAGATTCATGGCAAGGAAGGCTATGGACGAGTTGTAGTTGAACGTGTTCAGGTAGTCCATTTCCTCGTAAAGCCGGGTCTCGCTGTAGAGGTTCGCGTCGATCAAGGCGGCCTTGCAGACGTTTTTAGAGAAATTCTCATACAGATCGCCCACGCCCACGCCTATGGGAGAGGCGCCCCAACCCTCGTCGATGGCGATGGTGTTTTTGCTGATGGACTGTATCGAAAGACCGTTCCAGCCGGCCGGCGTCTTTACGGGAGCACCCTTGCCCCCGAGAGTGGAGGGCGTCTGAGTCATTATGGCGAGACATTTGAGACCTGCGGCATCGAACTCCGACTTTATGGCCGGCTCGTTCTCATACATCGCCATGACGGCGTGGGTTCCTATCATGGTGTTCGTCACCTGTTCGCCGAAGGCGGCGATGATGCCGCCGTACTTGAACAAGGACGCCGACAGGGAATTGGTGTTGAAGGTTATGTCGGCGCCGCCCGTCTGCACGAGACCGACCTCGTCAAGGGAGCTTGCGAGGGTGCCGCCTTGGTGTATTTCGATGTTGATCCTGCCGCCGCTGTCATCCTTCAGCTTTTCCGCCCATTCGATGATGGGCGGCACATAGGCGTGGGACTCCGTGCCGTGCAGGGCCATTACAAGCGTGAACGTCTCTTGGGAGACGGCGGCTTCCTCACCGGCGCCGTTCCCGCCGTCCTCGCCGGCGCCGCTGTCGGCGGGCTGTCCGCCCCCTCCGCAGGCCGCCGCAGCCAAAAGCGCGAACAGCAGCACGGGCGCGATGAGCAAACGTGAACATTTTTTCATGACTTTTTTCCTCCTTTTGTGTTTTTCCTTGCCGCGCCGTTCATCCACCGCGCACTATGCTCGGCAGAAAGAGCGCTGTCTGCGGAAAGGCTATGACAATCACGAGCGACGCCACGAACGCGATCAGAAACGGCACAACGCCTCTGAAAACCGTTCCGAGAGGGATTTTCATGACGCCGCTTGCGACATAGCAGCTCAGGCCGACGGGCGGCGTGACCGCTCCCATGTTCATTATCATGACTATTATTACCCCGAACCATACAACATCGTAACCGAGGGCGACGATGATGGGAACGAATATGGGCGTGCTGAGAATCATGAGCGCGAGCGTGTCCATGACGCATCCGAGCACCGCATAGACGACAATGATGATTATGATCACGAATACGGACGGGACGTCAAGAGAATTGATCCATTTGGCGAGATTTGTAGGCAGGTTCGTGACGGTCAGGAATGTTCCGAACATGTTCGCGCCCACGAGGGTTATCATGACCATTCCGAGGGTTTTTATCGTGTCGAACAGGCTTTCCCTCACATTTCCCTTTGTGAACATCCTTTTTGCTATCAGGATTATCAGCGAGACCGCGGCCCCGATGGCGGCTGCTTCGGTCACGGACGTCGCGCCGGTGAATATGCCGCCCAACACAAGAAGGAAGAGAATGAACATCCCGAGGTATCCCTTCAGCGAAAATATCTTCTCTTTGACCGAATATCTTTGCCCCGAAGGGAAGGCGTTGCTGTCCGCTTTGCCGAGGATGAACACGCAGACGCAGAAACAGGCCGCCATGACGATGCCGGGGAAGATGCCCGCCGCAAAGAGTTTGCCGATAGACGTCTCGGTCATTATGCCGAATATGATGAAAGGCGTGCTGGGGGGTATAAGTGTGCCGAGGGTGCCGGAACAGGCCAGGACGCCGCCTATTATCTCGGGCTTGTAGCCGTGCTCCGCCATGACGGGCTTCGCCACCCTCGACATCGTCGCCGTGGTCGCCGCTAACGAACCGCAGATGGAGCCGAACAGGGCGCAGGCGACGATGCCCGCGTAGGCCAAGCTGCCGCGCGCCCTGCCCATAAGCACGCGCGACGTCGTGAACAGTCCGTTGCTTATACCGGAATAGAAAGCAAAGTTGCCCATAAGCACGAACAGCGGGATGACAGTCATCGTGTACGTCATAGAGCTTGACGTCGAATACGTGCCCAAGACCGAAAGCGCCGCGTTGGGGTTCAAAACGTACGCATAGCCGACAAAGCCGATTATGAACATGCTCAGCCCTATGTTGACGCCCAGAAATATAAGCGCCAACATGACGACAATGCCGATAACAGCCGTTATATTCCCGTCCATGCAATATCTCCTCGACCGTCTGCCGCCGCCGAACCGTTACGGCGCGGACGTCTGATGCAGCCAAACCCCATAGTCTTGCCGCGGGCAGTTTATTTGAACCGGTCGGGCAGCTTTTCCGGCAGGACGTATATGCCCTCGTCGACCCATTTCTTGATGACGTGAACGGACTCCCGCTCCTTCCTCGTGGTTGGAACGCGGTCAAGGAACAGGTTGGGCGGATATATTTCCTTCTCATATATTAGGCGATAGGTATCCGTCGGCAGCTGCGTCGGGAAATTCCTCGATGGGTCTAATCTGCGCCTGCGGAGCTCTTCAAGATTTATTGTCGCCGTTACCAGACCCTCCCCCGGATAGTCCGCGAGAGCCTGCACGACGCCGTTGTAGTCAACTATCATCGCCTGACCCGGGGCAAATGTTCTCTGTCTGTTCCCGTGTATGTCTCCCCAAGAAGCGCCTACGACATAGCAGATGTTTTCCCATGCCCGCGCCCTGTTGAGCGTCTGCCATATGTCGAGCGGCTTTGCCATCAGCGGCGAGGCAAAGAGGGGATGCAGTATGATCTCGGCCCCTTGGACGCCAAGCGCCCGCGCGTTCTCGGGGAAATGCCCGTCCATGCACGTGATGGCGCCTATCTTGCCTATTTCGGTTTCGGTCACGGGGAAATAGGTGGAGAGCTTATCGCCACCGTATTTTTCGGCGTACTTGTCCTTTATGTCATGCGGGCTGATGTTCAGTTCGAAATGTATGGCGTTCGTGAACTTGCGGTATTTATGTATGATTTCACCTTTTGGATCTATTATGAATTGCGTGTTCCAGATTATGCCCATGTCGAACTCATGATCCCGTTCCAACACGCAGCCCGCGAAATATATGCCGTATTCCTTGCATTTTTTCGCTATCTGTTCTGTTTCGGGCCCCGGAAGATCAACGACGACGTTCTTCATGTAGTGCTCGTACGTCCATCCGCCGTCATGCCCCTGTATGAAAAATTCTGCGGCGGATATAAGCTTGATCGGCGCCCAGCTGCCCTCGTACCTCCCCCGCGCCGCGACTTGGCTCTGGGGAGCGTAGTCTATCAGTTTGAGCACCCTGTCCAAGTTTTTTTGGAGGTCGGAACGCTCCTCTATAACCTTGATTTCGTTTTGGAGCGCGACAGCGGTGTAGATGTCGTACTGTTGTTTCATGGCATGTCATCCTTTCCCCATTGCGCCCTTGCGGACGCTGCAGACGATCAAATCAGAGGGCCTGCGGCCCCCGGCCGGATCTATGACGGGCGGAGCAAAATCATTGCCAAGCACACTGTCAGCGTAGCACAACGCGGCAGACTTGTAAAATAAGAAAATATTATCCACGCATAAGCATTTCTAATGCCTTGCGCCCATTCAACGGCCGCGATAAAAGCTACCGCTCAAAGGTACAATCCATACTACTCGAACGCCGCGCCGGTTTTGTTGCGAACGGATAAAACCGGCGTGGGGTTCGAGTAGTTACCTATAAACAAATGTTATAAGATGATAATAATTTGCGATTATACAATCCCAAAGCGATATGTTAGTCTTAGAATCGTATGATTTATCGCTGCGGAATGGAGGACTGTAATGGGCGTCGACATTATTGCTTTCCTTATGAACCCTTTCGTCCTGATGTTCGCCGTCGTCGTTTCGGGCGCGCTTTTCGGCAGTATAAGATTTGGCAGATTCAGCTTCGGCGTTTCGGGAACGCTGTTCACGGGTCTGCTTGCGGGTTGGCTTGTCTACAGCCAAGGCGGCGGCGCGCCGTCATATGAGACCGTCGGAAAGGCCGCGGACGGCGGTCTCGTGCCGAACGACTTCTTTGAGCTTTTCTTAATCATCTTCATGGCTTCCGTGGGTCTGCTCGCGTCAAAGGATGTACCCGCCGTAATGAAAAGGTACGGCTTCCGTTTCATCGTGATGGGCATGGCTACCACGTTCGTCGGCTTCCTCATGACTTACGGGCTGACGCTGGCGCTCGCGTCGAATCTCGAAAACGTCTCGCCGTACGAGGTTTCGGGCGTATATACAGGGGCGCTTACCAGCTCTCCGGGGCTGGCCGCGGCCCTTGAGACGGCTAAAAAGGAGTCAGCAAAGGTGTACGACGAATACATCGAGGCCGGCTATTTGCAAAAACAGAAAATACTTGAGACGATATCGCCCGGCGGCGGACTCAATCCCGTGGATTTTCCTCGGCTGTCGCAGGAACAGGTCGATGCCTATTCCGAGCGCGCGGAAGCAGAAGTCGGGATAGGCCATGCGGTGGCCTATCCCTTTGGCGTGTTGATAGTTATACTGAGCATGAACTTCTTTCCGAAGATATTCCGTATAGACATAGAAGAGGAATGGGTGCGCTATGAGAGGGAGATTGGTTCTGAGCGCGGCAGCCCGGAGACGCGGCGGGCCCAAGACGGAGATTTCGATCCGGCGGCTTTTTTCCTCGTCTGCATACTGGGATTTTTTGTGGGCAGCGTCTCGTTTCCGATAGGCTCACCGGGGAATTTTGCCTTGGGAACGACGGGCGGCGTGTTGACAGTGTCGCTCATCCTCGGCTGCATCGCCAAGATAGGACCTTTGAGCTTTTGCATGAACGAACATATCCTCGTGACACTGCGCCTGATAAGCATAAGCTTTTTCCTCGGCATAGTTGGGCTTCGCTACGGCGGAGAAGTAGTTGCGTCCATTTCCCGATCCGGCGCCGTGTTGGTGGCGACCGCCGTGATAATATGCATAGTTGCGGCGACGTTCAGTTTCGTCCTGGGGCGCTATGTGTTCGGGATGAACTGGATAATACTCTCGGGCGCCGTCTGCGGCGGCATGACGTCGACGCCGGGTCTTGGCGCCGCCGTAGACACTCTCGGAAGCGACAAGCCGGCGGGCGGCTACGGCGCGGCCTATCCCTTCGCGCTGCTGACAAAGGTAGTACTTGTCATCATCCTGCACAAGCTGCCGATGTGAAGGACATTTAGGGCGATGTTTCTCTTTCGGACGGAACCCGGCCTTCGGGCGGCGTTCGGCCTTCGGGCGGCATTCCTCCTTCGGGCGAAGTCCACTCCTCCGGCGGCATTCCTCCTTCGGGCGGAGTCCACCCCTCCGGCGGAGCTTCTCCGCCCGCAGGCCTGCCCCTGCCGGCCGGGTTGTCTCCGTCCGGCGGCATACTCCCGTCGGGAGGACTCCAACCGTCGGCCGGCATTCCTTCTTCCGGCGGAGTCAGACCGTCCGGCGGCGTTCTTTCCGGACGATTGTCACCGTTCGAACGATTGTCCTCTCCGAACGGCATTTCGCCGCCGGGGTTGCCGCGCCCGAAGCCCCTGCCGCCGTTGTACGCGCTTCCGTCGTCGGCCGTGCTCGTTATAAGGCTTTCAAGTTTTATATCCGTCTTTTTCTCTCCGCCTATGAACAGCGAATACATTTCGCCGATCTTGAACAACGGGGATGTGAAGCCCGACATCGTATAATCTGTTTTGCTCGTGTATTCAAGCAGGATTTCCCCGGCCGCGTCCTTGATTTCGATCACGCTGCCCGAAGCTTGCCGAGCGCCGTAGGAAACGAGGATAACGGCCTGCGTGGATTCTTGCGAAATATTCATTACGCTGCCCGCCGTTATGAGTTCTCCCCCGCTGACGAGCATTGCGCCGTCCAAGTCGATCGCGCCTTCCATGCCCTGCGACGGGCCGCTGATCTTGACCGCGCCGCCCTCAAAGAATATATCGCCGTTCGAGTCGATACCGTCGCGCGAAGCGAGCAGATCAAGCGTTCCGCCTGTGATACGCACAAATATATCCCCGTTTGACGAAAAGCGATCCCGACCCATCGGGCCGCTCCTATCAGACGCGCTGTCCGCGCCTCCGGCGGCGTTAACGGCGTCGTCGCTTGCGGCGATAACTGTGTCGCCGCCGCCGATTGTGACGGAAAGCCCTTCGATTCCTTCGTAACAGACCGGTATATTGATCACCCCGCCCAATATCTCAAGCGCGGCGTCGGCGTGAAAGCCGTCGTCGCCGGTTTGCGCTGAAAGCTTGCCCGCAGTCATGATCAAATCGCCGTTTGAATGCACTGCGTCGTCTTCGGCGTCAATGACGATATCCCCGCCCGCGATGTACATCAATTTTCCGGCCTTCAGAGCCTTCATGCTTGCGGATTCCTCTTCCGCCGCGCCGGCGTCGGCGGCGTTCGCGCTTCCGCCGCCCGTCGTAATTTGAATATTGCCGTCCGTAACGGTCAGCGCGCTCTGCGCCTGTATGCCGTCACTGCCGGCCCGGATGATATACTCGCCGCCGTTTATGATCACAAAGCCCTTCGCGCCGTCCTCGTCATTGTTCGATTGTATGCCGTCGCCCCCGGCGTTCAGCGTGAAGTCGCCGCCTTGAATCGCAACGCCGTCGCGTCCGCGAAGCGCATCCCCGGCGGTGCTTATATCGAATACGCCGGCGCTTATCGCGAGAACGTCTTGGCTTCGAATCCCATGCTTGCCGGCGCTGTTAACGACAAGCCTTCCTTCTCCGGTAACGCTCAAATCGTCTTGCGCGAATATCGCCGCGTCCGGTTCGTCGGCGTTATTTCCGTATCCCGCTCCGTCCGATACAGTGTTTTCGGTTCCTCTTTCGAGTATGAGCACCGTCTTGTCCGCCGTCGGCGCGTAGATCGCGGGGCCTTCTTCATTGTGCAGAGAAACGCCGCTTAACACCAAACGAACTATATCGTTTTCCCCGGCGTCCACCAGAACTTGGCCGCCCGTGAGCGTTCCGGACAATACATATGTCCCCGCTTGCCCTATTATAAGCGTCGCGTCCGCGAACGATGCGCCGGAACCGGAAATTTGCGCCGCGTCGTCGTCGAATACGACGGCCGTCGCAGTCGCCTTATCCCACTCGGCGTCCGTATCTTCCAAAGCGTAATCGTATACGCAGGTAAATTCGCCTGTGTTTATAAGGGCGTTTGACTTTTCGCTCTCGGCGACGGACGCACCGGGCGTCTGCGAAGCGTTTCCGTCGGCGCCGCATCCGGCCGATACCGCGATCAAAACCGATAATACGACTGTACACATAAGTCTTTTGCTTTTCCTTCGATACATAACTTAAAGCTCCTCCCTGCCAATCTGCTCCCTGCCGAGCATTATATTTAAATTACCGTTCCTGCAGCGCAGTTCGTCTACGAAAGCCCTCGGTATAGCGGCGGATTTTAACCGCACGGAATACGTCAATTCATACAGGCTTCCCATATTGGTGGTTTTGACCCTTTCAAGCTCCGCGTTATTTGTATATTTCTCAAGGACGTCGTCAAACAGACCGTCATAATCAAGGTTTTCGGGGATTGTTATTCGCAAGACGCGGGCATCCGATACACCTTGCCCAAAACGGAAGCACGTCAATAACAGGCTTGCGCCGCCTATAAGCAACAGGAAAACGAACGCGTAGAATATGTAGCCCATACCCATGACAAATCCGAGAGCCATCGCGAAAAACAAACTGCATATATCCCTCGCGTTTCCCGGTATTGATCGAAACCGCACCAAGCTGAACGCACCGGCCACCGCGATACCGGCGCCGATATTGCCGTTGACGAGCATGACTATAATTTGTACTGTTGCGGGGAGCAATACCAAGGTCACGGCCAAGCTCTTGCTGTATTTGTTGCGAAACATATACGAAGCGGCCACGATAAACCCGAACACCAGAGAACATACCGTACATATAAGCAATCCGCCGAAACTCGGGGCGCCGTTTGTCAGACTTCCCGTTATGATGTCAAGCAATGATTTTTACCGTCCTTTCCTCAATAATTCTCTTCAAAATACAATCGGTATAGCATACGCCGTATTTGGAGAACGCCCTTGGGAAAATCCCGTTTTCACCGAGAACACGGGTCAGCCACACAGGTATTCCCCCAAGGGTTTTGATTTCCATCAGCAGACTGCCCTGAGGAATTATGATTTGTCCGTCGTCGGGGCGTTCGAAGCTCAAGTTATTCGACCGAAAGCGAACATCTTTGTCGAATGTAACGCGCAGCCCCTCGTCCTCCGTTCCGGCGAGGGCAATTCGCCGGTAAGAAATGTATATTTTTTTGAAAACAGGGTTTATTTTCAAATAGAAATCAAACTCCCTCGATATCTGCGAGGATTCGCCCGAAACGATCTCGCGTATGGGTTTGATCAGGAAGTCCTCATGAGAAACAGGAATCCTGCGCTTGTACACAAGCCCTTTGTACTTTTTCTTAAGCTCAAGGAAAAGTTTGCTTTCTCTATTCGCCGCGCCGTAACAGCGCAGACGCATTTTCTCCTTATATAAGGGTTTTTCTGCGGATGCGCGTATGATATCCCAATTTTCGGTGTCAAAATACAGGTTTTGCACCGTATACTCGCCGAAGCGATCCGGCTCCGTGCGCCGCGAAAGAATATCTCGGAGCGCGGCGCCCTGTTCCCTCGTTATAAGGTACTTTTTCTCGTATCGTTCAAAGAAGCTCTGCATAAATGATTATCTCCTCCGTTGACGCCCGGCATGGGCGCTATTGCCTTGTGCACGGCCTAACATTACCGGGTTAAGCTTGAAAATTTATTGAAAGCCCTAAAAATATTTCATTACGCAAACGGGTTCAATACCCGTTCGCAAGCTCCGGGCACGCGTACCCCGTAGCTTGCTATGCTTCTTCATTCATAACGTAGGGTATTGAACCCACTCCCAATAACTTCCTATCGTATCAAACTGCCCGGCTCTCCGATACCCCGTAGTCTTGCCGCGGGCAGTTTACTTTCGTAATATTGCGTTTTTCAAGAAAAGTTCAAGATATTTTAGTATAATTATAGGAAAAAGAGGAGGATTTCGATGAAAATCTTGGTGGTGGAAGACGAACGGCAGCTTTCCGAGGTGCTTACCGCACTGCTAAAACAGCATATGCACGACGTCGACGTCGTCCGCAACGGACTTGACGGCGAAGATTACGCGATGACCGGCGTGTACGACGCGATCATTCTCGACATCATGCTGCCCGGCAAAAATGGTATCGACGTATTATGCGCGCTGCGGCGACGGGGAAACGCCACGCCGGTGTTGATTTTGACGGCGAAATCCGAGATCGAGGACAAGATAAAGGGCCTTGATATCGGCGCGGACGATTATCTTACAAAACCCTTCGTTTCCGGCGAATTGTTGGCGCGCTTGCGGGCGATTACCCGCCGCGGCAATGAATTTATCGGGGATGAATTGCACGCCGGGAACACCGTTTTGGACAAGAACACACATGAAATCAGAGGTGAAAAAGGCGCGTTGAAGCTCTCGGCGAAAGAGTACCAAATTATGGATATGCTGCTTTCAAACAGCCGCCAAATCATTCCGAAAGAACGCTTTGCGGAGAAGGTATGGGGATTTGACAACGATGCGGAATATAACAACATCGAGGTTTATATCTCCTTTGTCCGAAAGAAGCTCGCCGCAATCGGTTCGGATTTGCAGATCAAGGCGGTACGCAATGTGGGCTACTCTTTGGAGGTTCCGGAATGTTAAACCGACTGAAAGTCAAAATTATCGTTGTGGTGTTGGGAACGCTGTTGATCGTATTTGCCGCCGTCCTGCTTGTCCTGAACATTTCCGTGTATCAGACCTCTGACAAAAGGGTGGATGATTTCATGACGTCCGTTGTGGAAAACGACGGATTTCGCTTCCCTCCGAGAGTCGGATCCGGTCCGCGGCGCTCAGGAGGGCGTGATCCGCTCGGCAATCAGGAAATGATGAGGGCGGGCCGTTTCTTCTACGCTAAGGTAGACGGCGACGGCGACATACTTGAATTGAATCTCGAAATGATGTTTGATTTTTCCAAGGACGACGCGCAAGGATTCATTGCGTCCGCGTCAGATTCACGGCGGACAAAAGGCAATATCGAAAATTACAGCTTCCTTACTGCGGAAAAACCATATGGACGTATACTCGTATTCGCCGAACGCAGCATTGAAATCAGCCTGTTGGAACAACTCACCGTAACGTCGTTAATGGCGGCCGGAATCGCCGGCTTGGTTTTGGCCTGTCTTTCCGTATTCTTTGCAAACCGGATGGTCGCCCCGGTAAAAACCGCGTTCGACAAGCAGCGAAGGTTCATAGCGGACGCGAGCCATGAGCTCAAAACGCCGCTTACGATTATAAGCGCCAACGCGGATGTACTCCAAAACGAAATCGGAGAAAATCAAAGGCTTGAACATATCAAAGCGCAGTCCGACAGGATGACGAGACTCGTTCGCGATCTTCTTACACTTGCAAAGACGGAGGAATGGCAGGCAAATCTCATCCGAAGCGAATTCAATTTAAGCAACGCGATCCTGAACACCGCGCTTGAGTTTGAAAGTCTCGCTTTTGAAGAAGGCAAACGATACTCGTACGATATAAATGAAGATGTAACATATATCGGCGACGAAAATCAAATCAAACAGCTCGCAGGCATTTTAATTGACAACGCCGTTCGTTATTCGGACGCGAACGGACAAATAAAAGTTTCGCTTTTCAAAGACGGCGTCCGTCCGCGTATTTCCGTCTTTAACACCGGCATCGGTATCTCGGGAGAAGAACGCGATAAGGTATTCGAACGGTTTTATCGCTGCGACGAATCGCGCTCCCGCGAAACCGGCGGCTACGGCGTGGGACTCTCTGTAGCAAAGGCGATCACGGAGTCGCACAAAGGCAGGATAGCCGTATCGGGCGAATACGGGAAATTCATACAATTCGACGTGACGCTGTGAGTTCGTTTCCGGTTCTCAAAAAACATCAAAAAATTTCGAAAATGTGACCGATTTGTGACCGCCAAGGCGTATAATACACATAAAAGCGGGTGTGATTTCGACGAACGTCAAAATACCCTGTTTACGATATCGCTCTGTTCCGGTATGATATACGTGGCTTAAACAAGTTTTCTGTATATACTGCTGCTTATGTAACATTTTTTATAATCTGTTACGTAGGCATTTTTTTGTTGAATTTTCAATGAAAATCCTGTTAATTGAACAGCGTCTCCTCCCGACGAACAAAACAACGCTTTCGGCGGCAGCGGCACGGTCAGCAAAATAGAAGATATGCTCAAACCGAACGAAGCCTACGTATCGAGGTTTGCGATAGACGAATACGCAGACGGCAGCGCAAGCTTTGACGCGAATGATCTTCCCGGTAACGCGGGCGCTCCGAACAAGACGAGCGGCGCAGTAAACGGCAGGATATTCGGTTACGCGCTGCAGCTTCAGATGGTCAACGTGAACGGTACGGTAAAACATCTCAAGGGCGTGGAACTGCCTCAAGGGGAGATAAACTTTGATATAAAGTTAGAAGTCACAAAGAGCGTCAACAGCGGCGCGTATAACGACATCACGGGTACGGGCCCCGGTCAGATAATGCCGCTGCTGTGGGATTTCAAGCCCAACAGCAGAGCGGCTAACGGGAACGGCGGCAGGAATATGGCTTTTGCGGGCGTTTCAAGTTATATAGGCGGGGGAATAGGCGCGCCGCTCAATTCCGGCGGGCCCGATACGATCAGAACGCTCTGCGTTAACGGCGGAACCTGGACCATGACGCAGACCGGTGATACCATAAGCGTCAGCGTTGACGCGTACGAATTTATAAAGAATAATATCTATGAATGGCCGTTGCGCAACGAAGGCGCCACAGCCGGATCCGCGATTTATTACGGCGAAGACAGGGGCATAGGAGTTTTCTCCGCCGGCTTTATGCAGGTCGTATTTCCGATACCGGACAGTGTTGACGCAAGCACCGCGTTCAGGCTTGAGGTAAGCGATACGAATCTTCGAACGCGGACGCTGTCCGAGTCCTCCGCAGCGGCGAAAACGCAGCCTGTTACCAACGACGATAGCAGTACCGTACAGGTAGAGCTCGTACCCAGAGGCAGTTACGATAAATACAGCTATCTCAGCAAAGAGAACGAGACGGGTTCGCCCTATTGGGCCGACAGCAACCTGTCGTCCATGAACGCGATGGGCCCCGACGCTTGGGCGCCCTACGGCTCGAATATATCTATCTTCGGCGCGGCGGTCACAGGCGCCGAGCGCTTCCTCAAATCTGACGTACAAGCTGTTGTACGTCGCCAAGGCGGACGGCACGAGCGGAACGCCCGACGGGCCCACGCCCACGCCGGGCCACAGCATTGTTCCGGGTGACGGCGGCTCATATGTCGAGCTTGACGAGAACGGTACGCCGCTCGGCGAGTGGCGTTACGATCCCGACACGGGCGAATGGATATTTGACGAATACCCGCCCCTTGCGGACACTCTGCCGCAAACGGGCAATATATGGGAGAGAAACGAATCTCGGATGTGGATGATGTTCTTCTTCTGGCTCATCGTGCTCACAGGACTGATGCTTTTAAACAGGAGCAAGATTCGCGTGAACAGGGAATACTATTTCTGAGCGAACGACAATTCGGAAACGGATTCCGAAATACGCGCGCAACGACCTATTGTTGAAAATGGAAACCCGCAGGATATTCCCCTGCGGGCTTTCTTGCGCTCTGACAAGCCCTGCCTTTTCGTCTTTTGGTCGAAATGCTCAAGCATATAAGCCACTATTTCGCGGACGCAGCCAAGAATCGCAAAGCTCCTCCCTGAGCCAAAATTGAATTCCTGTTATTTCACGACAGTTTTCTTATCATTTCTCGGCTATACCATGTCGGCACAGGTTCGTCGGATTGGTACGCCGACTCGAATAATGTATAGAGCTTATCGTAGTTGACTTCGCGGCAGAGTATCATTTGCAATTCTGCAGTTGCAAGCGGCAGAATCTTCAAACCCTCAACAGCCGTCTCGTAGTTCTCACCGTAGTATGGGTACGTCTTGCGGTGGCGGAAGTCACTGATTACGTTGCGATGCAGGAATGTAGAAACAAACACGCAATAAGCGTTCCTATCGCCGCTCGACAAGATATATTCGCCGAGGTGACGGCTTACGGGTTCCATCTCCATTCTCCGCTGATTTGAATTGTCCGCAAGCGTTGCTTCAATCAAAAGCGTATGTGCCGGATATGCGGCGGTCTGCGGATAGACGTACTCAATATCGGCATTACCGCCTTGCGCGTGGGTTCGCGGAAGTAAATCTGCCTCAAGGGAAAGGTTCATATACGAAAGCACATCGCCCTTGCGGTCGCTTATCAGATACCACGCAATGCCAAGAACATACTCAAAAATAGTCGGCACGTCGGCATTATTTGTGACGGTTTGACGGATAGCATTATCTTCGCGCCGTTCAAATTTGCCAAACAAATCTATCAGCGCATTACGGTCAAATTGCGCTCACCGTCAATCAACCCTATATCCACAAGTCCGCTCGTTTTCTCACGGGCATCTTTCGCCGGATTCGGCGCGTTTCCTTTGACAAAGCCGCGTTCCTGTATAAAGTGATAATAATCTTCCTGCGCAAGTGCCCATGCGCCACCGTTGACTTTGCGGAACTCAGAAAGGAGAGATAGCTGATGCTCAATCCGCACATTAAAATCCATCGTGCGGAAACTGGTCGTGCCGAGCGACCAACAGAAACTCTTGTAAGGAAAATTCGCCACTTTGGTTGCCCATCCTTAATAGTTGACAATCAGCACTTCATCCGTCGATTTTGTCTTATCCTTTGCATGGTAATTGCTGTAAAGATTGTCGTTGGTGATAAGCCGCTTATCGGTAAATGCAGATGCGACAGATCCCGTTCCCGCGAAAATACCCGCGACGGAATTAACTTCCTCACAGTTTTCGGTAACTATTGACGTGATGAACGGCAGGAACTTGTATTGTTGCTAATATTATAATTGATTAAAGTGACGCTTTCAAGCCGGTAAACGTTGATTTTTCAGAAAAACGAAAATCCCGCATGATCTCATACGTGCGGACGCAGCCAAGAGTCATAAAGCTCCTTCCTGAGAGCGGCCGCGTCGCGGACGACGGGCAGGTTGACGGAGCGCGCCGAGGGGTCGCGCCCCGTGCCGAGGTAGCCTCTTTCAAGATCGGCCCGCGTCGCGTCGCACGCGTGCGCGCGATCCGCGAACAGGGCCTTTTCGAGCATATACACGGCCGCCGTCGCATCCCAATTGTAGAATCCGTTCAGGCCGTACAATTCGTTCTTCTTGCCGAACCAACTCTCCGTTTTGCGGTAAATATACCCGCCGAGGGGATTGTCCGCATTCATCAAACGGTCTCTGTACTCGCCGTGATCCATATATGAGTCGAGACAATTATTGCCCGTCATTATCGAAATATTCGCGCCCGCGGTCAGAACGCGATACGACGCCTCGGGGTCTAGTGATAAATTGAGCTCGTCCATCCCCACTCCGTTCAGAAAGAGCGCTTCTGTGACGCCGCCCATCAGCACGAGCTCTTTTATATTGTCGAAGAAAGAACGGTCGATTTCGTGGGCGGCATAAAGATTCGTGAGCGAGCCCGTGGCCAATACGCTGAGCTCGCCCTTGTGCGCGTTCGCCCGATCCGCCAAAAATTCCGCCGCTTCGGAGTCGCGGCGATTCCCGCGCGCCGCGCCCTTCAGAACCGGAATATCGCTTCTGCCGAGCTCTTTCAGCATCGCTTTCGTATTCCCGTAAACCTCGTCCACGCGGCCGTTGCCGTAGGTCGTCGTAAGACCGACGAGACGAGCACGGGGCTTGCCGAGCAAGTACAGCAGCGCAAGGCCGTCGTCCGCCGGGCGTCCCGGCATACCGAACGTGTTGTCGCAGTCAAAAATCACATGAATCCGCTCGGATTCCGCCGCCGGCTCAGCCATGTTCTTCGATATAGCGTTCATCCAGGATTATCTTATCCTCATTGCCCCTGCGTATGTACTTAAATCCGCAGTCAAACAGCATCTTTCGACACGCGGCCATGTCCATACCCCTGTTATCGGAGGTGTCTGCGACGTGATCCCTCGGATTGGCGCCCGTTTCGGCGGTTACGACGTTCGCGCCCGATACGTAACCGATCTCCGTGGGCTCGTGTACGCCCATATACGTCATGCTCGGCATCGTAAATGTCGCGAGCGCGACGACGGCCACGATCTGCCCCAAACGGAGATTGGAAATCTGCCCGTATTTCGCGAGCGGCGTCCCGGGAACCGGCGCCCTGCGCATGGCGGCGTGCTGCGTACAGCCTTGGTCTATGCCTATAAACATATTGTCCACAAGTTGGTCGATACTGTGTTCGGGGCCGATCGGCTCAAGACAGCTGAATATTTGAAGGCCCGCGTCCAAGGCGTTTTGCATGGTCTTCATGCGGGTTTCGGGATTCAGCGCCGTCACGTCGCCTTCCCCAATGCGGCATACGTGATATACCCCCGTAATGCCCGCCTTCTTCATCTCCTTGAACATGTCCGCGTCGGTGTCGCCCACGTTCGACAGAAGCTGCGTCGAGCCCTTGATAAGCTTCTTCGCAACGCGCGCCTTTTCGAGTAAGAATTCCGGATCGTATTCGTGCATGGACATAAGATATATGCCATACAGGTCGTCGTCCTTGCAGAATTCCGTAAGTTTGGTTACGAACTCCTCATCGTCGATCCGCTTTTTTTGAAAAGCGGTGTGGTCGCGGCCAAAGGAACAGAAACCGCAATTGCCGGGACAGGGCGCTGTTTCAAGGCCGATCTGGCCGAGAATGATGCCTGAATTGTCATTCCCGCTCCGAACGATATGCGACGCGACCGAACGCATCATATACGCCTCCGCGGAATTTTCGTCGAACGAAAGCAGGTATGCGCAGTCCTCACGCCCCGGCGACCGGTCGGCGTAGGCCCTGTCCAGTATGGCGGCCGCCCGACTGTCGAGTTTCATCACATCAACCTCCATTCCCGCCTGAGCCTTAAGCCGTCGTTCCGCCGCAGCTCGAACCCGCGCCCGCCGTGCACGCGTAGCAGTGATTGCCGAAGACGATTTCGCGTTCCGTCAATTCGGCGTCGCCCAAATCCCGGATGTTATGCGGAATATTCGCGGCAAGACCCAGAGCCAGATTGAAATCGCAGTCGTAAATCGCGCCGTCAAAGTCCACGGAAATCTGATTGCGGCACATCATGTTTTCGACGGCCGCCGGATTGAAGGCCGCCGTCAGACGGGTCATATAGCCCGTCATATTACCGCTTCTTTCGAGGAATTTGCCGAAGCGCCCTATGGGATTGTTCGTGAGCGCATACAGGTTGTTGAATGAAAGACCGTATAATTCCGAGAGCTTTTTCCTGTATTCCGTCGTCAGCGCCTCCTGATTCGGTGGAAGAAACGCGCCGCCGGGATTGTACACGAGATTCAGCGTCGGGCCCGCGGCCTTGCCGTAGCCCAAGGCGTTCAATTCGCGCAGCACCGATACGCAGGCCGCGAAAACGCCCGTTCCGCGCTGCCTGTCGGTGTCCTTTTCCGTATAATACGGCAAAGACGCCACCAATTCCACGCCGCTTTGCGCGTAAAACTCCGGCAAATCCCTGTAGCCTTCCTCGTTCAATATGACCAAATTCGTACGTACGAGGGTGTGAAATCCCCTTTCGGCCGCGTTCTCCGCAAACCAACGAAAATGCGGATTCATCTCGGGCGCGCCGCCGGTTATGTCCAATGTCTTGAAGCGGCGCCGCTCAAAGACGTCAAGGCAGGCCGCCATAACGTCCTTGCCCATCGTCTCGACGCGGTCGGGCCGCGCCTCGACGTGGCAGTGCTTGCAGGCCAGATTGCAGCGACGGCCAATGTTTGCCTGCATGATCTCAAGGCTCGGTAACGTCATGCGAAATCCGCGGCATTCCTCCCGTTCGCCGAACGGAGGAATCGCCGCCTGCCCCGCCGAATGATTATTCTCCATGCCCCGGCCTTAAAGTTCCAACTTACTTATGACGTTCTTCGCTTGCATACCGTGGGCCAGGGTGGCGCCGCCGCGAATAGCGGCCGCCGCGTGAACGGCCTCTATCATCTGTTCACGGTTCACGCCCATCTCAAGCAGCGCCTGCGTGTACGAGTCTATGCAGTACGGACACTGAACGGCGTGGGCGACCGCAAAGGCAATCAACGCTTTCTCCCTTGCGCTCAAAGCGCCGTCCTCGAATACCTTGCCGTAATAGGCCATGAATTTTTCCCACAGATCGGGGGCGTCCTCCCCCATATTGCCGAATTGCGCCAAATCATCGGGATTGTAATAGGTCTTCATATACTCCTCCTCGCTTCTCGCACACACTGTCTCGCGTGCCGCCGTATGGATCGCGTCGCCTCGCGCGGGCCCTCGCCCATCCGAGACTTTACATATAATGTAACACATATATTGAAATGTTTCAATATAAAAGTTGTCACAGTCCCGGAAAAACGGAAATCTTCTAAGTTGACATTGTAAACGCAACCTGCACACAGTATACCGGTTGCGTTTAATCCGACAAGTATACTGATGGCATTTTATGTTACAAAAACATACTTTACCTTAAACCCGCGAGGTTATATCCCAAACCGGGAACGGTAAGCACATAGGCCGGACTCTTTGAATCGCCCTCAGGCTTTCGATTTAGCCGAATGATTTGCAGAAGTTGCGGAGATGAAATACTTTCCGCGAATATATTTGAGCGGCAACAGTGAAATTCAAAAAAATGTAACATTTAGAAAAAAACAGTATTGTAATTAAATAAATTTAATGTATAATATTAACAATAAGGTATCCCCGCTTATTTATGAAAGGAGGACGCGCGGAAATTCCCGGGCGCTGTACGCCCGCCGCGCAAAAGATCATGAGAAAAATACTTATTGCTATCGCGGTCGCCGCATCTGTTACAGCAGTGTCCGCCGCCGTCTTTGCCGCCGCGTTTCCGGATCTGCCCGCGAGTCACTGGGCTTACGACGCCGTTATGTCCATGGCCGAAGAGAACATTGTGAACGGTTATCCGACCGGCGATTTCAAGCCGTCGGATACCGTAACCTACGGCGAGTTTATCAAGATGGCGCACATCGCCCGCGGCGGCGAAGAGCTTGTTTCGGACGGTGCTGCCGGCAGCGATTGGGCGCTGCCGTATCATGAAGCCGCCGTTCGGGACGGGCTGTACAGCGAACACGATATAACAAGACACGTACTTTCGCTGCCGATTCCGAGGGAGTATATGGCGCTCGTACTCTCGCGCGTTCTCGGGAACGCGGAAATAGCCGATTACGAAAAGGTGCAAGAGAAGCTTTCTGACATTACGGCGGACACGCCGCGCGAATACGACATTACGAAGGTCACGGCATACGGGCTTATCACAGGTTATCCCGACAGGACGTTCAAGCCCGCGGAGACGCTGACGAGAGCGGAGGCCGCCACCGTGATTTACAGGCTTATCAATCCGAATGAGAGACAATTGCCGGATCTTCGGCCCGCTGAGGAAAAGACGCCGCTCGAAAGACTTTCGGATGTGCCCGAATGGAATTTGAATCCTCTTCTGGTCGTTGTGCAAGCGTCGGCTTCCAAAAGACCAATCTCCGAAGTGATAGACGACGCGGTGTTCAATTCAATAGATGAACCCGTGCTTTATTACGAGATTTTCGACGACTATCCGTACCAAATGAAAAAGGTTCTGAATTTTGTGGGAAGAGAAGTGATTGCCGTCGGGCAACAGGGCATGAAGGGTTTTTTAATCAGAAACCGCAAGGTAATAGCCAATATTGAGAGCGGGCGAACCGAAGACGGTACGGATACCGTATATGTATCGTACGGCGAAGGATACGGCTCTCAAACATATCCCGAATTCGACTATATAGCCATAAAACCGGCAAATAAAGACGTTTTGCTTTTGATTCCGAACAATATGCGATAGTTTACAGGTTTGCGAAAGGAGGATGACGCGGGCGCGCCGGAAGGCGCTTGCCGCGCGCAGTACAATGAGCATATCGTCAAACAAGGGCCGAATAATTTCGGCAATAATTATCCTGTCGCTTCTGTTCGCGCTTCCGATCAAAACGATGCCGGCCGCGGCGGCGACAAAGGAGATAAACACAACATATTACAGGCTTGACACGGGCGTTACCTTCCTCTGGAAAAACAGCGCGGGGGTCTGGCAGAAAGGTTGGGAGCCCGGCGGCGCGCAAGTCTACAGCGTGGCGTTCAGCATACCGAAGAACGCGAAAAACGTCAGGGTGGACAGGTACAACAAAAGCAATTTTGTCTTCGGATCAGGCGGACAATATGCCGACGGCGAAGGCGATGGGCGCAAGGTCTATAATTGGAATCCGACAGCCTACGCATATAATCAAAACAGTTATGACGATGCATACAATGACCACAGCGCAAGCCCGCTGTCCGTTTCGGGCGCGGACAGCTACAACCCCGCGAACGGCAGGCTGACCGTGACCTATACGGCGACATTTTCAAAGAGCAGGGGAATAGACGTCAAAGAAGCGCTTACGAATGAAAAAAAGGACTATATTTACGGACTGCTCGGCTCGCCGTCTCAAGAGCTTATCGACGCTATGAACCTGCTCGATCCGCACAGCCAAAGCTTCAGCCAAAACGTCGAGGGCTATCTGTGGTTTCTGCCTATTGTCATACGCTACGATCTGACGGAGCAGACAGAGATTCCCGACGACGCGTTTGACGCCGCGCTCTCGCTTCCCGTGACCGCTATGGTCGGTGAAAGCTACACGGCCGCCGACGTTTCTGTCTTGGGCGGCGATGTATCCGTCAAAAACGCGGAGCTCAACAAGCATTACGGCGACGGTAAATGGGAACCGGTCGCGACGTGGCCCGGCAGAGGCGCCGGGCAAAACAGCGGCGGCAAGAAGAACGAAACCGCAAATTCGGACGGTGAGATCACATACCGGCTAATCGTAACGGCCTCTGACGGCAGAAGCGATACGGACACAAAAAAGATAAAGATATTGGCTGAAGGCGAAGAAGCGCCGAAGCCGGAGGAAAGCGAAAAGTCCGACGTCGGCATGACGGCGATACTCAATCTGCCTTCCTCCGTCTACGAAGGACATTCCGCGCGCGCCTCGGACATCAGTTCCTACGCTGTCGACGGCAAGGATTATTCTGCGGCGCGCATGTATTCCGAAGGCAGGGCAAGGAATGAATTCAGGACGAGCTCCGAAGCCGGCGCATCGCAAACGGCGATAACGGCCACCGAAAGGGATATATCTTGGCCGAGAATCGGCGAATACGACGTCACGCTCCGAATCAGCGCGAACGGCGATTCCGACACGGATACAAAACCGATAGAGGTGCTTTATACCCCCGCCGTCACAGGCAATCTCAGCGGCGCGCAGAAGCAAAACAGAAAACAGACGCTCTCCGCTAATATAGCGACGAATCCGCAGTATCCCATCAGAACAGCGTGGATGGAGATCACGGAAAAGGCGAGCGGCGAAAGCGTAAAGCTTTATATGGACGGTAGTCTCCGGAACAGCGACAATATAAAGACACGCGCTATAAAAGACACGGATTCGGACGAGTTTTTCACGAACATTGAGCTTTCGTTTCTGACAAAATACGGCGAAACGAGAGAATTCAGCTACACTATATTCGCGGAAGACTCGCGCGGTCGTACGGATACGATCACGAAGGACTTCACTGTTACTCCCGACCTGCCTCCCGTGCCCGAGATATTCCTTCCGACCGAGTTCCTGCGTGAAAAGGGCGGCAACGTCGCGAAGATAGAAGTGACCGACAAATCGAAGACGGACGGCGGCGACCAACTTGAGCGCACATGGTATGTATCGTATCCGGGCCCCGGCGGAACCGCCGGTTTCACAGACGCGGCCGACGTCGCGGGCTATGAAGACATGTCGTTCGGCAGCGGGCAGAGCATAATTTTCGAGAAAACGGGCGTCGGCCCCGCGAGCGTCAAACTGCACGTCAAAGATGTGTGGACAGACGAAACGCTGCCCGAATACATAAGCGACGGCGAGTATCTGTCGGCGGAGTCGGAGATTTCAAGCACAGTCGTGCAAAACATAGCGCCCGTCGTTACTCTTTCGGCAAAACCGACGAAATCGGCGGATCTGCTGCTGATCGCCGCGTCGGACGCGGAGTACGACGCGCTTGTCTCAAGGAAGAACGAGATAGACCGCGCGCTTACAGAAAAGGGCGTCGACGCGACGCTGAACGTAAAAAAATTAGTCGGGCCTGCCGGTTACGGTTTTTATCCGCTTATGAACGCCGTGTACCCGCTCGGAGCGCATACGGTCTTGTCCGGTAAATATTTCTCACTTGACGACGACTTCCTGTACACCGTAAACGGCACATGGGATGCGGCGAAAAGCAGACTTTCGGCGCCGTACTGTCTCACGGCGTACGACGCGCGCACAGGCGCGGCAGAATGGACGTACACGCTGAATGAAAGCGCCGACGGCTTATTCAAGACCGGCGAATTTGAAAACTCGTTTGTCGGCTACGGGCATGACGCAGACGGCAAATACTTATTCCTGCGCTTCAAAAGCAAAACGCTCATATTCGACAAGCGGACGGGCGCGTATCTGACAAAAACAGATCAGGTCTTCGGCGAGTACAATTACACGACGGCAAACGCGATATACACGCTGAGGAACGACGGCGTTTACAAACTCAAACTCTCGGGCGGCACGGCGATAAGGGTATTTTCGGGCGGCGCTGCGGGAGAGTCGCGGCTCGTAGGCGGCAAGGCGAGGTTTTTCACGCAGACGGCGCCGAACGCGTACATCGCCGACTTCGATCCCGTTACAGAAAAAACGACGCTCATCAAACTCCCGGGCATAACAGCGAATGCGGCCAATTTGGCCGCCGGCATCGATTCGGCGGGGAATATCCTTGTAAACTCCGCGACCGGCGCCAATTTCTTCGACAAGGCCGGGCGTTCCGTCAAGACGTTGCCGGGTGGCGTGTATCCGATCAGAAACGGCGCGGGCGAGATCACTTACGCCGCTTGCGGAAGTTGGCGTAACGGAAGCAGCGACAGCTACACCATGGCGTTGTACGATCTTTATTCCGACAGGGTGTTCAGCCACACGCAGTCGGCCGGCGAACTCTCGTATATGCCGATAATCGCGGGCTTCGACGAAGGGCAGAATACAGTTTCCGTGCAGAGAGGACTTTTTGCAAACGACCTCGGTTCCGGCTACGGACTTTCCGAAGGAGCTTTCGGCAATTCGGCGCGGGCGGGCTCTTATGTAATAAACACCTCGACGGGCGACGTGAGATTCACATCCCGATCCGATTACCTCGCTTACGGCGACGGAAGGGCGGAGTACGCAAAGACGAGCGATGCGCTCTATGCGGTCGGTTGGGATTACAGCGGCTACGGCAATCCGCCGCCCGCGGACGACGCGAAGGTCAGAACGGCCGAGATTCCGAGGACGGAGGATCAGGTGCTTGCGCAGACGATCATGAGCCTTGCAACGGTCGACGCGAAGGATATCAGGGCAGCGATACTTCTTGACGATTCGGGAAACGTGTTCGGCGCGGACGGCGCAGGAGTCGGCTCGGCGCTCGGAAACGCAAGACTTATCAAGCTGTCGGGTTCCGGCTCCGCTTTGCTTGCGAACACTGTAGCCGAGCGCATAACGGCGCAGGGGACCACAGAGCAAAAAACGGCCGTCTTAAAGAAATCCGCAGATGCCGAGACGGGACGCATAAGCAGAAGCTTTACGCTCGATCCTCAAAAAATTTACTATTATGAGTATGAAACTTACGGCGGGAACGCGAAAGACGCTCAACCTTTGTCGGTCGCATTCGAATACGCGAAAACGGCGGCCGACGACAGAATTTTGCCCGGGAGACTCTATGTGCAAAAAACGTATTTTGAAGACTTTAACGGAGGCCCGCTGACAGGATTCTTCAGCGGATTTTCGAGCGACCGCGTATCGGACGGGGTATACAAAGCGTCTTACGGAACCGGCGCGGAAGCATTCACGTTCACTGTACCTGCGGGGATGCGAGGCATACTGTCGTTCGATTACGGCGCGGCGCAAAACAAATCCGGGCATTTCGTTGTAGACAGCGATATATGGGACGTCGTCTCCGTCAACGGTCATTACACGCACAAATATCCGCTTGAGCCCGGCGCGCATACGCTTGAAAGCAGGCTCTATCACGCGCCTACAAACGATTCGAAAACATTCCGAAATATGCACATGAAGCTCGACAATCTGAAATTGGAACTCGTCAGCGCGTCCGAGCCCAATACAGAAGCGTGGGGAGGCAAGGCGGAAGACGCGGGAAACGGCCGGATGAAATATTCGGGCAGCTTCAACACGCCGAATTCCGTATTTTCCTACGCGGCGCAACCACTTGAAGTTCGGGAAGGCCCTTACCAAAACAATCCTTATGTAACGGCCAACATCACTGACGGATATATGGGCGCGTCTACGCTTACGGTTAACATACCTTACGGCAGATACGCTCTCGATTCCGCCGTCGGTCTGTCCGCGTACGCCCGGCCGGGAGAAGGGTACTACAGTACGGCGGGGGCGTCGATCTCATTCACGGTCGGTTACAGCGGCGCGGATCCGACGCGCGTGATCTACGGCATGCTGCCGATAGCAAACGGTTCCACAGGGCCCGTAAACGTAATGGGCTCGTGGGCCCACGCCAACGGCAACGGCAGACATATGTCCTATACAAACGTAAATCTCTACCTCGCCGACGAAATGAACGAATCTATAGCGCGCGGCGATTTCACGCTCGACAGGGCGGCGGGCAGGGTATACTTTGTCAATGAAACTGTTTCCGGAGCAAAACTCACATTTTCTTCGGCGGCGGAAACCTTGAAGATAAAGAATTTCAACCTGTATTATCTCGAAAACGGCATAAAGACATACTTGACACGAGACAGTCTTGAATCAGCTTCCGAAGCGGCCGCTTGGACGAGCGAGAACGCGGAGCTCGTCGTAGTGGATGAAAGGCCTGTGGGCGAAGAGAAGGAAAACGGCGCGCTGATATATAAGAAGGGGCAACTTGTGGCGTACAATATCGGTTACACGGATTATGAAAACGATCCGAGCAAGGCTGAGTTTTGGCGCTACACGCACACGCCATTCAACGACGGAGAGCATCCCGACGCGGCCGTTATCATGGACAGAAACGGTGAAATCGTGACGGTTTCGAACAATGTACTGTCCGAAAGCATAGACCGTTTCTATACAGACGGAAAATACGTCGTCGAACATTGGCAGACGGACAACACGGACAGGATGAACACGGGCGACGACGACGTAAATTATGAAGATTTTAACAGGTATTCGAACACGGAAACATTGACGTTTTATATAGAAGGCGGCGGCGAAGCGCCGTGGGTCACGGGGATAAGGACGAATCCCGACCCTGTGACGGAGGGCGGCGGCTACAGACTTGAAATCGGCGTTGACGATATTGAAAAGGACGATCTCACCGTACTTGTTGAGGTCTACTTCGAGGGTAAGGAAGTTTACAGATACAGAGAAGAAGGCGTAAAGGCAAACGGTCTCGGCGTTTACCCGTCGATTGTCACGGGACTCGCGCCCGGCGCCGCGCAGGGCGATTATACGGTCGTCGCGACGATTTGGGATGAGGACGGAACAGGACTCGGCAGCCACGTCTTCAGCGTGGAGTTTTTGGGCAGGATAACAGGCGCGGTTCGGCATACCGAGCAATGGGAAAAAAACCGAAGGATATATAACACCAAGCTGTTCGGCGACGCGTACGACGTACTTTCCGTCTTCGGCGAGTACAAGACCGAATCTCCGCCGAGAAAGCGCGGAACAAATGTATTCTGGTCGGGTGAACGTTTCATGCTTGAAGCTGCGGTCGGCGGCGAACCCGAGAGCGTCGCATGCCAAATCGAGTCTTATCCGGCATATGCCGCAAGCTTGACCGGAACGGGCAGAAAGAACGCGGACGGCGACGAGATATACGAAGGACATATTTGGAGCGGCGACACAGTAAACAAATGGGGCCGAAGCGCGCCTGTCTCGCTCAAATTTGTCTTCACGGCTGTATATGCCGGCGACGTCACGAAAATATATGAAGAGACCGTGATTGCGGACACATACGAAGATTATCGGCAATTGCACAGAAATTTTTGATCGGCGGCGAAAAAGAGCGTTGCGCAGATACGTTTAAGCTTGTATACTGTATCTTAGATAACGCCGCCGACGGCCGGTCGGGAACGGCGCACCGATAGTAGTATACGCATGTGAGGCGGCAATATATGTACCCCGGGCTCGATTACGAATACAACAAGAAAGAGCGGTCAAAATTGAGCAGATTCATCCCATTCTTTGCTTTCGTCCTGATAGTTATCGGCTTGTCGCTGACGCTGTGCGCCGACATGGTGGATGAGCCCGCCAAGCGTTCGCTCATCGCCAAAATATCAGCGCCGGCGGCCGAGGAAATCGGCGAGCCGTCCGTTCCCGATGAAATGAGCGATGCGGACGCGACCGATACTCCGCCCGCAGTCGCGACCGATCTTTCGTCCGCGACCGCGCGGACAGACGGCGCGGAGCAAGAGTATGACGATGAATCCGCCGAGGAAGACGCCCTCGGCGCGCAGCCGCCCGGCCCGGGCGATATATCCGCCACTGTAGCGGCATCGGCTTCATCTGCGGAAAAGGTATCGGAAGAAGATAATTCATATGTCGAGTTGCCGGCGTCTGTCGACGTTACCGAAACCGACGATTATTTTTCAGACGCTTTGTTCATAGGAGATTCAAGAACCCAAGGTCTTTTGCTTTATTCCAATCTTGGCAACGCCAGCTATTACGCGGCAAGAGGATTGACGGTGGAGCAGGTCTTTAAGAAGGCGGTCGTTGATTCCGGCGGGGGAAAGCTTACGGTCAGCGACGCGCTTTCGCGGCGCGCGTTCGGCAAGGTGTATCTGATGTTCGGCCTGAACGAGCTCGGTTGGAACAGCGCCGACAAATTCATAGAGCAGTACGGTCTTGTACTTGACAGAGTCAGGGAAACCCAACCTGACGCGATCATCTATGTGCAGGGTATAATGCCTGTCAGCGCGTGGAAATCAGCTAAAGATCCCGTACACAACAATCCCAACATCGCGCGTTTCAACGAGATGATACAGGGCTTGACCTCAGAAAAAAACGCCATATATCTGAACGTGAGCGACGGGGTGGCCGATGAAAGCGGGGTATTGCCGGATGAGGCTTCGTCGGACGGGATACACTTGAACAAGAAATACTGTATCAAATGGGAAGAATATCTGAGAGCGCATGAAATGTAAGGAGTCGGAGGCAATCAAAATCATGAACAAATCCAACATCTCGGCCGCTATTGTTTTGCTTGTTCTTTTTTTCGCGCTTGCGGCTTGCGGCGGCGCGGAAGAGCGGAACTCGGAAGAGCTTGATATGCTCGCTTTGGCGGAGGCGTTGGTCGACGGTATAGCGTTTGACGACCAGATGGAGGTTGCTTCCGACGAGGCCTTTCGCGCGCTCTACGCCGTGGATTCGGCGGACGACTCGGTGGCGGATTTCGTGCTGTTCACAAGTACGGGCGCGACGGCCGAGGAGGTGTCGGTCATAGAAGCGCGGGACGGGCAAAGCGCGTCCGGTGTTTTAGAATTCGCGTTGGGCCGCGTCGCGTCGCAAAAATCCGAATTCGAAAACTACGCGCCCGAGGAAATGGCAAAATTGAATGATCCCGTGCTTGTGCGCTCGGGCAAATATATCATATTGTGCCTGTCGAACGATAACGCGACGGCAAAGGATATCATCGAGGATTTCATGGGATCATGAGAGACGCGACGGCAGCTGCGGTATTTGCCGCCGTGTTGTTTGCGGGCGTGCTCGGACTTCTGCTCGCTCCGCAAAAATTCGTATCCGTTGTTGAAAACAGGGAGCTTGCGGCGGCGCCCTCGCTTTCGGTCGAATCCGTTGTTTCCGGGCGATTCGCGGCCGAATCGGAAATTTATCTGCTTGACCGTTTCCCGCTCCGTGACATGTGGGCGGGTCTCGGAAGCGCGGCGGCCGCCGCGTCCGGACAAAGGGACAACGGGCGCGTGGATTTCGGCGACGACGGTTGGCTTTTTTCAATGGACGCCATAGACCTGCGGCAGCTTGACGTCAACCTCGGCTATATACGCGAGTTCATAGCGGACGCGTCGCGCGAATATCCCGGCGTCGTGTTTTCCGTGCTGCCGGCGCCGGCATCGTGGACTGTTGCCGGCGATATGCTGCCGCCGCTCGCTCCCGTTGACGACGAGACCGGCGCGATGTTCGCGATACAGGAGACTCTCGGCGGCGATGCGCTCGTATGCGATCCGACGGAGGCCCTTTCTGAGGCCTTTGGCTCCGGTGTTCCGGTATACTACCGCACGGATCATCATTGGACTTCGCGGGGCGCGTATACAGCGTATCGCGTTTGGGCGAAGTCGCGCGGTCTGACGCCGCTCGATGAGAGCGATTTCAATGTGAGTACAGTATCGGAAACCTTTTTCGGAACGAACGCGTCCAAAGCCGGGTTGCCGTGGACGGCGCCCGATATCATAGAGGTCTTCGCGCGAAAGGACGCGCCGCCGCTCACAATGACGACCGAATCCGAAAAAGCCGGCGAAGCGGTTCGCGTTTCGCACAGCCTTTATGATGTAAAATTTCTTGCGGAACGGGATCAGTACGCGTATTTCTTGGGCGGTAACAATCCCGTCGTCACTGTCGATACGGGCGCGCCGGGCGGCGGAACATTGCTGCTCGTCAAGGACTCGTTCGCGCATTGTTTCGCGCCATTTTTGACGGCGCATTTTTCACGTATCATTTTGGTGGATCCGCGTTATCACAGGAACGGTTTCACACGCTTTTTCGAAGAAAACGACGTTACGGACGTGTTGTTTTTGTACAGCGCGACGCAGATAGCAAGCGACCGAAACCTGTTCTATTTGCAGCTGTGACTCACGGAAATTTCGGCGAAAGGGGGGAACTGTTACGGAAGATTTGCTGAATCCCTATTTTTACGCCTATAACCCTGAACTGTTGGCGTTCGAAAACGCTTGGGTCAGCTTTATGAAAGGGGGCGCGGTCAAGAACGCCGTCATAAAGGCGCCCGTGGCCGATTCTTGGAACCGGTGCAGAGCTTGCGGGCTTGACCCCATGCTGAACGAAATCCTGCCTATGCTGACCGCCGAACAAGTGGAAGCGCGTCTGAAAGAGAATGCCGAAATACTGGAAATAGTTACGCCGTATATGGACTCGCTGTACGAAATTGTGAAAGATTCAGGATTTATCATTCACTATGCGGATGCGGGCGGATTCATCCTGAAGAGCGTAGGCGACGACGACACCCTGAAGATTGCGGAAAAAACCATGTCGCTGCCCGGCGCTAACCGTTTGGAGGAAACGGCCGGCACGAACAGCATCGCCTCCGCAATCATAACGAAGGCGCCCATACAGATCGCCGGGGCCGAGCATTACGCGCACATGCTGCATCGTTGGACGTGTTCCGCCGCGCCGGTTTTGGACAGCGCGGACAATGTGATCTGCGTCATAAGCGTAGCCGGCCGTTATGAGCTGATACACAGGCATACGCTCGGCATGGTTTCATCCGTTGCGCGAGCAATAGAAAACGAGATGCGCATTCGGGATATCAACGCGCGTCTCGTTGAGAACAACAGCCAACTCCAAGCGACTGTAGAAATGGTGCTTGAAGGCGTGGTCTATATCAATGACGGCAAAATCATTCAAATAAACAGGCGCATGTGCGGCCTTATGGGCGAGGAGCTCGAAAACATCATCGGCAGGGACGCGGCGGACACGATAGTCACTACGCCCGACCTCAGCTATTTTCTGGGCAACGCGACACAGGCATATGAAAACGAAGAGGTAATCATAAGCGGCGGCGGCCAGAAATACAGCTGTTTCCTTGATGTAAGACCCGTTAGAGGCGAATCGGGAAACGAAATAGGCAAGGTCGTCATATTCAAAAGCATAAACGAGATAAAGGTGTTGGCCGGCAGGATAAAGAATCAAGCCAAGTATGAGTTTTCGGATATAATAGGCGCGTCAAAGGCCATACGCGAGAGCAAGGCTTTGGCGTTGAAAGCTGCGGAACACAATATCCGCGTAGTGCTCGAAGGTGAAAGCGGTACGGGAAAGGAGATGTTCGCGCAGGCCATACACAACAGGAGCGCGCGCAAGGATTATCCGTTCGTTGCGGTCGATTGCGGCGCCGTTCCCATTGAGTTGCTCGAAAGCGAGCTTTTCGGCTATGAAGGGGGAGCGTTCACGGGCGCGAAAAAGGAAGGGAAGCCCGGCGTTTTTGAATTGGCCAACGGCGGAACGATATTCTTCGACGAGATAGGCAATATGTCGGGCGAGATGCAGCAAAAACTTTTGCGCGTCCTTCAGGAGAGCGTCGTGACCCGTATAGGGGGAACGAAGCAAATTCCCGTAGACGTTCGCGTCATAGCCGCCACGAACGTAAAACTTGAGAATCTTATAGCGGAAGGCCTGTTCCGTCACGATCTGTATTACAGGCTGAACGTCGCGCATATAAATACCCCGGCCCTGTGCGAAAGGAGCGAGGACATTCCTTTGCTCATAGAGGCGTTCCTGTCCAAAATGTCGCTGACAAAGCGAAAGCGCGTCGATAAGCGCGCTATGTCCGCGCTTGTGTCCTACGATTGGCCCGGCAACATCAGACAGTTGCAAAACGCTATCGAATACGCCGCGATTATGTGCAGAAACGACACGATATTCGCCGAGGATTTGCCGCTTGAATTGCAGAAGGGTCGCGCCCTGCGGCTTATAGGGGGCGCCGGAAACGAAAAACAGCCGAGTTTGGATGAAGCTATGGGCGAGTACGTTCGTCATGTGGTCGGCTCGAACAACGACAATATAAGCCGAGCGGCCAAGGCGCTCAACGTTTCGCGATCCACAGTCTACAAGTTCATGCGTAAAGGACGCGGTGAAAATGGCGAATGAACGCTATGATCTTGTGATCGAGGGAGGAACGGTGATCCGCTTTTCTCCTGACAGCGTTGAAAAGGCCAATATAGGGATCATAGGACGAAGTATCGCGGCGGTGTCGCGGACGCCCATGGCCGGCGCGCGTACCATAGACGCGACGGGTCTCTGTATTGCCCCGGGCTTTATAGACTTTCATTCCCATGTAAGCGGCAAACAATTTTCCGCCGAATGCATACTCAGACAGGGCGCAACCACAACGATAGGAGGCGAACGCAATTTCGACGGCAAGCTCGTACGCCGGATAGCGGAACAGGGTTTCCTGATCAATCACGGATTCTACATTTCTCAGTCGTTCACACTGCGCCGCGCGGTAGGTATGCGTGACGTTTACGGCGCGCCCACCGCGTCGGAAATAGCCGAAATGAAGATGCTTGCGGAGCAGTTTCTGAAAAACGGCGCTTTTGGCATACATTTCGGCCTTGAATACGTGCCCGGAACATCGGAGGACGAATTGGCCGGGATAGCCGAAACGGCAAAGGCGTATGATCGCGTTATCTTGGTGCATATGCGCGGCGACGGACATAACGCGCTCAAGCACTTTGACGAGGTGGAGCGCATTATGAGACGGACGGGAGTGTCCATTCATCTTGTGCATTTGGCCTATATGACGGGCTACAGCGGCGTCATGCGCGAGGCTTTGGGTATCATTCGCCGTATGCGAGAAAAGGGTTTTGACATCACGGCGGACACAGGTCTTTACGCCGCTTTTCCGAACTGCATGGGTTCTCCCCTGCTCAAAGGCGACTGGATGAACCGATACGACGACTTCTCCGCCAATAAAGTGATGATATCCTCAGGCATATACGCGGGTGAATTTTGCACGCAGGAAAAATTCGAATATATGCGTGAAAATTTCCCCGCTACGCTCGTGGCGGTATTCGCCTGTGACGAGTCGGAAATCGCGCCCGCCGTCAGAGAACCGTATATGCTTATCTCATCCAACGCGGCGGACGGCCCGCATTACGAGAACATCGGACATCCTGAAACCGCCGGAACTTTCCCGCGTCTCATAGGGCGTTATGCGCGCGACGCAGGGCATCTTTCCCTGTCGGAAGCGATACGCAAGATCACTTATGGGCCGGCGCAGCGTTTTCGCATTCCGAATAAAGGCAACATAGCCGAGGGCTTTGACGCGGACATCGTGATTTTCAACTATGAAAGCATCATCGACCGGGCGGACTATGTGGGATTCGGCGACCCCAACGCGTCTCCGGACGGCATAGAATATGTAATAGTGAACGGAGAGATCGTCTGCTGCGGTTCAGAGGTGTACAGCGACAGAAAACCCGGAATATATCTCAAATACCCCGGAGCGTAGAACGTCGCGTACGGATCGGAACCGATACGCCGCGACCGAGCGTATAAATTTTGTACACCAAGACATGATTGTATAAAATTAATACAATGGTGGATATATTTTTTGTTTAAAACAATAAAACATGTATGAATTTAATACAGTTTTATCGCCACTACTTGCAAAACAGACCTAAAAACCGACTCTCGGGGGTGTTATATCCGAGACCGCACGTGTTTATAAATCTTGAGAAAAGTTGCCTTGGCAACTTTTTCATTTTGTCGGGTATGTTGGCTCAATACTTGCTTTTTCAAAATCACGTGACTCCGCGGAAGTCATAAAATGTTATCGGACTTATCGAATTTATAAGTAAAAGTAAGTAGGTGCGTGAAAGGAGGAGTTATATGGATTCATCGGGCGGCCAAGTACAGCTTAGACGCGTACTTGGGTTTTGGCAGGCATACGCCATTGCCGTCGGGCTTATCGTTGCCGGTACGTCTATGGTATCGCTGGCCAATTATTTCGGCAACGTCGGGCCGGCGTTTATCATCTCTGCGGCGGTTGCCGGGTTCGCTTGCATATGCATAGCGATGTCTTACGCCGAATTGGCGGCCGCGATTCCGGGCGCGGGCATGGTGGCCGACTATACTCTCCCCGCGATGGGCAGAAGTATGGCGATTTTCGGCGTTCTTATCGGTTATATCGTAATGGTTACTTTTGCGGGGTCTTGCGAGACGTTTATCGCGGGTCTTTGCGTGGAACAGGTATGGGGCATCCCCTACAAATTGGTCGCCGCTGTGCTTCTAATACTGTTTCTTGTTTTAAACCTCATAGGCGTGGAGTTTTTTGCAAACTGCCAATTGATTCTCGACGCCATAAAGGTTCCGGCCCTGGTCATTCTTGGCATATTGGGTCTGCTTGAAATAGGTTCGGTAAACCCGACTGCCCCTATCGAGTTCGCGCCGAACGGTTGGGGCGTGGTCGCCACGTCCATGGTCGGGGGCATATGGCTTTATATCGGTCTCGAATACGTATGTCCCATGGCCGAGGAAATCAAAGACCCCGGAAAAAACGTTCCGCGGGCCATGATTGCCGGCGTGGCGACGGTTTTTGCCAGCAACATGCTTTTCGGAGAAGCCATTATCCGTTATGTACCGCTTGAGATTTTGGCCACATCCGATGTGCCGCAGCTTATAGGCGCGGAAGCCATGTTCGGACGCGCGGGCATGATCATTATTGCGATCGCTACGATAGTGGCCGGCGCCAGCGCTGCCGACTCGCATATGGCGGCCCTCCCGCGTATGCTCTACGGCTTGGCGAGAGACGGTATGCTGCCCAAGATATTCGCGTATTTGCATCCGAAATTCCGTACGCCTTGGGTGGGCATTTTCTTTGCTTTCATATGCCTGTCCATGCCGTTTTTGATCAACCTGAATATAGATTATATAATGAGTTTTATCGGCATGGCCTGTGCTTCTTGGCTTGTTTCGTATATCATCGTTCAGGTGGATCTGATCATTTTGCGAAAGAAGCATCCGAGGATGCGTCGTCCGTTCAAGAGTCCTTTATACCCTGTGCCTCAAGTCATAGGCATTGTTCTTTGCCTGTACATCATCGCCACATCAGGTACAGAGGCTTTGATCGGCATGGCTGTTTGCGTAATCATATTCTTGGCGTATTCCATATTGTGGGTGAAATTTAAAATGAAGAAGCCGTGCTTTACACCGCTCAAATTTGAGGAAATGGGCGAAATCAATATTATAGTGGATAAGGAGGGTGAAAGTGCTTAATAATTTTGAATTCATGCTGCCGACGACAATTCGCTACGGGGTGGGCATCCGAAAGGAAATAGGACAGGCGCTCGTCGACGCGGGCAAGAAAAATGTGATGCTTGTAACGGATAAGGGTTTGATCGCGGCGGGAATTGCGGAAAAGATATCTTCGGTTTTGACGGAAACAGGCAGTCTTGCGGTTACGCTGTTTGATCAAGTCGAGCCCAATCCGAGGGATACGACCGTTCAGAAAGGATACGAAATCGCAAAGAGCAAAGGCATTGACGCTTTGGTCGCCGTGGGCGGAGGCAGCTCCATGGATACGGCCAAAGGCATAGGCGTATTGCTCGTCGGCGGAGGCGTTATCAAGGATTACGAAGGCCTTGGAAAGGTTCCCGCTAAGATACCTACCTTGATCGCGGTGCCGACGACAGTCGGAACGGGAAGTGAAGTAACGTTTTGGGCCGTCATAAAGGACACGAAAGAAAACTATAAGCTTAGTGTCGGCAGTCCTTTCATAGCGCCCGAATTCGCTTATCTTGATCCCGAATTGGTAGCGACCCTGCCTCCGTCCATCATTGCCGCTACGGGAATGGACGCGCTTACACACGCTATAGAAGGCTACACCGCCACATTGGCGGAGCCTATCACGGACGCCTGCGGCCTTTACGCTATAGAGCTGATCAGCAAGAATCTTCGAAACGCGGTTTATTCGGACGATTTGACCGCCAGAGGAAATTTGCTCTTGGGCAGCATGATCGCGGGTATCTGCTTCGGAAACTCCGACGTCGGCGGAGGCCACTGCATGTCCGAATCACTCGGAGGCCTGTACGATATGCCGCATGGAATAGCAAACGCCATTATGCTTCCCTACATAATGGAATACAATTACCCTGCTTGCATGGAGAAATTCGCCAGAATAGCGGCGGCTCTCGGCGAACGTGTTGAGAGAATGTCAGAAAGAGAAGCGGCCTACGCGGCTGTGGAGAACGTCAGGAAGCTGAACAAGGATCTTGAGATACAGTCGCTCAAGGAAGTCGGCGCCAAACTTGAGGATTTGGATGAATTGGCGGAACGTTCGGCTAAAAATGTTTCCGTTGACAGCAATCCGCGCAAGGCGGGCAAGGACGACTTTTACGCGATGTTTATGAAAGCGATGAACGACGCCCGATAAAACGAACCCTGATTAAATGGTACGCAACGGAGAATCCTTATGAATTTTGCTTCTGAAAATGTACGTAAAAAAGCGGAAAAACTGCTTTTACGGCTTGAACCGGATCTGCGCGGCGCAGGGTTTTTCCCCGAATGGACGCAGGGCTCGTGGCGTTTGAGCAAAGAAGGTTCTCCTTGGCGAATCAGCTGCGGCTTTGAGATCGGCAACAAATTCTTAACAAAAATGTACTGTCTGTATTTTCGTTTGACATTGGACGAATGCGAATTTGCCGACGATTTTGAAGCGCGCTGCGAATTTTTGGGAGGCATAAACATCAAGGGCGTCATTTTCAGACGCCGCAAAGGAAATTTGCCGGAGATAGAGACCTTGTGCGACGATCCGGCTCTTGCCGACAGCATATGCGGGGCGGCGGGAAAGTTCGATATAGAAACCATATATGTTCGCTGCAATCGTGCGCTTGGAACGCTTTCCATAGAAATCAAGCCGTATGCGGGCGCGTTTGTATGGGTCAAATTCCCGCCGCTCACCAGGCAAATTCCTTTACGTCCGGATGAAACCGCCGCCCTTTGCGACTTGGCGAATTTCATGAAAAAGCACTTTTCCGAATATAGGCGACCGGTCTCGGTCACCGAACAGTGACAGACTATACAAACATGCGTTGTTTGAAGAGATACGTTCAGGAGAGGAGATTATTTGTATGAAGTTCAAAAAGATGACGCTCAACATCAACGGAGCCGACAGGACGTTCGTCTGCGATCCGGAGAAAGACACGCTCGCCTCGGCGATACGCAGACTCGGGCTGACGGGAACAAAAGTAGGCTGCGGCACGGGGGTCTGCGGCGCCTGTTCCGTAATACTGAACGGAAAGGTGGTTCGTTCGTGCACGCGCAAGATCACGGGCATCGAGGAATACAGCAAAGTCGTCACAATAGAAGGGATCGGCGCGCCGAACCGGCTGCATCCCCTGCAGGTTGCGTGGATGAACAGCGGCGCCGTGCAGTGCGGCTTCTGTACGCCGGGATTCATCGTTTCGGCGTATCAATTGCTTGAGGAGAACGCGAATCCGTCAAGGGAAGACGTGAGGGACCACTTCCAAAAGCACAGGAACATCTGCCGCTGCACGGGCTACAAGCAGATAGTGGACGCGGTCATGGCGGCCGCGAAAGTGCTGAGAGGGGAATGCGGGGAGGAAGACATAAAAGTCAAGCTGCCCGAGAACAAAGAATACTACGGTCTGCCGCTCGTGCGGCCGGCGGCGCTCGCCAAAGTATGCGGACTCGCGGACTACGGCGACGACATAGAGCTCAAGATGCCCGACGGAACCCTGCACGCGGTCATGGTGCAGCCCAAGCTCACCCATCACGCGAAGATACTCAAAATACACACGGAAGAAGCCGAGAAATCTCCCGGCGTATACAAAATAGTGACGAGCAAAGACGTGGTAGGCTCAAACAGGCTTAACATGTTTCAATTCCTGCCGCGCACGCTCACAAGCGAACAGAGTCACATCCTGCTTGCGGAAGACAAGATATTCAACTACGGCGACATCATAGCGCTCGCGGTGGCCGACACGAAAACGCACGCGAGGGAAGCCGCGGCAAAAGTGAGACTCGAATACGAGCAACTGCCCGAGCTTCTCAACTACCTTGACGCGGCCATGCCCGACGCCGTGCGCGTACACGAAGAACATCCGAACGTCTGGTCGTGCCAACCCACGGTAAAAGGCGCGGGGCACGACACGCCCGCGCTGTTCGAAAACGCGGCCCATGT
>JAISBV010000001.1 GCA_031266025.1 Eubacteriales Family XIII. Incertae Sedis bacterium
CTACAGGTGAATCGGGGCCGACGACGCGGGCAGACTAAGCTGCTAATGCGTAAGAGTTGTTAGTTTTTCCGTTTATCTTTAACGTGCCACTTTTTACGTAGACTTGGCGACTACGGCTCGCTTGTTTCGGTTCTATACCCCCGTCGAAACCTTTACACCCCCTCATTGCTTGTCTTTTTTTCGCCGGACTTTGTCGCTGCTCACTCGGCCCTCGCTTACGTACAGTTCGTACGCGCGACTTCGGCCCTCGTTCGCGCTTCGCGTCCGACGAAAAAAATCCTGCGCAAGCATTGTTGCTTGTCTTTTTTTCGCACGGCGTCGTTATAAGATATACCCCGGCCGGAGCGGTTAAAACATTATCGGTTGTAGTTCTTGATGCTCTGCTGCATATGGCGATCAGCGTCACGTCGCACCATATCATCGCGCTTATCGTACAGTTTCTTGCCTCGCGCGACGGCTATTTCCATCTTTGCCAAGCCTCTCTCATTGATGTAGACCGACAGCGGAATGATCGTCAAACCCTTCAGCGTCGTATATCCTATGAGCTTGCGTATCTCCTGCCTGTGCAATAGCAACTTGCGAGGCCTTACGGGGTCGGGATTGAAGCGATTGCCGTGCGCGTATGGGCTGATGTGCATACCGTAGATAATGAGCTCGTTGCGTTCAACCTTCGCATAGCTCTCTTTGAGGTTGACCCGTCCCCCGCGCAGCGACTTTATCTCCGTACCCGTGAGCACGATGCCGGCCTCATAACTTTCTTCTATGAAATAATCATGCCGGGCCTTTTTGTTGTTGGCTATTATCTTTCTCTGTTTCATGGTCGCCACCGTTGCAATCGGTTGGCTGCCACAAATTAGCAGATAAAACGATTGCCCGCTTTCTATCTTAGCCGTCCGAACTGATTGAACGGAAATATTCTGAAGACTGCCATCCCTATGACCTTGTCCGTGGAAATAAGCCCCACGCTGTCGCTGCGGCTGTCCAGACTCTGCTGTCTGTTATCGCCCATAACGAAAATGCTGCCGTCCGGAATGGTGATTTCCTCAACATATCCGCTCGTGAAAGGCTCCTTTATGTACGGCTCGTCTATGAGCTTGCCGTTCAGATATACAGCGCCTTCCGATATGGACAGCGTATCCCCCGGGAGCGCTATAACGCGCTTGATCAACAGCTTGTCCACGCCGTTTTCCGTTTCTATGTTCGAACGAAACACAACGATCTGCCCGTGTTCTATATCCGCGAACGTATATTGTTGTTTGCTTAAAAATATGTAATTGTTCTCATAGAGCGTGGGCTCCATGGAATGTTCTTTCACTATGGTCGGTTTGATGAATTGCATTACCAAAACCGCGACGGCGACAGCGATAATTATATCACGAATCCATTCTTTCATAACTGCTGTCGTTTCCCGCAAGGCGGCAAAACACCGCTCCCGAGAAACCGATCCTTTCAAGAAATTTTGTCTGACGCTCCTCGGAAAAGTCCCAATTTTATTATCTCAAGCTGCCGCGGCAACGGCGACTCGACCGAAAGCCCCTCGATATAGGCAAGCTCGCCTTCGCCCTTTTCAAATATAAGCCTGTGGGCATGAAGGAATTGTGTACTTAATCCGTACTTCTTCTCGACTTTTTGGTTCACGCGCGCGTCCCCGTATTTTGGATCGCCGATCACAGGATAGCCCGCCCGCGCGAGATGCGCTCGTATCTGATGGGTTCTGCCCGTGATCAACTCCACATCCATAAGCGTGAAACCGCCTGATACGGAAACAGGCCGCGCCGTTGTTTCCATGAGCTTCCCCCCGGCGTAACGATGCGCTTCGCGCAGGTCTGTGACGCTCACCGTGTTGCGCCGCGCGTCCTTATTCATCATGTCCCGCAAAATTAACTCGCCTTGCGCTTCGCCGCTTACCACCGTGAGGTAATGCTTGCTGATATATCCTCTTTCACGAATCATATGATTCAGGCTTTGCAAAGCGCCGAGGGTCTTCCCAAAGATCACAAGACCCGTCGTATTCCTATCGAGCCTGTTCACGGGCGCGGGCGCGAACGTCCTTTCCTCGCCGGGGTCGTAAGCGCCGCCCTCGGCCAAATAGCCCAAGACCTGATTTGCCAGCGTGTTCTTCTTTTCGACCCTGTCGCCGTGGGTCAACAGACCGAAAGGCTTGCTCACGATCAACACACGCTCATCTTCGTAAGCGATTTGAAACTGCCGCTTGCCCTTGGATTCCGGTTTCGGCGCCCGAAATTCGGTAAGCGTCTCATCGGATATATACAGCGTCACGCGGTCGCCCTCGGCGAGCAGTGCGTCAATATCCGCACGCCGACCGTTCAGCTTCACGTCCTTGCGTATAATCCTGTATATGCCGCTCAGGGGCGCGTTCCTCAGATATTTCTTCAGAAAACGATCCAGTCGTTGATTTTCCTCATTTTTTGTTATTGTCAGTACTATCATGCATATCATCTCAACGGCATACTTCAGATATTATCGCTCAAACTTTGAACCGTAATATTCTGAATTTTGCATCGCCGCACTCTCAAGCTATTATACATCATTGAAACGCGCAAATACAGCATGTAATCATTTTTTAATACAATTTCGCCGTTTTCATTTGTGAATGTCTATGAAATGTGTTACAGTTATATTATATGTGATCGGTTGCGAATCTTACGACGCATGGGCGCGACCCACTGTTCTCACGAACGGAGACTGTAATGCAGAAAATCAAAGATATCTTTTACGACACGAACGATTTGATCGTGGCGGCAATCATAATAGTCTTGGCCGCCGGGCTGATATGGGACAGAATCGGCGTCATTCTGGACTATCCGAGCGCGAGCGGAAGCGGCTCCGTCTATAATCAAAACGAAAGCGTCGTCACGGGCGACGGCGAGACCTCGGAGGGCCCCACCGCAAACGGCGACGCGATATCGAATGAAGGCGAAACCGGAGACGCGGCCTCTGGCGACGCCGATGCCGGAACGGGCGACGCCGGAACAGGCGACGCAACAGCAACCGCGCCCGGCGGAGAAGCGACCCCGCCCGCCGAGCCCGTTCGATACTCACTCTACATCGCCTACGGCGAAACCGGCGCGCAGATCGCGAAAAACCTGCTTGATTCGGGCTTGATCAAGAGCGACACCGAATTCTACGACGCGCTCTCCGCGGCCAACGCGGCGACGCGGCTGCAGGCCGGCACATTCATCATAACGGAAGGCGCCACGCCCGCCGAGATAGTAGACATACTGACGGGCAGATAGCGCATTTTGCGTAACGAAAGGAGTCTGAACCATGCCAATCATCACCACAACCGAAATGTTCAAAAAAGCCTATGCGGGCGGCTACGCCGTCGGAGCGTTCAACGTGAACAACATGGAGATCGTGCAGGGAATCACGGAAGCGGCAAAGGAAGAAAACGCACCCCTAATC
>JAISBV010000018.1 GCA_031266025.1 Eubacteriales Family XIII. Incertae Sedis bacterium
GAGGTGGACGACTACGGCTACGCGCTCGCGGGCGTGAACAGCCTTGACGAAATAGCGACGGACAATGTAGTCTATATCTACAAGAACAGCGACAAGAAGATCGCGCGCATCGAAGTCGGTACGGAGACGCAGAGCGGCGCAATCACGAACATCAACGAGTCCGACGGTCTGAGAACCATAGGCGGCAAGGTGCTTACGGATTCACCGTATCACCACAGCGGCACATGGAATGACCTGACGTACATCAACAACGAAGGCACGGCTCTGCTCGACGTATACGGCAGAACCTACGCGTTCAGGCTCGGCGACGCGTCCAAGGGCAACTTCGCGGTATACCTTGCAGATCAGCCGAGTTTCGCCGCTGTGCAGACCAAACTCTTCGACAAGACCGGCACTGAGGTCATATACACGCTGAAAGACACGATAACTTATAATGGCGCCACCAACTACAATCCCAGTCCGACACTTGGTATCAACAACGTCTTGGTCGAATACAAGCTTTCGGGCGGCAAAGTCAGCGAACTCAGAACGGGCAGCTATATTGAACCGGGAAAGAAGGGGCATGTAAACCTGTCCGGCACGATTCTCACCGTCAAAAGCGTAACCTATCCCGGTCGTAACGGCGACTATCTGCTCGACAGCAACACGCTCGTATATGTAAAGGACGGCAGCGTATACGGTTTAGGCAGCGTCAAGGATCTGCTCGACAAGGATATTGAGGAAGACTTCCAATTCATAGTGGACGCCAACAAGGCGAACGTCGTCAGGGCTTTGATCGTAGATACCAAGGACGCGGGCGCGCAGAACCTCTTTGTAATGATCAACACTGTCACAAAGGGTTCGGATAACGCCGGCGGCGAAGTCGACGTTGTGAACGGTCTCAGCTTCGCGGACGGCAGGAACGCCGCCGGCAAGTCGTGGAGTTACTTGGATATGGCGCTTCGCACCGCTCTGGGTCTCGGCCGCTACGCGGAACCCGTCAAGTTCAGAATAGGTGAGGACGGCATCCTTAAGGCTTACAATGTGCTCAGCGCAGACGTGCTTTATTTGGATTCCTCTACCGGCATAACAACCAATCCCACGATCACGGGCGCGGCCCTGTTCAGCGTTAACGATTTCATAACGCCGGGATCAAGCGGCACATTTACACTCAGGCTCGCTGCCCCCGGAGCATGGTACGGCACCAATGCGGGCGCGCAGCTCAACTACGTAACGTTTGAAGCCAACACCGTGCTTTACAAGAAGGACGGCCCGAACTGGACAGCCATGGCGCCGACCGAGGGCAACTTCAAGAACGACGAGGGCAACGGAATCTACACGTTCTACAAGAGCGATCCCAAGAAGGCTTACGATATCATCATCAAGATCAACTGATTTCGGACAGCCTATATTGACAAGATCAAAACCGACATAAATTGAACAGCTAAAAATTGCAAGGGAGCGGGTGAATATCACCCGCTCCCTTGTACAATTGCAAACTGCTGCAAACTGCATACGCTCCGCAAAATCAAATCCGACCATTATTTTAAAAATTCACTGCGCTTGACTAAAATTTATATATTCGATATTTTTAACGGTTAGAGAATGTGATATACTACGATCCATAGGAGTATCGATGCCATGAGGGTATATTTGGATGTATGTTGTCTAAATCGTCCGTTTGACGACCTGACGCAGGAGCGAATACAATTCGAGTCGGACGCCGTATTGGCGATACTTTCCCGTTGCCAAGCCGGCAAGTGGGCGCTTGTGTCAAGTGAAGCCGTTGAATTGGAGTTAAATAAAACACGCGACAATGATAAATTGAAAAAAATCTTCGCGCTTTTGTCCATGGCCGAAGAAAAGCTTAAATTGAATGAAGCGGTGGTCAGTCGATCATTGGAATTTCAAAAAAATGGAATAAAACCTATGGACAGTTTACATTTGGCCGTTGCAGAAATCTCAAAGGTTGACGTTCTTTTGACAACGGACGATGTCTTTCTCCGCAATACAATTCGAATGAATTTAAATATTACGGTGGCAAATCCTGTTACATGGTATATGGAGGTGATGCGAAATGAGTGGCAACACGGCAATTGATTACAGAAATCCCGGGGCAATTCGAAAGATGGGTATAGACGCGTTAACAAAAGAGTTGGGGCCTGTCGGTATGGTGTATTTTATTCAACAATATGATCGAGGCGAGGGCGATTATACCGCAGAGCGAGAAAACTTGCTTGCCGAAGTGACGCCGGAAAGTCTCCTGATCGAGCTTGAAGCTATGAGAAAGCATGAGCAGCAGTCAATTTAATTACCAACCGGCGATCCTGATTACGTGTCGGCTGCATCCGGGTTTTCCGCCGGGTGCGGTCATTTTAAACCGGTAACAAATTGTTACCGGTTACGATATCATTATCAAGATCAACTGATTTCGGACAGCTTATATTGGCAGGATCGAAACCGACATAAATTGAACAGCTAAATCACGAGAGGGCAGGTGATATTCACCCGCCCTCTTTGCGTGCGCATCATAAAATGCTTCACATAAAGTAGCCACCTAAGAATTCTCTAAAAAGAAATTGCGGATTGGTTAAAACAGTGATTGAAAAAACAAGCCAAAGAGTAAGATGCACAAACTGCTTCATGCCGGGACTGCCTGCCGCAAAATCACTAAGCGCACCGTCATTTCAATAACCTCCTTCAATGACTTTCTGCTATTTATTTCAATTACAGAGATGATTTGAATAAAACTTTTTAAGTCTGATCCCCTTCGAAGAAACCTTACCAAAAGGAGGAAATTTTATGAGGAAGCTAATCATGACGGTATTGACGCTTGCGTTGATACTCGGCTGCATCTCGGTGGCATCCGCCGCGCCCGGTGATCCAAGATTGACCGACGTCGCGGACAACGCCAACGAGGAAGCGATCCAGGTCGCCTATGACCTCGGCATCGTGACGGGCACGCCGGAGGGCGCCTACGAACCCGAGAAGGCCGTCAACAGGGCGGAATTCGCGGCTCTGATCGTGCGGGCTCTTGCGGTTCCGGACAGCGCCCTGGCGTCCTACACCAATTCAACCTTCAAGGATACCTCGGGCTACAGCTGGGCGGTTCCCTACCTCGCCATACTGCAGCAGAGAGGTATTATGAAGGGCGACGGCTACGGCAACGCTATGCCGGGCAGAACCATCACCCCGAACGAGGCCGTGACTATGGTGCTCCGAGCTATCGGCTACACGGACAACGCGTCCGTATTGGTCGGTCAGTGGCCGGCGAACTACGTCGCTCTCGGCCAGAACCAAGTGCTCTACGACAAAGTCGCCAACGACGTGCAGATGAACAAGGCTTCGGCGGCGCAGATGATCTACAACGCGCTGACGAAGCAGCTTGTGCAGGTCGACGCGAATTCACTCGTGACGCTGCTCTACGATCCCGGCGTCAACGGTACGCAGATTCCGCGCACGCTGTTGACCACGGGCTTGGACTGCTCTTCTCAAGGACTTAACGTTGTAACATACGGCGACGCAGCCTCTTCGAAGATAGACCTTATCCCGAAGGTCGGCGCCTACGGCATACTGTACAGAACCAACACGGGCAATAGAGAAGTAGTGGCCCTGACTGAGGTCGAAACCGTATTCCTTGCGGGCAAATTCACATATACCGGCGCGGGCGTACTCGACAAATTCAAAGCTGTGGACGGTACAGTCTACAATTTGGACAGTGACGTAATGGATGATGTGAGATTCCTTGGAAATATGGCCAATGGCGCCAATCGCGAAGTCAGAAGAGTATTCCTTAACGGCCAAGACGAGGGTTCCGCCACAACGCAAAGCGCGATCCAGCCGTATGTGACTAAGTTTTACGGAACTACGGCCGACGAAAATGATGCCATGCTGGTCATCGCGGCCAAGGTGAGCGGCGTGACTATCCTTGATCTGCGTTCCGTGGCAGTTTGGGATGCGAAATATTTGCCGGGACGCAGTGATACGTTCCTGTATGAATCCGGCCAGATCGACGGCAAGAAGTTCAACGGGCACGACTTCCCGCTCGATGTGAACAACGAGGTGGATCACTACGGATATAACATCGTGGGCGTGAACAGTATCGACGAAATCGCGGCTAACAACGTTATCTACATCTACAAGGATAACGATAAAAAGATCAGGCGTATCGAAGTAGGTACGGAAACACAGAGCGGCGTGGTTACCAATGTGGCCGCCACTACGAGAACCATAGGCGGCAAGGTGCTCGATTTGGCGCCGTATTCGGGCAACGACCGCGACAAGACGGAAACGCCGGGCAACGAGGGCACGGCCCTGCTCGACGTCTACGGCAGAATCTATGACTTCCAGCTCGGCGAAGCGTCCAAGGGCAACTTCGCGGTGCTTGTCGCCGAAGACACATTCTATAATCAGCCGCAAGTAAAGATATTCGACAAGACCGGAAACGAAGTCATTTACGGAACGAATACAGATTTTGCTGTTTCAGGCGCCAATGCAGGAATAGTTTACAAAACAACGAGTACCGTACTCAACGCCCACTTGTTCCGATACACGCTCTCCGGAGGAAAGCTGAGTTCCGTCGTGGCTCCGTTAGACAATCATTTAGGCGACCCTGTCCTAAGCAGCGGCAACTACGGAAAAGTGAGCAAGTCCGGTACGATTTTGACCGTAAACGGAGTGAACAGCGGGATTATCATCGACAGCAGCGTGATAGTGTATACCGACGACGGCAGGGGCAATTATGCTCTCGCAAGCATCAAAGACCTGCTCGACGTAGAACTCACGCAGCCGTTCAGGTATATAACGGACGACAAGGGCAAGCTTATGGCTTTGCTGGTCAGCTCTGTTGACGCCGGCGCGCAGAATGTATTTGTGATGGTCAACACACTGAGCCAAGGTTGGGTAACAGACAGGGTTGACGTCGTAAAGGGTCTTGCGCAGGGTACAAGCACCGCGGCGGAATGGAACTTTACGGATGATACTTTGACAAATAGGCTCACGGGCGGCAGCAACTACGGAACCTTCGCCGACAAAACGATGATCAAATTCAGGATGGGCGAAGACGGCGTATTGAAAGACTTCGTGAGACTGGACAGCAATGACGCTTACAACACAGACAGGATCGGCGGTTTGACGGGCGATGAAAAGAATCCTACGGTTGTCGGCGCGAGCTTTGAGGCTTATACGAGGGGCGGCGGCGGTACGTTCACGCTCACCGTTTCACCGAGCGCGGTAGCCATCGGAGCGGTGCCCGCCGGAACCAGTCCTTACTACCAAGCCGGCAGCAATATGACGGGCGTCGTGCCTGACAAGATCACATT
>JAISBV010000004.1 GCA_031266025.1 Eubacteriales Family XIII. Incertae Sedis bacterium
TATTTTTCACCGGCTTTCAACGGAACCGTACCTATTCCAAAGCTGACTACATCTTGATTAAAACTGACGGTGTTTCCGCCGATGTCCGTTGGAAACACAAAGGTATAAGTGATACTACCATTGGGGCTTATGTCACGACCGTATTTTGCGTAAACATTGGCCATAGTTATCCGTAGGCCCTCTATTTCGGGAATTTCTACGGTTATCTCGGGGATAATCGTATCAAGGTTCGGGATCGGGGCGTCCTCGACCGCAGATGCGGACACACCGCCGCCAACGCATAAAAAAACAGCAAGAACCGAAGCCGCAAATTTTTGTTTCATTTTGAATCACCGGTTCACACAGTCTCGTATATGTAATATTATATCAGACAACAATCGCGCAAATGTATAATTTGGAATATCCGCCTAAAAGGGCGGTGTATAGCTTGCAGTCACGGGGCCGATCATGCCACGTTCCGCGGAGCTGTCGTTCAAAGCGGGTTGGTTCTCGGACGTTGGCGCATTATATCTGCGGAGACACAAGCCAACGTTCTATATTACGCGTGGCCTTGTCGAGCTCCGCGCCGATCTTCACGATATTGCGATCGCCGGCTTCATACGGAAGCGCATAGTCTTTACTGTCAATCTGCTTCAGCGCTTCTTCCGCCGTACCGTTCAGCTTGAACTCGAATACATATACCGTATCCTTCGTTTCGACCACGGCGTCCGCTCTGCCCATCGCGCTGTGCACCTCCGCTCGCGCGTACTGACCGAGCAGCGTGAACACGAGATAGAATACGAGCTGATAATGTCGTTCGGTTTGATCGTTGAGTTCGTATGGGATGTTCGCGAAAAAGGAGCGCATGTGTCCCATAAAACCGCCTACATTGCCCGCGCGCAGATCATCGACGAAATAATCCGCAAAGAATTCCTCATGTCCTTGCGGCCTGTATGTGTATGCCGGCAACAATTCGTTCAGAAAGCCGTATCGTACTTCTTCGTTCGGGAAATCAAGGATGTAACGGTCTTTTTCATAACCGGTTATTGTCAGATAACCGCTTTGGTAAAGCAAAGGGATGGGATTGTCGCCTCCGGCGCGATAGTCGTCTATCGAACGCGCCGGAATCGTTATATTCTCCGAAAAGCGCAAGGGATCGAAATTACCTTGCTTCATCTGCTCCACTAAGAAGGTCGGCGTACCTGTCTTGAACCAATAATACGCAAACTCTCGATCGGCTAAGGTGTTCAGTACACTGAACGGATTGAACATCCCTTCACTGCGCTTCGCGAACCGATACCCGTCATATCGTTTCTTCATCTCGGCGACGGTCTCGTCGTATGTCATATCGTTATGCTCGCCCAAAGCTTCAAGCTCCGGCCCGAAGTTGTCTACAAGTTCTTTCGCGGATATTCCGCAGACGCCCGCGTATTGTTCGCTCATGCTGATATCGCGCAGCATATTCAGATCACTGAATATACTGACCTTGGAGAACTTTGTTACGCCCGTCAGCAGTACGAAGCGCAGCCATTGATCGGCGGCCTTCAATACACCGTAGAAACTCTTGAGCGCACTTCTGATCTCGTCGTTTGCCTTACCCCGCTCCATCGCCTGCGTCAGCGGCCGATCATACTCATCGATAAGTACGACGACATTGCGGCCGGACTTTTCGCAAGCCGTTTGAATAAGATCATAGAAACGCGCGGTCGTCGTCTTGTCAGTCGTTTGTCCGTCCGGATTCCATACCTTTTCAAACCGCCGAAGATTCGTGTCCAATCCCGATCTCAGATCATCGACATTTCCGTATGTCTCTATACTCAGATCAATGTGAATAACGGGATAGGATATCCATTCTTTTTCAAGTTTCTCTATTGCAAGTCCGGCGAAGAGTTCCTTCTTGCCCTCAAAGTACGCTTTCAACGTGGAAGCGAGCAGACTTTTACCGAAGCGCCGCGGTCTGCCGAGGAAGAAAGGCGTATCGAGACGCGCCAAATTATAGACATATGCCGTCTTGTCGACATATGCATAATTACCGTTGCGCAGTTTTTTAAAATCCTGTATGCCTATAGGCATTTCCCGCATATTCCCCACCGCCTTTCGATGCTTTTCTTTTCGATTCTTAGCGTTCTTAGCATTCGCGGCATTCTACGGTAAGATTTGACGCAAACAGTTCATAGTCAACACTCCTTCCCGCAATGCTTACACACAGTATAATATATTTGATTTTGAAATTCAAGCTGCCCTGCCCCGGCGTAACAATTAATCTTTTCTTAATAAATTATCAATCCGATCTTATAACATCGCCTTTTGCTTTCCTGTATGATTGTGTACAGGGAACCGGAGGGCGTTTTTTAATTCCGGAACGGGCTGAACGCCGAAACGGAGAAATATTATCAATGAAACAGGATCTCATTATCGCTTTCTGCCTATTCGTATTAATAGGCGGGAGTCTTTTTGCCGGAAGTCGCAGCAGCTACGCCGCTTTTGTCGCTATGGGAGAAACGGGGCCTTCGTCTGTAACAACGGCGGACATATCCGGGAATGAAGTCGGCGCGGCCGGGAACGAAGCCGGCAATGCCGGCGCTTCGGACGATGGCAACGAGATTACAGGCGAAACCGCTCCGGACGCGGACGAAGAAAAGAGCTTGGAAGACATCGCCTTGGACAAAAGGATAGCCGATCAACACGCAAAAAACGAAAAATCGTTTGTCGAACACGGAAGAACGGGGAGCGGCTTCCCTTCCGAAATACCAACGCCCCGATTTGGCATAAACGAACTGACGGATATCCTTTTCAATACCGTATACGTATACATGGAAGAAAACCCTGACAGATTCCCCTCGCCCGCAGATAACGAGTATATCGGAAAACGCACATTTGATCCTCGCGTCGAAATACTACTGTACGGAGAAACAAAGGGAGGTCTCGTTTCCGGTATCGCAAACGAGAATCTGGTCGCTTGGGACGTAAGGCAATCAGACGGCAGCTATTGCATCCTCGTACTTGTGCGGGATATGGCCGGAGGGAAATGGCGAATACTCACGGAGGGCGACGTATATAAATTGCG
>JAISBV010000106.1 GCA_031266025.1 Eubacteriales Family XIII. Incertae Sedis bacterium
GAGCCACCACGCGGCGTCCTCGTCCGATTGCCGCGCCATGGCCTCTATTTCCTGAAAATCAGCCACGATGTCGTAGCTCTTGGCGCCTTGCTCGACGCCGACGCGCGCGCCGAGCGCGAATATGCCCGCGATCAGCCCCGCCGCGATCACGATAAGCAGGACGACGTTGTCCTTTATAAAGCTTTTTGTCATTAGCGAGTTTCCTTCGTGAAATGCCGTAATCAGTTAATCGTATACGGGCCTCGGATCATGAGCCACACGTCGGTCGTCGCCGACAGACCCCGGCCGTCGTCCCTCGGCACGAGCAGCAGGTGATCCCGGCTCACGGCCGCGCCCGTCTGCAAATCCAACCCCTCGGTCAGATCGGAAATCCCGTTGCTTTCGCTGCCTATAGCCGAAGCCTCTCCGCTTCTTAGAATTATCTCCGTTCCGGCGCCGCCGATAAGCCTCTTGCCGGCCGATACTTCCAAAGGTACGAATACACCGCCCGCTTCCGAAAGCTGTTTATCCACATAGCTCTTCGTTACTACAGGATCGCTCTCGGAACCCGGCGCGCCGTCCGCCGCGCGCACCGCGACGGCTGCGGCGACCGCAACGGCGCAGGTCAGTACGACCGCGCAGATTACCGCCGTTCGTCTGCTTATTCTGATCTCCATTTACGCCTCCTTGGAATACACGGTATCATTGATCGCAAGCGCCAAAGCCTCGGCTATATCCGACGCCATAAGTCCGTATTCGCCTGTTCGCTCTGCGGCCTTATCACCGGCCAAACCGTGCAGATATACGCCCGCCAAGGCCGCGTCGAGAGCGCCGAGCCCCTGCCCCGCAAGCGAAGTGACAACCCCTGTCAGAACATCGCCGCTGCCGCCCGTCGCCATCCCGGGGTTGCCCGTTTTGTTGACGTACAAAGCGCCTTCCGGCGAAGCTGTCAGTGTATTCGATCCCTTGAGCACGCTGACGGCGCCCGTCAGCTCCGTCAAGTTACGCACGCTCTCAGCCCGTTCCGTGAGTCTGCTCGGCGAACCGAGTCCGAGAAGTCTCGCGGCTTCTCCGGGATGCGGCGTGATAATAGCCGCGCCTCCGCCCGGTTTTTTAGCTCGCGTGCTCAGCATGCCCGTTAAAATTGAATCGCCCGCTATAACGTTCAGAGCGTCGGCGTCGAGCACGAGCGGCCCGTTATAACTTTTTATTACAAAGCGCACGAGCCCGGCCGTATTTTCCGTATTGCCGAGACCGGGCCCCATAGCGACGGCGCTGAACGCGGACAGATCCAGCCCTGCAAGATCACGCCCGATGCAAGTCGCCTCCGGCACGCCTCCGTGAATCACAGGGAAAAAATCCTCCGGGATAGATACGCTTACCAAACCCGCGCCGCTTCTGAACGCGCCACGCGCGCAAAGTACGGCGGCGCCCGCCATTCCAAGCGAACCCGCCACAATCAATACCCTGCCGCATTGGCCTTTATGGGCGTCCGCGGCGCGCGGTCTCAGCAGCGCGCGAATATATTCCGCAGTTACGGTTTGAGAACCTTCGTTATTTGCTGTCATTGCTTGTTATCCGACATTAATTGATATCATTGTCTTCCATCACAGTTTACTATTAGTAACTGCTATTACCGTTTGACATTTCTGTCGCGCGTTAAGTTCCTCCGTACTTTGAAATTGACAAAAACACAGCTTTCACAGGCGCAAAACAAACGACGCCAGCGTGAAATACGTCAGACAGGACAAAATGTCCGTAAGCGACGATATCATCGGAGCGGCCATGAGCGCCGGATCGATGCCCACGCGTTTGGCAAGCATAGGCAGCATGCCTCCTATACATTTCGCCATCGTTACGATCACCGCCATCGAAACGCAGACCGTAGCAGCAACCAAAACGTTTTCTCTGTCAAGCAGTATGATCTTGACCATATTCAGCACGCTCAGAGCAAGCCCAACTATAAGACTGACTCGCAGTTCCTTCCAGAGCACCTTGTGCGCGTCGCGCATTTCTATGTCGCCCACGGCCATACCGCGTATGATCAAGGTGGCCGACTGCGAACCCGAATTGCCGCCCGTACCCATCAGCATCGGCAAGTAAACCGCGAGACTGATAACATTGGAAAGCAGTCTCTCAAAGCTGCGTATAATGCCGCCTGTAAGCATAGCCGATATCATGAGCAGCATGAGCCAAGGCAACCGGTTCCGGACATGCTTAAAAACTCCGATATCCAAGTATTCGGCGTCGCTTGAGTCCAGAACGCCGGCCATCCTCTCAAAGTCCTCGCTATACTCTTCCTCTATGACCCCGAATATGTCGTCAACTGTTATGATGCCGACGATTCGCATTTCGTTGTCAACAACGGGGATAGCCAAATATCCGTATTTTTTGAACATCTCCGAAACGTCTTCCTGATCGTCATAGACGTTCACATAGACTACGTCCTCGTTGATGATGCCGGATATAGGCGTCTCGGGTTCGGAAATCACGAGGGTTCTGAGCGAAACGATACCTATCAGCTTCCTGCCCCTATCCTTCACATAACAGGTGTAGACCGTCTCGCTGTCCATGCCGACCCTCTTTATATGGGCCATCGCGTCCCCGACCGACCAGTCCTTTTGCAGACTGATATAGTCCGGTGTCATAAGACTGCCGGCGCTGTCGTCCGGATAATTCAAAAACGTGTTGATTTGCTTGCGTTCTTCCTTCGTGGACTTCTCGAGTATCTTGTCGACGATGTTCGCCGGCAGTTCTTCGAGCACGTCGATCATATCGTCGAAATCAAGCTCGTCGATGATATATTTGACTTCCTTGTCCGTAATGACGTTGACGACGGCCAATTGGTCGTCGGAAGGCAGATAGGAAAACACTTCTACCGAAACATCTTTGGGGAGCATGCGGAACAGTATGACCGCGTATTCTATGCCGAGTCTTTCAATAACCTCTTCCAACGCCTCCGCCATGTCGACTTCCAACAATCCCAATATCTTGTCGCGGGCTCGCATGTACTTCTTGGCGTCAAGCAGCGCAATAATCTCCTGCGCGATACCTTCAAAATTCCTTTCGCTGTCCATCGGGCCGTTTCCTTTCCGAATAATCCGCTTTAAGCGGTTTTCGCCGGTCGGACGCCCGATGCGCGCGCAAGTTTCAGCGCAAAACCCGCGTAAGCGTCAAAAACCGCCCCGCGCGCGAACACCCGAATAATCCGTTACCGGTCGCAGATCGTATAAAGTGATCGTCGCCGCTACTTCGCTCAGGTATATCCAACGATGTTCACCTCCTTCGCACACAATTCGTACGGTTAAATTATACCCTATGCGGGGCGTTAAATGCAAGGACGGTTTTGTGTTTGCCGCTATCGCCTATCGCAAGGTATCCCGCAGTATCGAAAGGCCCTCTTCAAGTTCTTCTTCGCTTATGTTCAGCGGCGGCAGCAGACGAAGTTTTTCCTTGGCTGTCAATATGAGCAAACCTTTTTCCGCGCATTCGGCCACGACGTCTTTCGCGTTCCGGCCTTCTATGGCGATACCTATCATAAGACCGAGCCCGCTGACGGCTTTAACGGCCGGTATTTTCAGGAGCTCTTCCGTGATATACGCGGCCTTGCGGCGAACGTCTTTCAGAAAGCTCTCATCCATGCGATCCAATATCACCTCTCCGCCGGCGCAGACCACGGGATTGCCTCCGAATGTCGAACCGTGCTCACCGGGGCCGAGTATGGCGTCGCACTTTTTGCCGAAGAGTATGGCGCCTATAGGAAGTCCCCCGCCCAAAGCCTTGGCCGTCGTCACTATATCCGGCGTCACATCGAAATATTCATATGCATAAAATTTTCCTGTTCTTCCGACTCCTGTCTGCACTTCGTCAACGACAAGCAGTATGTCGCGTTCGACGCAGAGCGACGCGACTTCCCGCACAAAGCCCGCGTCAAGCGCGATAACGCCGCCTTCACCCTGCACAAGCTCGATCATAACGGCGCAGGTGCTCTCGTTGACGGCATCGCGCAGCTTTTGCGCGTCGTTGGCGGGCGTGTAGACAAATCCGTCAAGGAAGGGCGAAAAGAATTTGTGGAAGCTCTCTTGGCCGGTGGCCGATACCGTCGCCATCGTTCGCCCATGGAAAGAATTTTCGAGCGTGACGATCTCGGGACGCACGGCGCCGTGTTTTTCGAGACCGTATTTACGTGCGGCTTTGATCGCGCCCTCGTTGGCTTCGGCGCCGGAATTGCAGAAAAACACCTTGCTGAGCCCCGTGCGCGCGGTCAGGCGTTCCGCTAATCGCGCGCACGGTTCGGTATAGTAAAGATTGGATGTATGCTGCAGCGCGGCGGCCTGCCGGCTGACGGCCTCGACCCAGCCGGGGTCGCAGTACCCGAGCGCGTTAACGCCGATGCCCGACGTGAAATCTATGTAGCGCTTGCCGTCGTCCGACCGGCAAACAGCGCCGCGTCCCCATACGATACTGACGTCGCTGCGCGCGTAAGTTCCCAAAATCGTCTTCCGATCCAAACTTTTCAGTTCGTCGTGGTTCATATTTACCTCCGTTACGCCGAAAACGGCGCTTTATGGCGTCTTTCGCCTATTCATAATTTAACATTTCACGAATTTCGTACCTTCGCCGTCACGCGACAGCGCGCGCAATACGGCGTGCGATACGCGCCCGTCAATAACGACCGCCTCCTTCAGCCCGCCTTCAACGGCCGCCGCGCAGCATTCGACCTTGGGTATCATGCCGCCGCTTACGGCGCCGCAATCTATAAGCCGCCTTGCTTCGCCGGCGCGTATTGTTTTGATCGTCGAGCCGTCAGTATCAAGAACGCCTTTAACGTCGGTCATGGATATGAGCTTTTCGGCCCGCAGCGCGACGGCGACGGCGGCGGCGGCGGTATCGGCGTTGATGTTGAAAAGCGAGCCCGTATCATCCGCGCCTATCGTTGCGAGCACGGGGATGAAACCGCCCGACAGAAGCATTTCAAGTAAGGCTGTATCCGTTTGTCTTATATCGCCCACAAAGCCGAGATCCGGTTGCCCGCGCCGCTTGCCGACGCGCAAGACGGCGCCGTCGGCGCCGCACAGCCCTACGGCTCTGCCGCCTGCGGCGCAGATCAATCCCACTAACTCCTTGTTGACCTTGCCGGCCAATGTCATACAGACGATATCCAATGTTTCCGCGTCCGTATAGCGGAGACCGTCAATGAACACGGCTTTCTTGCCCATTTTGTTGAGCATCGAGTCGATCTCCGGGCCGCCTCCGTGCACGAGCGTAATCTTGATTCCAAGCTGCGAAAGCATGGCGACGTCGCGCATCGCGGCGCGTTTGTACGCATCGTTCGACATGGCCGCGCCGCCGTACTTCACCACTATATTCTTGCCGGCGCAGATCGCCGCTTCGGCGCGCAAGACGTCAACATCCGTATCTTCCGTCGAAATCCGGCCGTCGTTATTGTTAAAAATTGTGTTCATACTTGCCGCCTTTGCAGTTTATGCAGCTTTTTTTCTATATTGGCGTCCTTAAAACCGAGCGAGCCGTTCACGCCGCGGCCTATCTCAACGTCGCGTTTGACGCATTCCCCATGAAAATCCGAACCGCCCGTGACGACAAGTCTGTGCTTTCGCGCGAGAGAAAGATACAGCTTGATCTGGTTCGGCCTGTGGGAGCTGTAGTAGCATTCCAAGCCTTGCAGACCGTCGTTTACAAGCTCTGCAAGCAAGGCGTCGAGCTCGCGCGCAGGCAGTCTGGTCACCACGGGATGCGCCAAAACAGCCACTCCGCCGGCCGCCTTAATGATCTCTATTCCCTCCGCCGGCGTCGGTTTGGGCCGCTCGATCATGTAGAATTCAGGGCTTGCCAAATATTTCACAAACGCGTCCCTGAAGTCCTTGGCATATCCGGCGTCCACCAAGGCGCGGGCGAAATGAGGCCGGCCCACTATATTGCCCGTAGCGTAACCCCGCACTTTATCGCGCGATACCGAAACGCCCTTCTCGGACAGGTAATCATGAATGCGATCCTCTCTGAGTTTCCTGAGCCGCGCGAATTCCGCGTTCATGCGAATCAATTCCGCGCTCTTGCAGTCTATGCAATAACCGAGGATATGCAGCTCATTATTCCCTCTTACACTGATTTCAATGCCGGGGATAAAGCCTATGCCCGCTTCGCGCGCCGCCTCGGCGCCCTCGGCGATGCCGTCCGTCGTATCGTGATCGGTGATCGCCATAAGCGAAACGCCCCGCTTCGCGGCGAGCCCCACAAGCTCTCGCGGCGAATACTGACCGTCCGATTTGTTTGTATGAAGGTGCAAATCTATGAGCCCCATGCGCGCATCGCCTTTCTTGATCCGCATATCCGTCGACGGTTTGCTGCGCGAACCTTTCACGGGAACCTCGCTTCACACGCCGCCTTGATGCAAATCATGACCCATTATAACGCGTGTACTTGCGAAAAACAAGGGGCGCTCTCGTTTTGATACTACCATTTCGGAAGTTGATTTGCTATAATGTATGATATGAACGAAAGATACCGTACGGCAATGTGACGTGTAATTGAGGTAAAGACCCGACCGGAAGGAGTATAAAACGTGGATTGGCAAATGGCTGTCAGCATTGCGATATTAGTCTTAATCGCGGTTGTGATTGTGCTGCAAATCATAGGCAGGGGCAAGTCGAACCGTAAAGAAATTAACGAACTCTTGGGCGCCGGCGCGGAGGAAATGCGCGAAACCGTGGCAAAGCAAATATCGGACGGCGCGACCGAACAGTTTCGACGATTCGGTGTTATACAAGAAAGCGTCCGGCAAACCCTGCAAGAGAGCAGAACGGAAACAAACGAACAGCTTGATAAGTTTTCCGCCCGGCTTGACGCCCGTCTCTCGACCATACAGGAGCAGACGCAAAGCACACTCCGGTCGAGCCGCGATGAAATAAACAAGCAACTCCGGGAGTTCGGGGAACGGGTCGACGACCGTCTGTCCTCGATTCAGCGCGGCAATACGGAGAACCTTGAAAAGGTCAACGCAACACTCGAAGTCAAGATGAAATCGCTCCAAGAAAGCAATGAAAAGCGGCTCGAACAGATGCAGGCCGTTGTGGACGAGAAGCTTCAAAAGACACTCGAAACACGGTTGGCGCAGTCCTTTGAGCTGGTCAGCAAGCAACTTGACAGCGTACAGCAGGGTTTGGGCGAGATGAAGAACCTCGCCGCCGACGCCAAGAGCCTGAAAAACGCTCTCACCAATGTCAAAGAGCGCGGCACATACGGTGAAGTCCGGCTTGAAAGACTGCTCTCCGACATTCTCACGCCGACTCAGTACGATATAAATGTGGAAATCAGCAACAACAAGCGTGTTGATTTTGTAATCAAGCTGCCGGGCAACGGCGACGTTCCCCTCCTTTTGCCGATAGATTCCAAGTTCCCTATCGAAGATTACAACCGATTGTTGGATGCGGAAGACAAAGCGGCGATCGACGAGGCGCGCAAATCGTTGGCGGCAAAAATACGAGTATTTGCCAAAGATATCTGTGAAAAATATATCGTGCCTCCTAAAACCACTGACTTTGCCTTGATGTTCCTGCCAACCGAAGGTTTGTACGCCGAAGTAGTGCAGAACGCCGCGCTTTTTGAGGAGATACGCGACAAGTATAAGGTCACGGCGATAGGCGCCACGACCCTTTCGGCATTTCTGAGTTCCCTCCAGATGGGTTTCAAAACGCTTGCCATAGAACAGCGGTCGCAGGAAGTATGGGATACGCTGCGAGCGGTAAAATCAGAATTTGTAAAATTTGGGAAGTCGCTTGAGACCGCCCAAAAGCAACTTCAAACGGCGGATAAAACGCTGGAGGAAATAGTCGGCAGACGAACGAGGGCTATCAACAAAACCCTTCGCAGCGTTGAAGAATTGAGCGAAGCAGAAACCCCGCGCGTGATCGAAGAACCGGGGAGCGCCGACGACGATGAAGACTAAACCGCAAAACCGATAAATTTATGAATCCCCCTGTGACGTCAAAATGCTTTGCCGCATCTTTCATTTCATGATATAATACCCGGTATGGGCGATAGAATTGTAAAGAAGATATCTGATTTGTATATAAAGGGCGGATTGGCGGCGATAGCGGTACTGGCGCTCTTATTGTTTCTGTGCAATAAGGTTTTTATTGTCGATATCGCCAATTCGTGGGTTTTACTTTCATGCGCTGTCGCCGTAGGTCTGCTTTATACGCTGTTTTTCCTTATCACGCGCATACTGCTGCGCCGCTATATGGAAAAATATCTTGACGGCCTTATCGGTGAAATCGACGAAACTACGCGCTACGCGACTCGAAATCATCCGCTGCCGCTCTGCTTGACTGACGCGGACGGCGTCGTTACGTTGGCTAACGCGAGATTCAGAGAGCTTTATCCCGCCGTCGTCGTGATGAAGACGAATATCGTGCAGCTTACCGGCAAATATTCCGGCGAATTTTCGGATACCGAATCGCAGCAGCCCGTTCTGCTGTCCTTAAGAGAGCAGACGTACAAAGTGCTGCCTGTATACCTGGACGACGACGCGCGCAAATCCGTAATGCTCTGCTATATCGACGTAACGGATTATGAGAATCTGAAAACTCTGTACAGCAACGAACGCAAATGCTTTGCGCACGTTCAGATAGACAACTACGACGAGCTTATTTCGAGCTCTCCCGACGACAAAAAATCCTTGACAGCTGCGGGTATCGAAAAAACCGTTCGCCAATGGGCGGCGAAGATGAACGCCTCCGTTGTCCGATATTACAGCAACAAATACTTTATCGTTTTTGATTACAGTCATTACAAGAGAATCGCGACCGAGAAATTCGGCATACTTGACGAGGCTCGCGCAATAGAAACGGACGCTGATTTTCCTGTGTCGTTGAGTATCGGCGTCGGTCTCGACGGGAAGACGCCGCAGCAAACGGACGAATACGCGACGTTTGCCCTTGATCTCGCGCTCGGGCGGGGCGGTGATCAGGCCGTAGTCAAAAGAGGTATGCACGTCGATTATTACGGCGGAACGCTGCAGATGGTCGAACGGAGAAACAAAGGCAAGTCTCGCGTCATGGCCCACGCTATAAGGCAGCTCATGGATCAGTCTTCGAAGGTTATCGTCATGGGCCACAAAAACCCGGACATCGACTCATTCGCGGCATCCGTCGGCGTTGCGCGGATCGCGATGAACCGCAGCAAGGACGCGTTCATCGTAATAGGAGAACTGAACCGGTCATTGGCAGAATTTCAAAAGGAAGCGCACAAGAGCGGCGAGTACGCTTTTATAGGCGCGGCGACCGCCTCGGATATAATAGACAAAAACACTTTGCTCGTGGTTGTGGACACGCATCGCCCGAGCCTTACGGAGGCGCCGGCCCTGCTCGGCAAAACTGAGAAATCCGTGGTAATAGACCATCACAGAAAGGCTGAGGAATATATTGAAAATGCGACGCTCAATTACATGGAACCCGCCGCCTCGTCGACCTCGGAGCTTATAGCCGAGATCATGCAGTATATGGCTGAGAAAAAGAGCATTTCACGTCTCGAAGCGGAGATGCTGCTCGGCGGCATTATAGTGGATACGAACAGCTTTTCCGTCAAGACCGGCACGCGTACATTCGAAGCCGCTTCTTGGCTCAGGCGCAACGGCGCGGACACCGCCGTCGTACGGCAATACCTGCAGAGCGATATGGAGGATTTTCGGCAGAGGGCCAACATCATATCGAACGCCGAATTTCTGAGCGGCGGCATAGCTATTTCGAGAAACGAGGGCCGTCACGAAAACGCGCAAATAATCAACGCGAAGGCTGCCGACGAATTGCTTGATATCAAAGGTATTCGCGCAAGCTTCGTTGTAGGAGAAACCGGCGACGAGGTGGTGATAAGCGCCCGTTCGCTCGGCGAAATAAACGTTCAACAGATAATGGAGAGACTTGGCGGCGGCGGGCATCTGACGACTGCGGCGGCGCAAATCAAAGGCATCACGGCGGACGAGGCCACGGCCGGTTTGCGGAACATAATAAACGACCTTGTGACAAGCCGCGGGGTATTATAGCAGAAGCTTCCTGCGGGGTCGTTTGAAAGGATGGCGTTCAATATGATAGTAATACTGAAGCAGGATCATAAGGATTTGGGCAAGGCGGGCGACGTGATAAAGGTCAGTGACGGCTACGCGAGGAACCTGTTGATTCCGAGAGGAATCGCGGCGGAGGCGACGGCCGGAAACATCAGGAGTCTCGAAAAGCAGAAAAAGCTTAATGAAGAGAAACACAAGAAGGATCTTGCGGAGGCAAAAGCACTCGCCGAGCGGATAGGCGGCATGTCCGTTAAAATAATCACAAAGTCCGGCGAAAACGGCCGGCTGTTCGGTTCAATCACATCCAAGGATATCGCCGACGCGCTCGCGGAGCAGCACAAACTGAACATAGACAAACGCAAGATCGCGTTGGACAGTCCTATCAAAGCCACGGGACAATTTTCCGTCGAGATCAAAGTTTTCCCTGACGTCAGCGCCGCGCTCAAGGTCAATGTGGAGGCGGGCGCGTGAACGAGCGCATCCCTCCGCACAGCGACGACGCCGAAAAATCCGTGCTCGGCGCTCTTATGCTCGACGAAGACGCCCTGTCCAACGTCATGAGGATCTTGAAATCGGATGATTTCTACAGTGACGCGCACAGGGAAATATACCGTGCGGCGGAGGAACTCTGCCGAAAGAACGCGCCTGTGGACACCCTAACCGTTTCCGATGAGCTGAAGCGCAGAAAGTCGCTCGATATGGCGGGCGGACGGGGCTATATCGCCTCGCTCTCGTCTATAGTACCGTCCACAGCCAACGCGGAACAGTACGCGAAAATCGTATCGGAAAAGGCCGTACTCAGGCGTCTTATCAAAGTCTCTTCGGAGATCATGGAAGACAGCTATCGCGACAGCCGCGAAATGCGTGATATCTTGGACGACGCGGAACATCGCATCTTCGAGATAGCCCAAGCAAGACAGCACAAGGATTACATAAGAATCGACGACGAGACCGGTCTTTTCGCCGTTAACAATCGCATTCATGAAATCGCGAATATAAAGGGCTTAACCGGGCTGACGACGGGTTTCACGGATTTGGACAAACGCACCTCGGGTTTGCAAAAGTCCGATATGATCGTGGTTGCGGCCCGCCCCGGTATGGGCAAGACTGCTTTCGCGCTGAATATAGCGCATAAAGCGGCGCTTCGCGCGGATGCGACTATACTGATATTCAGCTTCGAGATGTCTGCGGAGCAGTTGATTTACAGGATGTTGAGTCTCGAATCCCACGTAGAGCTCTCGCGTCTGCGCGACGGCAAACTTAATGATGATGAGTGGATTCGTCTTGACGAAGCGATAGATGTATTTCAAAAAACCGACATATTTATCGACGATACGTCGGACATTTCCGTTATGGATATGAAGAGCAAGGCGAGACGGTTGAAGGCGGAGCACGGACTTGATCTGGTCGTCGTCGACTACTTGCAATTGATGTCGGAAACCGGCAGGACAGAAAACAGAAATCAGGAGATCGCTGTTATTTCCCGTACACTGAAGCAACTTGCCAAGGATATGGAATGTCCCGTTATTGTACTGTCGCAGCTTTCGCGAGAGGTCGAAAAACGCAAGGGGAAGGTACCCGTCATGTCGGATCTGCGCGACTCGGGCGCCATAGAGCAAGACGCGGATCTTATCATATTCCTGCATCGCGAGGATTATTACGGCGAAGACTCCGATGCGCCGGACGCCACGCCGAGCAACGTCTGCAAGGTACTCATCGCCAAGCACAGAAACGGCGAAACAGGCGAAGTTGATCTGTCGTGGGTCGGCCGTTACACCAAATTCGCCGACCGCGCGCGCGATTCCGAGAAAGATTATTTTTGATAACGTAATTCAAACGGTAACAGTCAAAGACGTAACCGTTTAAAAACTTAACAGTCAAACCGCTAAAGGAGAGAGTATGGCTACATTGGCAGTAGTAGGATCCCAATGGGGAGATGAAGGCAAGGGAAAGATCATCGACTACCTTGCGAAAAAGGCCGCCATGGTCGTCAGAGGGCAAGGAGGAAGCAACGCGGGGCACACGGTCGTTATCGGAACCAAAAAATACGCGTTGCATCTGATTCCCTCAGGCGTAATGAACGAGCACACCGTGAATATCATAGGCAACGGCGTCGTCTTTGATGCGGAGGGCTTTTTTGATGAACTCGCCGCACTCGAAAAAGACGGCGTCAAAACCGATAACATATTCGTCAGCGACAGAGCCCATCTTGTCCTTCCCTATCATAAGACGCTCGACGCCCTGTACGAGGAGGCGCGAGGCGACGGGGATCTGGGCACAACGCGGAAGGGCATAGGGCCCGCGTACATGGACAAAGTCGAGCGCAGCGGTCTTCGCGTCTGCGATATGCTCGACGAAGCCGGTTTTCGCAAAAAATTGGCGGCGCAAATCGACGCCAAAAATCGTATTATAGAGACTCTTTTCGGCGCGCCGCCCGTGAACAAAGCGGATATACTCGCGAAATTTACGGATTACGCCGCGCGTTTGCGTCCCTACGTACGCGATACGGGCGTCATGGTTTACGAAGCTGTACAGTCAGATAAAAATGTGCTGTTCGAAGGCGCTCAAGGATCCATGCTCGATATTGATCTGGGCACATACCCATATGTTACCGGTTCACATCCGATCTCGGGCGGCTTCACGACAGGCGCGGGCATAGGAGCGGGCGTAATCAAGCATGTCGTAGGCATTACAAAGGCCTATACGACGCGCGTCGGCAAAGGGCCCTTTGTTACGGAGCTCGACAATGAAACAGGCGTCCGCATAAGGGAGATCGGTCATGAATACGGCGCCACGACGGGCAGACCGCGCAGGTGCGGTTGGTTCGACGGCGTGGTCGTACGCTATTCCGCGCGCGTCAACGGCACGACGTGTCTCGCGCTTATGCTGCTCGACGTGCTGAGCGATTTCGACGAGCTCAAGCTCTGCCAAAGATATGAGTACGGGGGAAAGACTCTTTCCGATTTTCCCGCAAGCTTGGATGTGCTCGACGCCTGTGTTCCGCAGTATATCACGCTGCCGGGTTGGAAATGCGATATCTCGGTCTGCCGCGATTTTGACTCGCTGCCCGAAGCCGCGCGAAACTACGTCAAAACCGTGGAAGAGATGACAGGCGTGCCCGTAAAAATAATCTCCGTCGGGCCCGACAGGGAGCAAACGATCATCCGCGAGGAAATCTTTTAGGTGAACTTCAAAAAAGAACAGCCAACCGAATACTATCTGAACGACACCCATGTGGAGAACATCTTTATCAACGAGATGATGACCGGCGCGCCCGGCGATTATGTGAAGGTGTATCTCTTTGCGCTCATGTACGCGGAGCTCGGCCTGATCATGCGCAATGAGGACGTGGCGAAAAATCTCTCCCTGTCCATAGAGGACGTACTCAAGGCCTGGTCATATTGGGAGGAGTTCGGTGTAATACGAAAGCACTATGAAGACCCGGAGAACCGCTTGCGCTATGAGGTGGAGTTTTTGAATCTCAAAGCCATGGTCTACGGCGGGCGTAAAGCCAAAGCGACCGACAGGCGACGCGCCGACGGGCTTGCTCAAGGCATAAAAGATCTCTTGGCCGACGACGAGTTGCGCGCTATGTGCCGCGAGGTGGAAAGTGTGGTCGGCGCGCCGCTTTCGCCTGAGGATTTGCAGGCCGTTGCGTCTTGGGCGGCGGATTTGGGGGCGGCTTCCCCTGTCATCATATTCGCGTTTCGCTACGCGGCGGAACGCAAGAACAACGCGCCGCCGCCGGGGCGCAGAACTCACTACGTCGGCAAAATCGTGAGCTCTTGGACGGAAAAAGGTCTTCGCACGGTCGAAGAGGTTAAAAAGTATCTGGAAGAAAATGACAATAGGCATTACCGGTACAGGCGTGTTCTCAAGGCTCTCGGTATGGCGCGCAACGCCACAGAGGAAGAGCGTCGTATCATGGATCATTGGTTTGATGGGCTCGGTTTCGATATGGACGCCGTTCTTGAGGCATGCAAGCGATCTTCGGGCATCACGAGTCCGAATATAAACTACATCAATTCCATAATGAAAGACTGGGCTGAAAAAGGGCATGGCGGCGCTGCCGAACCGGGCCCGGCCAAGCGCGGCAAGAAACAGCTTGCGGATGTGCTCGGCAGGTATGAAGCGCTGCGGGAAAAGGCCGAGCGCGAAGCCGATACGCGCAGACAGGAGCTCTATGCCCGTCTGCCGGAGCTCAAGCGCATAGATGAGGATATTCGCAGACTCAACATAGACAGATCAAAAGCAATGCTTTCGGGCGCCGGGAACGCGCGCGGCGACGCAGAGGCTCTGCGCCGCAAAATATCGGATATGCAATCCGAGCGCGCCGTGTTTCTGACGGAACACGGCTTTCGTCTCGACTGCATGGATATACAATACGCGTGCAAGGAATGCAAGGATACCGGAACGCGCGACGACGGAACGAGATGCTCCTGCTTCGCGAAACGTCTGGCGGAGGTACAGGCCAAGGAGGCCTAATGATCTTTTCCACATATAAATTCATATTGATATTTCTTCCGATCACACTTACCGTATTTCGGATTTTAATAAAATCGGAGCGCGTTTCCGCTGCGAAGTTCTGTCTCATTATCGCTTCGCTGTTATTTTACGCCCAAGGCAGTCTGCGATTTCTTCCCGTTCTTCTGTTCACGGCCCTTTTCAATTTTGCCGTCGGGCGTCTGCTGCTTGCCGATAACGCCGAAAGACGCGCAAAAGCCTTGTTTTTCGGAATCGGTCTTTTGGAGAATATCGGTCTGCTCGGTTATTTCAAATACAGCGGTTTTTTCATCGAAAATCTCAATTTCTTCTTTGGAACCGATCTTGCCGCGCCGGAAACAAGTTTGCCTCTCGGCATTTCTTTCTTCACGTTCAACCTCATCGCGTATATTACGGATGCCTTTCGAGGAAAAGCGACGCGGTACGCATTTTGGGATTACATGGCCTTTATCACATTCTTCCCTTACCTGATCATGGGGCCCATTGTGAAACACGGCGATATAATACATCAAATGGGTGAAAGTGAGAAGCTTCGCTTCCGTCCGGACGATTTCTGCCTGGCGCTTTTCCTCTTTTCCGTAGGCTGCGCGAAAAAAGTCATATTGGCGGATCCGCTGATAGGCTTTGCCGCCGGTTATTACGTCGATCCGGCTGCCGGCGGCTTCTTGGAAGCGTGGATCGCAACGTTTTCCTACACGTTGGCATACTACTTTGACTTTTCCGCGTACGGCGACATGGCCGTCGGCCTGGGCTTGTTTTTCGGAATCAAACTGCCGATCAATTTCAATTCCCCTTATAAGGCGAGAAATTTTGTGGACTTTTGGCGCAGATGGAATATAAGTTTGACCGGATTTTTGAATGAATATGTATTCGGCAGCGTTTACCGTTTCGGGGAGCGCGCCGGCAAGCTGTTCGCCGGCGTTATGGTCACATTTTTGGTCTCGGGAATATGGCACGGCGCCGGTTGGAACTTCGTCGCGTGGGGTATCGTAAACGGATTTTTCGTGTACGCAGGAATGCTCATGACGCTGTACAACAAAAGGCTGCCCAAAGCGGCCGCCCGGATTCTGACTTTGGCCGGCGTGCTGTTCACGCGTGTGCTGTTTGACAGCCACAGCTTGGCGGCCGCGGCCGTTACACTGCGAAGCATGACCGATGCGGGCGCTTTGAGCGGTTTTGCCGCTTTCGGAAAGGCCAATATCCGGATACTCTCAACGCTTCTCATCGGAACTGTCATCATATTTTTCACAGAAAACGCGGGAGAGCATATGAAAAAATTTCGGCCCGATTTGCGTTATGCTCTGTGGACGGGCGCCTTGCTTACGGTTTCTTTGTTCTTTATGACAAACGTATCGTCATTTTTATATTTTCAATTTTAGGTTAGTACGATGAAGATCAATAAATGGATATCTTGTGTAATTGTTTTTATGGTTTTAACATGCTCGGCCGTAATCGGCTTTAATGCGGCCGCGGATCCTTTCGGCGTCTTTGGGGATCACTTGTTCGATTGGTATGCCTTCGACATGACGAACAATCCGCGCGTGGCCAAGATCGCCTATCTGGACGAACGAAGCGGCGCTTATGATTCGTATATAATCGGCTGCTCGAAAACCGCGTCGTTTTCCGCAGAACGGCTGAACGAATATTACGGCGACGCCGCTTTTTACAATATGATCATGTACGGCGGCGACATGTACGACATCAAGAAGACAGCCGAGTACGTTATCCTGCAATACTCGCCCAAAAATATCATCATCGCGCTCGGCCTTGAGGAAACGACGCGCTACAATTATAACGATGAGGGGATCAAGAACGAATTGCACGCCAAGACGGACGGCGAACCCTTGCTTCCGTTTTACGCGAAATACGCCCTGCTCAACCCCGGCTACGGCTTGGACAAGCTGAGCGCCATGGCCGACAGGAGTCTGCTTCCGGGGGCAACCGACGTATTCGTTCCGGAAAGCGGCGTTTATAACAAAACAAGACGCGATGCGGAGTCCATAGGCGATTTGGAAGAATTTCGCAGGAACAATCCCGCGTTCGAGTACGACCTGACAGACAAAACTATGGATTTCTCGGATCAAGCAGTCTCCGACGTCGCGGAAATAAAACGGCTCTGTGACGAAAGGGGTGTGGATTTCAAACTTGTGATGATGCCTATCTATTACAAGGAAATGAATAATTACCGCTACGACGAATTACTGCGATATTGGGAGGCCTTGGCCGACGTTACCGAGTTTTGGGATTTTTCGGGGTATTCTTCGATCAGTTACGATGAAAGATATTTTTACGACGCCTATCATTTCAGAAATTCTGTGGGCGATGCTGTGTTAGCGCGTATATTCGGCGATACTCGGCGTTATGTGCCCGCGGACTTAGGGCAGCTGACGACGAAGGAAAACGCGGACGTCCGCGCCGCGGACGTTTTTACGGACAAAGGCGCGCCCGATCCGTCGCTTTACACGAAGGAACTCCCCATATTACTGTACCACGATTTGTCGGAATCGACGGACGGCGCCGCCGTCACGCCCGAAAGCTTCGGACGGGATATGCTCGCCCTGAAAGAAAACGGCTACACCGCCGTCAGCTTTGCGGATGTGCGCGATTACGCGGAACGCGGTACAGAACTGCCGGAAAAACCTGTAGTGATCAGTTTTGACGACGGCTATCGGAGCAATTATCTGTTTGCCTATGAGATATTAAAGGAATTCGGTATGAAGGGCGTCGTCAACATGATCGGCGTTTCCGTCGGCAAATCCACATATAAGGATACGTCTCAGCCGATTATTCCGCATTTCAGTTACGCGGAAGCGCGTGAGATGTACGCGTCCGGCGTTATGGATTTTCAGAGCCACTCATATGCCATGCACGACAGCTTGCCGCTTGAGGATCCGCAGACATTCAGGAACGGCGTGCTGCCAAAAAAGGGAGAAGGCGAGAGAGAATATATTGAAGTTTTCCGAGCGGATGTGTTACAATCTAAGACGGAAGCAGAAAAAAATATAGGCGCCGACGTATTTGTATACGCCTATCCGATGGGCTTTTACAGCGAATTGACGGAAGCCCTGCTGATCGAAACGGGATTTTCCGTCACACTGTCCATCGAACCCGGGATCAATTGCTTGATCAAAGGAATTCCGCAGAGCTTATTGGCCATGAAGCGCATAAACAGGACGACTGAATCCAAGGACATCATCGAAACGCTTGCCGAATTTTCGGAATAGTATTATGAAGGGATGAGAAATGCGAGAGAAAATCAAGAAATTTTTGGCGCAAAACAAAAATACAGACGGACTTGCGGATGAGGATGATCTCTTTGAGAAGGGTTTCGTGGATTCACTGTTCGCGCTGCAGCTGATCATGTTTCTCGAAAGGGAATTCAAGACTCATATTCCGAACGAGTTGATCAAGGAGGACAATTTCAGAAGCGTCGATGCCATTGTGGGTACGGTTACGTCATTGCAGGGTCAAGGATAAATAGGCCGGGGGCGGTGTAATCCGTCGGAGCGAAAATGAAAAACGAAAAGAAAATCAAATGTGTGGTTTGGGATTTGGACGGTACCGTTTGGAAAGGCGTCCTGATGTACGGGGACGCGCTCGTACCCAAACACGGTATCCGCGAAGTCTTGGAAGAACTGGACAGGCGCGGCATATTGCAGTCAGTCGCGAGCAAGAATGACCACGATGAGGCTTTCGCGAAATTGAAAGAATTCGGATTCGATGAGTTCTTCCTGTACCCGCGCATCAACTGGAACTCGAAGGCGACGTCCATCCGTGAGATCGCCGACGCGCTGAACATCGGCGTCGATACATTCGCGTTTGTGGACGACAGCAAATCGGAGCGTGAAGAAGTGAGTTTTCACCTGCCGGAGGTGCTCGTCATAGACGCCGCGCGTTACCTCGAAATCCCGGACATGGATAGGCTGAAGCCTGTCTTCGTCACTGAGGACGCCGTCAACAGAAGAACCATGTACCGCGACGAAATCATAAGGCGAAAAGCCGAAACCGGTTTTACGGGGAGCAGTGAAGCCTTTTTGCGTTCACTGAGCATGGAATTGAAAATCGCTCCCGTTTCGGAACAGGATTTGCAAAGGGTAGAGGAACTTACGCTGCGGACGAGCCAGATGAATGCGACGGGTTATACATACTCATATGAAGAATTGCGCGCGCTTATAAATTCCGGGAATCATATATTCTTGGTCGCCGAATTGTCTGACCGCTTTGGCTCTTACGGAAAAATCGGTCTCGTGCTCTTGGAAAAAACCGACGACTCTTATATTATAAAGCTGCTGATCATGTCCTGCCGCGTCATGTCGAAAGGCATAGGATCAACGCTGCTCGTCTTTCTGATCAAAAAAGCCGCGGCGAATCGCAAAAAACTGCTTGCCGAATTCTTGGAAACAGACAGGAACCGCGCGATGTACATCACGTACAAATTCATGGGCTTTTCGGAGACGGAGCGGGATGGAGACAGGGCGCTGCTCATGTATTCCTCGGACGCGGAACGGGAATTCCCGGATTATATCAAAGTACTGTCCGAATAATCGCGGCAGCCGGCAGGCCGTAAAGGTGATATCATGTTGGAATTGACTTGCAGCAAGTTCATAGACCGGCTTTCGTCAAAAGAACCCGTACCCGGTGGCGGAGGAGCATCCGCTTACGCGGGCGCCTTGGGCATGGCCCTTGGCGCTATGGTGGGCAATCTCACTTTGGGGAAAGAGAAATACGCCGCGGTACAGTATGATATTCAAGAGCTGACAAACCGTGCGCAGAAATTGACCGGTCGCTTTAAAACCTTGGTAAATCAAGATGCGGAGGCGTTTCTTATTCTTTCATCAGCCTACAGGATGCCCCATGCCGCCGAAGAAGAGCAGCATGCAAGGAACGACGCGATTCAGCAGGCCTTGATCGCGGCGGCGGAAACACCGCTCGAAATTGCGGAATGCTGTTTGGAAGCGATTGACTTGCACGAAAAATATGCGAAAATAGGAAATACGCTCGCAATCAGCGACGTGGGCGTGGGCGTGATCCTCTGCAAAGCAGCGCTGCAGGGAGCGCGGCTTAATGTTCTGATCAATACGAAAACCATGAGGGACGCGGAACAAAAAAACAGAATTGAAAGCCGTTTGAACGAAATCGAGAAAATCGGCTCGGAAAAAGCGGATTGTGTATACAGGAAAGTTGAGACCATGCTGAAAACACAATAGTAACACGGCATTTGAGTAGTCTTGATTGAACCTTTGAACAGTAATGAGATAGGTGGTTTATCCATGGACAGGGAGAGAATAGAAAAGGCCGTCAGGGAGATACTTTTCGCGATCGGGGAGGATCCGGACAGGGAGGGGCTTGCGGACACCCCTAAGAGGGTGTCGAAAATGTACGAGGAAATATTTTCGGGCTTCGGCCAAGACCCCGAAAAGGATCTTGAAATATTTTTTCAGGATGAAAAATACGAGGAGCTCGTTCTCGTAAAGGACATCCCTTTTTATTCGATGTGCGAGCACCATTTGACGCCCTTTTTCGGAAAGGCCCATGTGGCCTACCTTCCAAAACACGGCAAGCTTACCGGTTTGAGCAAGTTGGCAAGGGTCGTGGAAACCGTCGCAAAGAGACCGCAGCTTCAGGAGAGGATCACGGCCACTATCGCCGACGCGATGATGAAAAAACTTGAGCCGTACGGTGTAATCGTCGTGATCGAGGCGGAGCATATGTGCATGACCATGAGGGGCGTGAAGAAGCCCGGCTCCAAAACGATAACATCCGCGATAAGGGGTGTATTCAAGACGGACTCCAAGTCGCGCGCCGAGGTTATTTCAATGATCAACCGCAATTAGGGAGGGCTTATGGATAAAAAAAGCACGGTATTATCCTCTCACATAAAAAAGATGAGCTTTTTCGGCCGGGAATTAGTATTCGGAGAGAAAACCTTGATCATGGGCATTCTGAATCTCACGCCCGATTCGTTCTCGGACGGCGGGGACTTTGTCTCGGAAGAGCGGGCCGCAGAGCACGCAAAGGCTATGCTGAAAGACGGCGCGGATATCATAGATATCGGCGGCGAGTCGTCGAGACCCGGCCACGTGAAAATAAGCGCCGAGGAAGAGCTTGAAAGGGTTATGCCCGTCGTCAAAAGGCTAAGCCGCGAAACGGACGCGGTATTGTCGCTCGATACGATAAGGGCCGACGTCGCGGAGGAAGCGATAAAAAACGGGGTTCATATCATCAACGATATTTGGGGATTTCAAGGGGACAAGGATATGGCGGGCACAGCCGCGAAATACGGCGCCCCCGTGATATTGATGCACAACAAAAACGGTACGGAGTACGAGGGGGATATAATAGAAGAAATCACTGTATTTCTTATGGAATCCGTCAGGATTGCGACGGAAGCGGGCGTTAAGAAGGACAGCATAATTCTGGATCCCGGCTTGGGTTTTGGGAAAACACCCGAGCAAAACCTGCACGTGATGGGACGGCTCGGCGAGATCAAAGCTCTCGGCTATCCGGTGCTTCTCGGAGCGTCGAGGAAATCCATGATCGGGAAGATACTGAATGTTCCCCCAAAGGACAGGGACGACGGAACAGTCGCAACAACCGTTTTGGGAATCGTTCAGGGGATTGATATCGTGCGGGTGCATAATGTTTTGGCAAATGCCCGCGCGGCAAAGGTCGCTGACGCGATAGTAACGAGACAATATGGATAAGATCATAATGGAAAATATGGCGTTTTACGGTCATCACGGCGTTTTACCTGAAGAAAAAGTCCTCGGCCAGAGGTTTTTCGTGGACGCGTACCTCGGCCTATCGTTGAAAAAAGCCGGAGAAACCGACGATCTGAGCTTTTCCGTAAATTACGGAGCCGTGTATGAAACTATAAAGGAAGTCGTCGCGAATGAATGTTTTGACCTGCTCGAAGCCTTGGCTGAAAGGCTCTGCAATGAAATATTCTGTTGTTATCCGCAGGTGCGCGAGATACGAATAAGGGTTAAAAAACCCGAAGCGCCCGTCCCCGGACTCTTCGACTTCTTTGGGGTGGAAATCGAACGCGAAAGGCAGAAATGAGCAGGATATACTTGGGTCTCGGAACGAATCTCGGAGACACGGAAAGCAACCTCGAACAGGCCCTTTATTGCCTGTCGGAAAAGATAACAATCCTTAAAAAATCCTCCCTTTATGAAACGGAACCCGTCGGATTCAAAGATCAGCCGTGGTTTTTGAACATGGTTGTCGAAGCCGAAACAGACCTGTCTCCGAACGGGCTTCTCCGCTTTGTACAGAGCACGGAAAAGCGCATGAAAAGGGTCAAGACGATTGTAAACGGCCCCAGAATCATAGATATCGACATACTTTTGTATGACGATGAACGCGTTGACGCGGAAGGTCTCATAATACCGCACCCAAGAATGACGGAAAGGGCATTTGTGATGGTTCCGCTCCGTGAGATATCGCCCGGACTTGTCATTTCCGGCAAAAGCATAAGTGATATAATGTCCGGCTTCAGCGGGGAGAGGATACGCAAAGTATGAAGTATGAAAAGAATTAACGACATCCTGAATGACCCCGAATATCTGCTCTGTGTAAATCGGATTCGAGCGGCGGAGGCCGACAGAATCTATTGCCGTCACGACCCGGCGCATTTTCTCGACGTCGCGAGACTCGCCCGCATTATAGCGCTTGAGGAGAATTTTGACGCGGACAAAGAGCTCTTGTACGCTATGGGCCTGCTGCACGACATAGGCAGGCATACAGAATACGAAAACGGAACCGACCACGCGATCGCGGGCAGTAAAATAGCCGAAAAAATCCTCGCAAGGCACGGTTTTACGAAGACGGAGCGAGAAACGATAACCGAAGCCATAGAAGATCACAGGGCCGGAAGCGCTGCCTCGCCCTTGGCAGATATCCTTTACAGAGCCGACAAGCTGTCAAGAAACTGCGTGCTCTGCGACGCTGCAGCAACGTGCAAAAGGTTCCAAAACGGCGAAAAAGCTTTTCTGCTTTATTGATACAAGCACAGAATGCCTGCGCCGGCACGAACGACCTGTAAGCCGCTTCGCCCGAAAGGTAATCATGAACATAGATATCGACAAAATCAGGAATTTTTTTAAGGCCGACCGTTTCGCTATGAACGCAGGAGTAGAAATAGAGACCGTGAGCGAGGATGAGGTTGTGTGCGGCATGGACATACGCGACATACACATGAACGCGGGAGGGGCCGTGCAGGGCGGCGCCATATTCACGCTCTCCGACCTTACGTTTGCCGTGCATTCAAACCTGCATAGGCTGTGCGGCGCGGACGTGGGCGTGACGGTGGGGCAGTCGTGCAGCATTTCCTATTTGAAAGCTCCGAAAGGGCGCCGGCTGACCGCCAAATCTGTCTGCCTGTCCAAAGGCCGCACGATGTCCGTGTACCGCGTGACAGTCGAGGACGAACTCGGCAACCGCATATCGGAAATGCACGGCAACGGGTTCACGACCCGCGCGTGATTAACCGGCCGAGAGCGCGTAAATCGCTTCGGCGTATATCTTCGTCAGCTTGATCAGATTTTCGACGGAGATATATTCGTCCTTTTGATGTTCGAGTTTGGGTTCGCCGGGGAAGCCGGGGCCGAACGCGACGATATTTTTCGCGGCTCGCGCGTATGTTCCGCCGCCTATAACGGCGGGACGGCTTTCCGCGTCGCCTGTATGTTTGCGGTACACATCCGTCAGCGTTTCGACGAGAGGATCATCGGCCGGTATGTATATAGGCGGTTTATGATCAAGCTTCACGAGACCCAGATCGTATTTGTGGATAAGCGGCAGCATGGCGCCGTAGACTTGATCCTGATCCGCTGTCACGGGATATCGAACATTGACGGTCAGAATTATTGCCTCCGTATCACCGTTTATTGTTCCGACATTGAAGATCAGCGAACCCGACGGTTCGTCGCTGAAGCCGCAGCCCAGCCCAAAGCCGTTCAGTTCAAATCCTATATGTCTGTTATAAAAATCCGCGAATTCAAGCACGTTCTCGTTGACAAGCCCAATGCGGGGAAGAAAATCCATCAGAATCGAGATGGCGTTCAGCCCTTTTTCAGGCGTTGCGCCGTGGGCCGAGACGCCGTTCACGCTGATCTCAAGGCTCTTCCCGATGCCCTTTGTGTGGATTTGCCTGCCCGTTTCGTTCCGATAAGCCGCGACTTTCGTCTTCACTTCCTCATAAGAATCTCCGCGCACAACGGCGCGCGCGAAATCCGCAACCATATTCGCGGCGGCGCCTCCGCTGAGCTTGCGAAGCGACAGCCCCTTTGCCGTCGTTTTGCCAAGCTTCTTCGCAAGTTCGAATATAAGAATACCTTTTTCGCCGTGTATAGCCGGAAAATCCGCATCCGGCGTAAAGCCGAAATTCGGCGCTCCGGCGCGCGCGATGTAACGGCGCATGCCTTCCCATCCGGTTTCCTCGTCAAGTCCGAGTATAAGCCGCACACTCTTCACGGGCGCGAAGCCGCTCTCTTTCAGTATCTTCATAGCGTAATAACAGGCCATGGCGGGCCCCTTGTCGTCTACGGCGCCGCGCCCGTACACGCGCCCGTCTTCAAGTTTGCCTATGAACGGGTCACAGACCCAGTCCTGTCCTGCGGGAACCACATCCAGATGCACAAGTATCCCGAGCGTTTCATCGGGTGCTTCGGGCGCGCCCGAAGGCAGTTCGCCGAATTCGATATGACCGCCGTAATTGTCAGCGTTCAGGATCGTGAAACCGTCCTCGCCGGCGAGCTCAAGCATATAGTCGAAGGCCTCTTGTACACCGGCGCCGAAAGGCGCGCCGCCTGCCTGCTCCTCGCCGACGCTGCGTATCGCGATAAGAGCGCGCAATTTTTCCGTTATCTCTTCGGATAACTCGTCTATGCGCGTGTTTACGAGCGCAAGCAGATCATCTTTATTGTCTTTTTTTTCCATTATATCATTCTTCCCTGTAAATCGCAGCTTCGCCCAAAAGCGCTTCGCAGTCCGCAAGCGCCTGTCTCGCCCGATCCGCGTGACCTGAGATCGAAAGCGCCGGATTATTTTCAAAATCGCCCGCAAGCGGCACGACGGTGTATACGTCCTTGCCGCCGCTTCGGTATTTGTCAACCCACGTCGGCAGCGCCTTAGCCTCGATGCGCTCGATACTGCCGGCACTCTTCATAAATTGCACATCCACCACCGCCACCAAGCCCTGTTCCGTGTAGCGATTGTCACTCATTTCAAAGCGCTGATTGGAGATAAAATTTCCAAGGGAATAAAATACCGGTACGGCGCGACCGGAACTCGGATACAAGTACTCCATGCCCTGCGGAACATGCGGATGCGACGCGAATATGATATCGGCGCCCGATATTGCCGCTCTGCTTGCGATGTATTGCTGATAGTCGTTCGGCGACCTTTGGTACTCTTCGCCCCAATGGAAATAACAGACGACGAGCTCCGCGCCGGCCTCTCGCGTACGCGCTATCTCTTCGGCCACCCGCGCGAGATCGACGTCCAAATCTTCATAGCCGAAAGAGTTGATCAGCGGTTCAAGCTCTTCACTGACGCGGATGCCGTTCAGCGTCCTGTTTTTGCCCGAACGCGGCGTTTCGTATGTAAATGACACAAGTCCGACATTGATATCGGCGCTGCGTATGACAGTATCCGGCGTTTCGCCCTCGAAGCGCGAACCCGCCGTTTTCAGACCCGCGCTTCTGCTGACCTCAAGCGTTCTGCGCAGACCCGCCGCGCCGCGATCCAACATATGGTTGTTCGATGTGAAAACCGCGTCAAATCCCGCGTCCGTGATCGCGTCGGCCAAGCTGTCCGGCGACGAAAATGTTGGATAGCCCGTATACGGCTCGCCGCCAAACGTGGTTTCGAGATTGCAGAACGCCAAGTCGGCGTCTGAAATATATTCTTTCACGTATTCGAAATTGTTGCTGAAATCGTAGGCGCCCGTCACAGCGTCGTGTTGGGCTCTGATCTGCGGAACATGCACCATCACGTCGCCCGCGCAGAGTATGCGCAGCGAAACAGGAATCTCCTCCGTCTCTTCAACAGGGTCTCCGGCCGCTTCGGCGCGCGATGAAGACGCATCCGAGTCCGACCTGTCGCTGTCGGCCGCAGTACACGCTGAGAGCAATGAAAGCAAAGGGATTGCCGTCAGCAATCCCAATATCAACAAATATGCCTTAACCCGTCTGCAATTCATCTGAATATTCCCGTTCAAAACTTATAACTTGAATTAAAGCTGCTCAATTCAGTTAACTGACTCAACTGAAATTTCGGGGTAATGCTCCTTGAGTATCCGTTCGATACCGTTCTTCACTGTCATCTGCGAATACGGACAACCCGCGCAATGGCCTTGAAGCCTGACCTTGACCACATTGTCCGCCGTAAGCTCCACAAACTCCACATCCCCGCCGTCCTGCTGCAGCATGGGGCGTATATCTTCCAAGACCGCCATGACGTTAGCTTCCATAATATATTCTCTCCTTCATTGTAATTGCTGAATCCTTCATTGCCGGGCCGGCCGCTTCCTCGAATCTCGGATCCGCGTCACTCTATGGCGGCAAGCATTATATTCAGATAGGCGCTCGTCTTTTCCGCAATAGCGTCAAACGTCTCTTTATCCGCAGATTCATAAACGCCTTGCTTCAGCTTGGTCTCGAACGCCACGGTTTCGTTGTACAACTTTGTCAATGAAAGATTACCCGACATGCCCTTGATGCCGTGCGCCGTAGCCGTAGCCGCTTCGATATCACCGGCGGCAAGATTGGCAGTAAATTTGTCAAGTTCTTCTGTTGCAAGAAATGAATGGAGTATCTTGATGTATATCTTTACACTTCCCGCGACGCGTTTCAGGCCCGATTCAATATCTATATATTCATCAAAATCCGACGGATATTGCGGCGACGCCTTGACTTTATCTGATATTTCGCTCATATGTGCCTCCATTGCGACTCATCGGTCGCCACAAACATTTTACCCCGTTTGAATACGGGATACCGGAACTATTCGATATTCTGCCTGCCCCGATGCGGCGCCAAAGGCAGCGTGATCGTCACCCTCGTTCCCTTCTTCTCCTTACTCTCTATCTCAATAAAGCCCTTATGTTCTTCTATAATCTGCCGCGATATCGCAAGACCGAGTCCCGTCCCCCCCGCGCTTCGCGAGCGCGCTTTGTCCACACGGAAGAAACGTTCGAAAACCCGAGAAATCTGGTTCTCGGGAATGCCAATGCCGTTGTCGCCTACGATGATTCGAGCGTTACGACCGGCCTTGTAGGCGTCGATGTCTATACGCCCTTTTTCGTTTGTGTATTTGATAGCGTTGCTCAAAACGTTCAGCACTACCTGCTCTATTCTGTCCCTGTCCATATCAACCTGTATGTGCGCGTCCTCATCAAACAGCACATTCAGATGCTGCTCCTTGCTCCTTGCCATCATTTCCATTTTCTTTACAGCCGCAGAAAGCAGCAGGATAAGGTTCCCCTCTTTTTTATACCACTTTTCCTGTTTATAATCAAGTCTTGAAAGCTGAAGAAGGTCTTTCACAAGACGATTCATGCGATCCGCCTCGGCGTCCACGATTTTCAGAAACTCCATTGCCGTATTCCTGTCGCTTTCAAGACCGTCAAGAAGCAGGGTTTCCGTGTAACTCTTTATCGTCGTCAGGGGCGTCTTCAACTCGTGGGACACATTTGCCACGAAGTCCGTCTGCATGTTTTCAAGCTTCTGCTGCTCCGTGACGTCTTGAAGAAGCATGATGATCCCTATGTCCGCGCCGTTCTCATCTTGAAACCGATCATAGCGCACCGTATACGTGGCGCCGCCGTATATGAACGTATCCATGGCCGCGCCGTTCGTACAATTTCGAATGACGGTCTTTAAACTCAGATTTTCCGTATATTTTTCAATAATGCGGTCATAATGCTTGTTTTCGATGTCGTTCTCGCCGAATTTCAGCATTTCCCTCGCTGCGGGATTCGCATGTATGATGTGTCCCGAAAGGTCTACGGCTATAAGCCCGTCGGCCATATTCTTCAATATAGCCTCAAGCTTGCTCTTTTCGCTCGATATCTCGGAAACGGTTCGATCAAGCTCTATGCGAAGCAGGTTGAACATCTCCGCCAAACGTCCGATTTCATCATCCGACTTGACGCTGACCTCCTGACTGAAATCGCCGCGCGCCATCCTCTCGGCTTTCTTCGTTACGTCGTTGATGGGAACGGTGATGCTGCGCGCAATGAGGAAACCGAGTATGACGGTTATGAACAACGCGGGCGCCATAGCCCGAACAAATATCAGCTTGGCTTCGTTGATCGTTTTTTGAATCTCGGTCATGTCCGTCCGAAAATACAGAACCCCTTCCGTTTCGCCGGTATCGTCCGTTATCGGAAACGCAACGCTTTTCGTGGGGATATCCTCGCCGTCGCGTGAGTAAATGGCGTCGTATTCGCCGTACTCGTCATATTCGCCGTTTAATATCTTGAATATCAGGGTTTCCTCAAGCACGCCGTGCGCGCTTTGACCCTTATACTCGTTTGTGGCTGCGATGATTTCCCAGTGACCGTCCACAACAAAAATCTCGTTTTGCAGCGTTCTGGCCCAAGCGTCGAGCCCGGTCTGTATCTCGTCGCGATGTGCGGACAAATCACCGTAAGATGCGATTGACGTCAAAATAGTGGTTTCCGCGACAGTTTTTCTCAAGTTGGAGCTAATGGAGTCATTATAATAAGCCTCAAGTTGGCTCATTATGAATACGCCGATCATCGATGTGGCGATGAACACCAGAAGAATATAGATAAAGACTATCTTCCATCGGATGCTGCTCCATATTCTCTTGCCCGCCATAGGGCCCTCCGTCAGGGTCGTCTGAAATAGTAACCTATTCCGCGTTTCGTCATGATATACTTGGGATTGCCGGAGTCGTCCTCAAGCTTTTCGCGCAGTCTGCGCACCGTAACGTCCACCGTTCTGATATCGCCGAAATATTCATAGCCCCAGACATCCGACAACAGCTGCTCACGCGAGAACACCTTGTTCTCTTTCTTCGCAAGATATTGCAAAAGCTCGAACTCGCGCAACGTCAAATCCAATGGTTCGCCGTTTTTTCGAACTTCATACCGGTTCATATCTATCGAAAGGTTGCCGAAATCCTGCACATTCGCCGGGTCGTCCTTCTCGCTGTCGTCAAGATCTATACGCCTGAAATTGGCTTTGATGCGCGCAATCAGCTCTCGCATACCGAAAGGCTTCGTGATATAATCGTCGGCGCCGAGCTCGAGTCCAAGAACTTTGTCAACCTCCTCTTCCTTGGCGGTCAGCATCAGTATGGGCACGGCGCTCGTTTCGCGAACTTTCTTGCAGATTTCAAAGCCGTCTATATGCGGCAGCATGACGTCGAGCAGAATCAGGTCGGGTTTGCCGGCAAGGGCTTTTTCAAGACCGCTTTCGCCGTCATAAGCCGTGTCTACTTCAAATCCTTCCTTTTTCAAATTGAACTGAATTATATCGGAAATAGACTTTTCATCTTCAACGATCAAAACTTTTTTCGTATCCATCCGGTTTGCCTTTCGTCAATGAATGAGCCGCCAAGCCGCAGTCATTCTTTACGGGTTACTGCTTAAAGTCCAATCGAAACTACTCAACCGACCGAAGATTTTTTTGAAAAAAGAACGGCCGGTTAAGTAGTTACATTACAGGTAGTTCAACGGATTTTTGGCTACGCCGTTAACATGCACCTCAAAATGCAAATGCGCGCCCGTACTTCTTCCCGTACTGCCCACATTGGCGATATGCTGGCCCTGATAAACATGATCGCCCGCACTTACAAGCAGCTTACTGCAATGCCCGTACCAAGTTTCGCGATTGCCGCCGTGATCGATCTTGACCAGATAGCCCAAGGAACCGCCCCAGCCGGCGAATGTAACCTTACCTCCGTCCGCCGCGCGAATAGCCGTGCCGCTCGAAGCTGCGAGATCAATTCCGTTGTGCATACGGCCCCATCGCGTACCGAAGCGGGATGTCAGCCTGCCGCGCGTCGGGTATTGAAAAGTACCCGTACCTATGAGCGGCGGCGGATCCTTCGTGCCGACGAGAACGACCTGCGCCGCGGGTTGAAGCAGCGTTACCGATTCCAACTCGTTCTTGCCGGTTTCGACGCCGTTCTCCTTTATGATCTCCGCCGTAACTTGGCGCTCGCCCTTCGTGCCGGTCAGCCGCACGGTCTGTTCTCCCTTGAACATGGCCGAACTGTTCTCATAGGCTATGTCAAACGGAACCTCTTCTATATATGTCGCCACCTCTGTAGTCTTAACCGTCAGAAGCGGCACTACACGCTCAAGCTTGAGCTGCTGGCCTATCTGCAGACGCTCAGGCACTACATCCGGATTCATGTTCATCAACTCCGAAAGACCGAGACCGTACATGACGGCGATTCCGGACAAGGTCTGACCCTTCTCTACGGCGTGATACCGCTGCTCGACAGCGCCAGTCATAACATAATCGAATATGTCCTCGGGCTTTTTGAGATAAGCGAGCTTGGTATCAATTTCGCTGATTTGAATGTTCTCGGAGAAATCCACGTCCGTATAATTCCCGCCGTTACCGCCGTCGCTCAGAAACTGCGCCTGTATGTCCGCTAAAAAGTTCTCCACCGTTGCCTTACTGTCAAAAGTGGCTATGGATTTGCCGTCGGCCACTATCGTATAGCCCTTGACCTTCATATCCTTCATATACGTCAGGCTGTTCAGCACGTCGTCCGGCGAATCGACGCGCGTCTCAACGCCAAAAACGCGCCTGAAGCTTATATCACGGTTTTCGTCTATGTTGATTTCCGCGTTGTACGCCTGTGACAGCTTATCGCCAACGAGTCTCACCGCGCTGTAAACGGTCTTCTTGTCATTGACAACTCCGAGCGGCTTGCCGTTATACATGTATTCGTAGGCCGAATAGTGATTGACGGCGGATACGGCGCAGACCGAGAGGACAAGGCAAACGGCCAAAGTCGCAAGTACGGACTTTTTATGCACATCCGAAAACAGACACAATAGGCGCCACGCGCGGTTCATGGCGCGCGCAAAAACAAGCATCCCCGCTTTGCAGGAAGCCGCAAAGGCCGATGAGGATGCGCGAACTCCGGTAAAGGCGGATTTGGCGGCCGTTCGGTACAGGACGCCGCACGCAAAAAGGCGAGCGCGCAATTTATTTTTGGCAATCCAGACGAATTTTATAAAACGCAGTATGCAGAGAGCGAATTTGTTTTCCCGCTCTACCGCGCGGCAGAAACGCTCGAAAATCGCTTCCGCGCCGGCGGACATTCGGGCGGATACGGCGCGCGCCGCAGCGCCGGTCACGCGCGATACCGCTCTCACGACGGTCATGACGGCGCGTCCGATAACACGCAAAGGCGGCGCCAAGCGCGAAAGCACATGCAAGGTCATAAATGCGCTCACCCTGATAGCCGAAGCGCTTAACGAAACTGAGACCGCGCGTTCTGCGCGAGACCGCGCGACAGCCGTTCGTCTGGCCGCGCGACGGCCCAGACGGCGGGCATTTATTCCTGCGGATGCCGGCGCTTTCGCGACCGCTTCAAAAAACGCAAAAAGCCGGTCGATCGCTTTATCGACCGCAAAACTTGTCCCCGGCGCATCGAAATCTTCCGGCTTCGGTACGGCGAGCATTGCGAAACCCCTGAATCTGCCTCTGACTTTTTGAAAAATCGACATGAAATCGGGCTTACTCATGTGAATTCCTTTCTTTGGCACTATTAAGTATACTACAATGCCGCCCGTTTTTCAAACCGTTTTTTTCAAATTCACATACTTTTCACAATCTGCGTTGTTGCAAATTCAAGGATCAACCGAAGTCAGACGCTGTTTTTACGGCGAATGCGGAGCAGGACGCTTCCTTATCCGGCAAAAATCACCGAATACGGGTAACGCGTCAAAGCGCTGTCGGCAGTTAGAAGAGGAACAGCTGTCATTGCGTTCTCTTGCTTAACATAATTTCCCAATACCCCGCACGATCCGAGCCTACTCTGCGTATGACATTTTTATCTTTCAACGATTTGATTCTGTTCGTGATCGTGCGCCGCGTAACTCCAAGCTTCGCAGCCAATTCTTCGGTTTTGCATTCGGGATTCTCCGTGATCGCGCGCATGGTTTCCAAATCTTTCAAGGATAGTTTTTCCGGGAAATTTTCCGGGAAATTTTCCGCAGAGACATTCTCTTGATCTTGCATTGCTTGGTTAAACTCAAAGCCGTCCCTGATCCTTATGGTTGTAATCATATAATGTCGTTCTGCATCCGTTTCGAACTCCGGGGCCGGGGAACCGTTTCGTTCAAGCGTTCGCAATATCTTTCTGATCCCTGTGGATTTTTTTTCGGAAAGATCTATTTCCTTGAAAAATTCCCCGATGCGTCTGTTGCGATAGCGTCGCGAAATTGCTTTTCCCTCACGGAACTTATCCATATCGATCCATTGTTCCGGTCCGGGATAATTCAAAATCAGTATGCGATCCAAATAGACGCGAATCTCCACAGGCTCCTGAATTTGATATGATTTATGCTGACACGCATTCGCCAAGGTCTCCTCAAGAGCTTCGTACGGATAGTTGAAAAAGCGATCCGCTTCCGCTCGTCCGGCGACCTTCACCACCTTTTCTTTGATCAGCGATGTTTCGATATAATGAAGCGCATCCTTTATCTGCCGAAATAAAGGCCCCGAAAACGTCTTCTCTGTAAAATCATCGGATCCTTCCTCTTCCTGTGACCGGAACCATACGAGTTCTATTTTGGCGCCCGGCAGGAATTTTTCCGGACGATCCGTAAACATCAACACGCCGATATTCCGAATATCCACACCGATGTCTGTTGTATTCGCGGCTTCAAGTGAAATCAAAGTGTCTTCAACCGAACGCGAAAACACATCTTCCGCCAAGGCGCTGTTGCTTTCCACCAAGAAGTCACGGAGGTGCCCCATTTGTATATCCGAAACTTTCGCATCGCGATTTACGCGATCATCAAACGGCACCGAATTGAATTTCTCGAACAACTCGAACAATTCGCTCTGTTTCGCGATTGTTTTTACGGAAAAAGGTTTGATCCAATACTCTTTATGGCGCTCCTCATTTTTCTTGAAATAAACATCCTTTGGCGCCTTATACGGACCGGAATCACCCGCCGAACACCACAAATACACAACCTTTTTCCCATGAATATCAACGATCTCCAATTGCGGGATATAACGGGGCTCGATTAGATTGCAATATTCAAACAACTCATTTTGAAGACGATCCAGCGCATCATCAGCAATTCCGACGGGCGGCAACAACGGTCTTCCGTGATCATCCTCTATTCCGATAACAACATATCCGCCGTTCATATTGGAAAAGTCGTTTGCATATGCACAAATCGTATGAATCGTATCCGAAGGATTCCATCCTCTTTTGTATTCCACGCGATCCTGCTCAACCACACGCCCATTCAATAATGTTTCCAATTTCAGCGGTATCATTTGTTTTCCTCCGTTTCATCGGGCTCTGTATTCATTTCCTCAGGAGTCATGTAATTCACCGCCTTCCTGCTTCTATTTTAACCCACCACAACGTGAAGCTCAACAATATTTTACGATAACCGGCCAAGAATAATATAACATAAACAATCTGCGTTGTTGCAAATTCAAGGATCAACCGAAGTCGGGCGCTGTTTTTACGGCGAATGCGGAGCAGGACGCTTCCTTATCCGGCAAAAATCACCGAATACGGGTAACGCGTCAAAGCGCTGTCGGCAGTCAAAAGCGGAATGCCTTCCGATGCCGCTTGCGCGAGCAGAATACGGTCGAACGGGTCTTTGTGAATCGCAGGCAGATAAGAGACAAACAGCGTATGCCGCGACGTTATAGGCAATTCCTCGTAGCCCGCGTCTATAAGCCCGCCGCAAAACAACGCGGGAGCGACGTCAAAGTCCGCCCGCGAAAGCCCGTTTTTTACGACGACTTCCCAAATGCTTGCGGGGCTGAACAACAGCGTGTTGGACGTATCGGCGATATACCGTTCCGCCGCAGCCGGCAATTCGTCGGCGGCGGCCCAAAGCAGAATACGGGTATCAAGGAGTATCTTCACGGCATCTCCTCAAACAGGGCGGCGATTTCATTTCCGCCCATGTGATCGAAATCGGACGGAACAGAAACACGTCCTTTCAAAAAACCCGTGCGCGGGCGCGGGGCGACGGGGTTATACGGATGAACGACGGCAATCGGGCGTCCTGCTTTGGCGATAATGAACGGCTCGCCGGCGGCGACCCTTTCCACGAGCGCGGAAAGATGGGTCTTTGTCTCGTGTATATTGTACTGCTTCATACGTTCCCTCCTTATATATTATAGACTTAGTTTATAGGACTTAGTCCTGTTTGTCAATAGGCGAGAAAACGCAAAACAGCGAGAGGGCGGATGATATTCACCCGCCCTCTCGCTGTTTATAGCTGTCCGGTTTATGCCGGTTTGACCCATGAAAGATACGCTGCGGAAAATCAGTTCAACTTGATGATTACATCGTATTCTTTCTTGGTGTCGGTCTTCAGGAACATGTACACGCCGTTGATATTTCCGTTGACGTCCACATCCGCCTTGAATTTGCCTTCGCCGTCGGGCCTGTAGGCCGTCCAGGTGTTGTTTGCGCCGTCCCTCTTGTAGAGCACCGTATCGGCTTCAAATGTGATCTTGTCAGGCACGACGCCCGTCATATTGCTGCCGGGTTGGTAGTAAGGATTGGTTCCGGCGGGCACCGCTCCGATGGCTACCGCGCTCGGTGAAACGGTGAGCGTGAACGTGCCGCCGCCGCCCCTCGTGTAGGCCCCAAAACTCGCGCCGATAACCGTCGGATTCTTCTCATCGCCCGACAAAGTGTTGTTCCTGTTCGTGTCGTAAGCAACGTTTTGATCCAGTCTCACGAAGTCTTTCAGCACGCCGTCTTCGCCCATCCTGAATTTGATCATCGTTTTGTCGGCGAAGGTTCCGTAGTTGCTGCCGCCCGTGAGCCTATTTGTCAAAGTATCATCCGTATAGTTCCATTCCGCCGCAGTGCTTGTACCCTGCGCAAGACCCTTTACGACGTCAACCCTGTCTGTTACCCAACCTTGGCTCAGGGTGTTGACCATCACAAATACATTCTGCGCG
>JAISBV010000126.1 GCA_031266025.1 Eubacteriales Family XIII. Incertae Sedis bacterium
GAAACAATTCGATTGAGGAATATTTTTACAAGATAATTCCGCCAACCGCAAGCCGTTTCGTTGTGTGCCAATCGACAAACTCGCTTTCGCGCCCACGCCGCAGACGCGGTGCGCTATCACGTCCTGTGCCATTACATCATACGCTTCGTCAAATTATGCAGCAATTTACATATGGGAATTCTAAGGAGTTCACTGAGAACTCTTTGAAATTGGCCGCATGAAAAATGAAGCGTCAACTGTGACCGGAGCGACCGAGCGGTTTGGAATGAAAAGTTCGACATCACAGAAATGAAATAATGAAATCAAAGCACCTGACATCTTCCTACTCCGCCGCCTTGAAATTGTACAGCGGCTTGATGTTCGAGACAATTTCCGCCGTGTCGCCGATGTTGGACACTATCTCATCCATGCTCTTGTACGCGAACGGAGACTCGTCTATGGTGCTCCGGTTTACGGTGGACGAATAGATGCCGCGCATCGCCTTTTCGTACTGCGGGAGAGTGATGCTCGCCTTTGCGGCGCTGCGGCTCATCAGGCGGCCGGCGCCGTGCGGGGCGGAGCAGTTCCAGTCCGTGTTGCCGCAGCCTACGCAGATGAGGCTGCCGTCGCGCATATTTATCGGGATGAGCGCGCGTTCGCCCGCTTGCGCCGAAATCGCGCCCTTTCGCAGTATCATATTGTCTATGTCGATGTAGTTGTGGACCGTGGTAAACTGCTCGTCTATTCTCAGTTTTGCGCGCTTTTCCAGCTCGCGCACTATGGCCTTGCGGTTCAAGTCCGCGTAACGCTGGACGACGCCCATGTCGTGCAGATAATCTTCGAGAGGCGCCCCGGTGAGATACGCCAGCACGCGGTCCGCGCCCTTGCCCGTGCGGTCTAGGCTGTCGGCGGCGGCGTTTTGGTAAAAATCGCACACCTGTTTGCCGAGGTTCCGGCTGCCCGTGTGTATGACGAGATAGAGCTGCCCACCGTCGTCCCTATCCACCTCGATGAAATGGTTGCCGCCGCCCAGCGTCCCGATGGAAAGCGCGGCCCTGTCAAGGCCGACGTGCTTAGCGCAGCGCAACTCCGTCAGGTCGATTTCGTCATTATAGTGATGCGGCGTATCGCGGACATTAAAGCCGGCGGGGATATACTGGCGTACCGCCTTGTCAAGCCGGTCGAGCTCTAGGCGCTTATCCTTGAGCAGCACGGTTTCCATACCGCAGCCGATGTCCACCCCCACAAGGCTCGGGACGACTTTATCGGTGATCGTCATAGTCAGCCCTATGGTGCAGCCCATGCCGGCGTGCACATCCGGCATGACGCGTATTTGGCTGCCCGCCGCAAAATCCTGATCCAGCAGATGCTCGAGCTGCGTGACGGCGCTCGATTCTATTGTGTCGGTAAACACCTTTGCGGTGTTGTATTTTCCGCTGAGCTCAACCATATTTTTTCTCCGTCGTCATGAAAGCTTTCCCTTTAGGGATCATGCCATGTAGGCGATATATCTGTTCGGCTCGTAGTCAACGGCACGCCGCACAAGGACAGCGACCTTGATATTTACGTCATTGTGCCGGACGGCGATGTAAACCCGCTGCAAACCGAAGTGGCGATAACAGGGCTGCTGTACAGCGGCAGTTTCCGTATGCCCGTGGACTTAATTGTAAAACAATCAGGGAGCTTCAACCGCGGCAAGGCATACGCGACATTTGAAAAAGTCGTCGCGAGAACGGGAGTAAAAATCTATGGATAATCTTCACATAATTCATTATTTCCCTTGATATCTTTTTACCGGATTATCTTCCCCGCACAGAACATGGACTGCCCGCAGTATGTCCTCCCTGCGGTCGGAGGCTTCGTCGTCCGGCAGGTCGAGTATGACGTCTTCGACATCCGGCGTGTAGCGGAATTTGCCGGCCGCCGCGCCGCGGAACACGCCGTCGATCAGCAGATAATACAGCGTGTCGGGATATGGATGCGGGTATTTTTCTTTCAGCCAATGTTCGTTTGACTTGACGAGAAAATCGCTCCGGTGCATAGCGTATACGGATTTTGGCACCTCGCCGGAATACGTCCGCAGCAGTTCAAAATCGGTTCTCAGCAAATACCCGCCCTCCGATTCCGCGAACACGTCGTCATCTATCAAAGCGCCGATCGCCGGTTTGATTTCTTTCGCCGGAAGCTTATAAAACGACCTCACCATATCCGCGTCGAACAGCACATTTCGGAACGCGAACCGCCGGAGTAGGATTTTGAGCGCGGCCTGACGTGAATATTTATTCAAGTCCGCGTCCGGGAACATATCGGAGAACTTATACCAGCCCCTGTCCCATTCGCCGTCGTATTGATCTTCGTAAACTAAAAACGCCTCCTGCAAACGGTGCAGCGCGGGTGTGATTTCTTTGACCAGCATACCCGTTTCCGCTTTCATCTGCTGTATCGTCAGCGGGCCCTCGCGCTCGATCAGCTCGAGCAGAACGAGCTGACGTTCGGAGGGCTTGTCCAGAGGCTTGATGAAAGCGGCGGCGAACAGCTCCAAATCCTCCGGTACGATCCAACCGAGCGCGCCACCCGCAAAGCGCCCTTTTATGAGGGCGTGGGTTCTTTGCCGCTCGCGGTTGAATTCGACGTCGTCAAAATCGGCGCGGTAGGTGAGGCTCGGCGGGTCGCCGAAGCCGTTCCAGTACACGTTTTGCCCCGGCTGCGTGTCGCGGTAAAGCGCACCATATTCGGATTCGTTCGCCTTGCGGGCAAGGTGCTGGCGCTCCATTCGGAGGGCGGTGATACGCCGCTGATTCATAATCTGCTCCTATTCAACTCTCGCCGGCATAAGTACGGCGATGGCTCCGGCGTTCTCGCCGTCGCCGGTAACCGGATTTTTAGGTGCGTGAACATAATACATAAATCCTTTTTCGCCGCAAAGCTCCGCCGCGTTATCGTGGTTGCCGTCAACCACAGCATTGACCACTTGTCCGATGACCATTGTTGAAATATTTTTACCGGACAGATCCATATCACAGTGCAGTTTACACTCAAAGCTCAAAAAGGCTTCTTTCACACGGGGAGGTTTAATGACGGTTGACGTTTCCGCCATCAAGCCGGCAGCTTCCAGTTCGTCATTATCCTCGTCATTCTCTTTTATAGTCGCCTGGCACGCTTCATAATGCTCAACGCTCAGAAAATTGATACAAAACTCTTTGTCGCGCAGGATATTCTTATATGTATGCGTATGCTTCATCAACCCCGGCATAACTGCGTAAAATCCGCCAGAGTCTCCGGAAAACGCGCTCCAACTGTGGAAGCAAGCGTTGACCTTACCGTTTTCCTTGAGCGTCGTTATGAGAAACAGCGGCTGCGGGACGTTTGAAACATACTCGTAATGCGAGAAAAAGTTGTACATTCCCGGCCAATATTCCTTAAAATGCGCGGGGCGTTTCATTCCAATTTCGGTTTTCATACTGGGCACACTCCTATAATAATTTTGTATCCGTCGTCGGATTTATATTATCATACTACGCCAAACACGGCAGCAGCCAGTCGTGTTTGACTGCATCTCAATAAAATCTATCGGCGGTTAGAATGCCGGAATCGTCGTCCTCGTTTTGATAAGCGGCCAGCGCGGTCAGCACGGCATCTTTGCCGCCGCCCTCAAAGTGGTATTGCCAACGCGCGACATCCAGCGGTCTGGCGTTGCGATAGATAAATGCGCGGGCTTTTTGATAAGTGCGGTCCATTGTTCAAGTCTCCTCTATAATTTTGTATCCGTCACCGGATTTTTGTTATTCTACCACGCCAAACACGACAACAGCAAGTCGTGTTTATTGCGGCTTGAAAAAATTTTTTCTGCGGTTATGACACCGGAACCACTGTCCTGTAGGGGCGACCGTCTCGGTCGCCCGCCGCGACAAACAATTATCGTTGGCAGGGGCGGTAGAGACGACCGCCTCTGCAGGACGGCGGTTTACGTCTTATAATTCCCCCGTCTTTCGGTCAAAGAATCCTTCAACAAACCGTAAACGCCCTTCAATTGCACAAACGCTTCCGCGATTTTGTCTTGTAGCTTGGAATTTTACAGTTGACAGCAATGAACAACGGCGTTATAATAGCGGAAAGACAAAGATATACGTTGAGACATCGGCGCACAAGGCGGGAAAGCGGTAACGCGAAAGGAGATATATGACAAACAAACTTGCAAAAAACCGGCGGTCGCCTCAGAATGAACGCGAACTTATTCAAGCGTACTTACAACAGAATCCGAATGCAAAAAAAGAGGACGGATTGGATGTCGCTGCTGTGATAACAAAGGAAGGGACGCGTGGGCATGGATTGATGTCCGAAGAACTTAACCGCAGTAGGGACAGCCGTTATCACAGGGTAAAAAATTTTATATCTGATGAAGAACTAAAAAAAGCAATTAAATCTAAGAAGTAATGAGGATTAAGGCCAAATGGACTATTTGCGTCAGACTGTGGACAGCGATAAACTCATAGGTGTATTTGATTTGCCCGACGCGCTGTTGGGCGGGAAAGTGGAGGTCATAATACTGCCCGTTCAGGAACCGCATATAACGCCGGTGAAAAAAGGGTCGGCATTCGGATGCCTGCGTCAATTTGCCGATCCGTCGCTGATTGCCGATGAACACGGCGCGTGGGAACGGGCGGCAATAGGAAAATATGCGAATAATTGATGCTAATGTGGTATTGCGCTATCTGCTCAATGACCATGAGGAGTATTCCCCTAAAGCACGGCAGATCATAGAGAATGAGACGGTAGAAGTCCCAATAGAGGTTTTGTGCGAAGTCGTATTTGTTCTATCCGGCGTTTACAAGATTGACCGAAATAAAATCGGAACGAAGCTGCGCACCTTTTTTGAAACTACGAAATGCGATTTGCCGCATCGCGTTGCGGTTTTGAAAGGCTTGGAATTGTTCTCGGACAACAATCTGGATTTTGTGGATTGTATCCTTGCCGGATATAAGCGCATAGAAGAGGTTGAAATACACACTTTTGACAAGAAGTTACTGAGATTATTGAATCAATAAAAGTTAATTTTTACAAAGAGGCATCGCTAATTGTCTCTCGCTTAATGAATCCTTCAACAAACCGTAAACGCCTTTCAACTGCACAAAGGCTTCCGCGATTTCATCTTGCAGTTTGCCGTTGTATACGGATTCGTCTACAGGGCGGTTGCGCGCGATGTGAAAACCCTTTCGGTTCAGCAAATCCTTTACCGTCTCATTTTTGATCTCCGGATAATGGTCTTTGGCAAAGCTGTCGCCGATGATCTTCATATCCAATCGCTCTAAGTGTTTAAGCTCCCGCTCAAACACCCGACAATTTTCCGTGACGCGCTCCCGTATCCGCTCCATTCCCGCGCTCGTCTGTTTGTATATCCGTATCCCATACGAATAATAGTCGCAGCCCATATCAAAATACAGCCCCAAAATATCACGTTCGCCAAATGGCTCGCGGAACCGTATGTACATATACCCTTTCAGCGGCGCGTCTCGCGAAAACCTCATATCGCTGTACATAGTCGATACGCATTTCGACGGCTTAGTTATGAGCGTATCGCTGACGGACATAGCCGCAGGTATGAGCTCGTGATAAAGAAGCGTCAGTGGCTCGGTGATGAGACGTTTATATTTCAGTTTGTTTTCAAGCAGTAAATCGACCGTGTTATTGAATTGCAATGAAAACAGAAATTCCGCGAATTCTCTTGGGAAGCCGCAAAAATTAGGTGTTGTGATAGTTGCGCTCACTCCCTTAAATAATCTCGTATACGCCGCCGCGTAGGGGCGAACCTATGTGTTCGCCCGGGATCTTCGGTAATTGTTTGTTCCGGGGCGGACACACAGGTCCGCCCCTACTATAATCTCATATACACCGCCGCGCGCCCTACGGGATGACGTTTTCTGATGTATCGCGTTTATTTTGTATCCCACGGAATGGGGGCGCTCAACTCTATTGTCCCCGCCATGATGTCCGACGCTCTTGCTCCCGTTTCCGGATTGGTCGGGTTGTCGATTTGAAACAGATATCCGGTCTTGCCGTATCTGCCGAGCTTGCTTTGGTCGTAGCGGTCGCTGTCCATGCAAATGTTGACGACTTTCAGCGCGACCGTCACATCTTGATACCCATAAATACCGATGTTCTCGAAAATGTCATGTTCCCATAAAAACTCACATTCAATATTGAGAAAACACTCTTTGATACGCGGCGCGTTGACCTTCACGGCCCTTTCCGCCGTCAGGCCGACGGCGGTAATTTCATCCGTTTCAAATTCATTGTTGCCAATCGTTTTTATACAGCGGTTATATACGTCATATGACGGGAAGTTCAGCACGCAAACTCCGGTTTCTTTGAGTGACTGGTACATATGCCCGCTTTTTGAGACCGCGCCTAAAATACAGACAAATTCATCCTTCCCGCCGCCCGCAAAGCTCGTCCAAGATTGCAGACAGGCGTTTTCTTTCCCGTTCGATTTCCAGCCTGTGACGACAAATACCAACGAGGGCATGGCTGTAAGAGCCCCTTGCCATGTAATCCATTGCTCGGTCATTTTTTCGGGTCTTGCGGAAAATTCTTTTTTCATAACAATGTACACTCCTTTGTTTTTTTGTTCTCGCGCCTATCCTACCACGCCAAACACGACAACAGTACGCCGTGTTTATTTGTACCTCGATAATATTTTTTCGGCGGCGGCTTTCATATCCTCCACGATTTCTTTCGGTTCAAGCACCTTTACGTTCCCGCCGAAAGCGAGCAGCCAGCCGATCAGGTAGTCGTGGTTAGTGAACGAGATTTCTATGCGGAGCCCATCATCCGTTTCGGTGTAACAGTCCAAGCCGTAGTTCTCGATTAGCTTGTACCGCTCGGATTTATCGAATACCGCGACCAGCTTTATGTCGTCGGTAAAGTGGGCATTGAAGTCCCGGCGCTCGGGAGGCAGCTCGCGCGGCGTGTATTGTTCGTCGCACAGCGTCAAGTTCCACAGCCGCAGCAGCTTGAACATCCGCCAGTCCTGACGCTCGCGGCAGAACCCGAACACGTACCAAGACGCCCATTGGAAGATCACAAAATACGGCTCGATGCGCCGGTGCGATTCGCCCTTTTCATAGTAGTAGTCAAACTCAATGAGCCGCGCGGTCTGCACGGCGCGTTTGATGAGCTCGATCTTCCCGGTGAGCTGCCCTTTGTAGTGGGAGGCGAGGTCGATGACGACGGGCTCGTGCATAGATATCACAGTGCCGGGGCCGGCGTGCAGTTTGTCCAGCGTACGCTCCACGTCGGACCGCTTTGAGACGCTGCCGATGCCCTTGAGCGCGGCGACAATATCGGAGATTTCCTCGGAGGTCAGCACGCTCTTGTCCAGCTTATACCCCTCGGCGATCGAGATTCCGCCGCCGCTCCCCTGATGTGTGACGACGGGTATCCCCGCCTGACAGAGCGCGTCGATGTCCCGCCCGATAGTGCGGCGGTTGACCTCAAATTTTTCCGCAAGCTCCGGCGCGGTCACGCGGTCGTTCTGGAGCAGTGCGGTGAGGATGCCGATAAGGCGGTAGAGTTTCATGGCGCTCTCCTTTATGTGGGGGCGTTGCCGCCGCTATTATAGCGCGGATTTACGTGGGAATCAAGCGTTCGTTTTCGCGATTTTGTGCCACGAAAAGCAGTTGCATTCTCCGGGTTCCGATGATAAAATACTCATACAATCGTACAAGTAATGGCGAACACATTTATTTGGAGAGACCGAATATGCTTGTAGATTTGAGAAAGCTTGTGGAGGCGTTCCGCAGTTGAGTATTTACAATCCCGATATACATCATCGACAGAGCGTACGGCTGCGCGGATATGATTACTCCCAAAACGGCGCGTATTTCGTGACGATATGTACGATGAACAGATTGTGCATATTCGGCGGTATTGATGACGGAACAATGATATTAAACGAAAACGGCCTAATTGCACAGCAATGTTTGCGGGAAATTCCAACACATTACCCGAATGCGGTTTGTCCGCATTTTGTCGTAATGCCCAATCATGTTCACGGGATAATTGAATTGAATATGCATTCGGATATCAATGGTAGGGGCACGGCATGCCGTGCCCCTACGGGGGAACGATTCGGAAAACCAACGGTCGAATCCATCCCAACCATAATCCGTTCATACAAATCCGCCGTGACGCAGCGAATTCATCAAACAGGTTATTTGGGTATGATATGGCAACGCAATTATTACGAACACATCATCTGGGATGACGAAAGCTATAAACGTATTGTAGAATACATCGAAACAAACCCAATTAAATGGGAAGATGACGAATTATGGAGCGAATGAAATTCCATACACCCTACCTGACCGCCGAGAACATCTCCAATCGCCGCATCTCTGTAGGGGCACGGCATGCCGTGCCCCTACGGCGAGCGGATATACGTCCAAACATCGTAGCCCCCCGCATAGTCGGGAATGGTTCCGATACGCCAGAGGGACGCGCCGTTGATGCCGAATAGACGGGCGAGCTGTAGTTTTTCTCCGACGCTGCGCGCGTCCTCATACCATAGAAAATATTTCTCCCCGGTTTCGACGCTGTAAGTCATGTAAGGATTGCGGTAGACCTCCGACCAGCCGAAAACGGTGTCGCTCTGTGACATACGCTCTTGGATCGTCGCGGTGGCGGGATGGATCGCCGTCGGAGACGCCACCCTGTCGTCCTCCGTGATTTGCCAGCCCGCGCTTGAGAAGCTTATGGCGAGGACGACGCGGGACCTGTCCTCCACGCCGCTGAGCGGGTCGGTGATCGCCCGCAGCGCGTAGTACACGTTGGCGATGGGCGTAAGAGCCGCGTTCTTCTGCCACTGGGTCCCGACGAAGCCTTCCAGCGACACGGGGCTGTAGTCGTGCGCCATTAGAATGATCTTGTCCGCCAAGCGCCCGATGGCGCGGTAGTCGTAGCCGTCGAAATGGCTGCCCTCCGTCACCGGTTGGACGGTGACGTAAAGCGACAGGTTCCGGCTTTTCAGTTCCGCCGAGAGTTCGGTGGGGAAGGCTG
>JAISBV010000144.1 GCA_031266025.1 Eubacteriales Family XIII. Incertae Sedis bacterium
GGAGTTTTACGGACGCAAAATCAGCCCCATTTTGGTTCGGGAATAGAGTGAAAAAGAATAACGCCAAACCCGCAAACCCTTGATATCACTGGGTTCTTGGATTTAGCGTTATTATACCATAATGGCACTCGTGCGCTTCTCTCCTGTTGGCTAACGGAGTGCCGCTCAAGCAGATTCAGGAATGGCTCGGTCACAGCACCTTCGCCATCACTGCCGACACATACGCGCACTTGGAGTTTTCCTCAAAACTTCAATCCGCGCAGGCCATGACTTGGATTGACAGGACTTCGTTGGCGCAGCTGCCGGGAGCGAAAACGCCGCTTACGGTCGATTCCGACGCAATGCAGACGGATAATGCGGAACAAAAAGAAAGCTGTCGGCTTGCGGGCTGACAGCGGGGATTGACGGTCAGGCGCCACGCGCTGAAGCGCTGCGCCTGTCGAGAAAGACCTTCTTGCAAAATGGGCTACGGATCGCTCATTTTGAGAAGCGCCATTTTGGCGGAGAGGACAGGAGTCGAACCTGCGTGGGGGATTCCCAAACGGTTTTCAGGACCGCCGCCTTAAGCCACTCGGCCACCTCTCCAAAATGTACCCGGCTCAAAACGCTCCTCGGAATTTGAGCAGACATTCGGAGCAGACATGCCGGATTTATAAGAATCAGTATAGCACAGAAACGGCTGTACATCAAGGTTTTTCGGGTTTAACTTTCCAACTTGCTAACTTTCGACGGGGTTTTCAAGACCGCCCCGTTGTGACCGCTTCGGTACCCCTCCCGGTTATATCCACCTGTTCTGTCCCTTGGTAAAAGGATATAAGTACAGGATAGAAAACAGATTATTTTATGATGAAAAGTAAAAATAGTCACACTTTCGGATTATGATCGCTCCGCAGTGGGTATAATAACATTGCACGTCGAGCGCGCATCACAACGCCCATCCCCCCCGGTAGGTTCAAAGTGAAAGACGCTCTGTTGCGCTGCTTTGAGATTTTGGCGCTATGAAACCAAAAGGGGGGTATTTTCTTGAGTGTACGTCAGATATTGTTTTTTGGCGTTTGTATGGCGATTATTATGTCATTGTGTATGTCCGTCGCCATGGCCGCGATTAATGTCGGGCTGAACAGCCATTTTTGGGCGGCATGGCTGTCCGGGTGGGGGATCGGATTTATCGTGTCCCTGCCGTTTTCTTTTTTCATACCGCCGCTTATACAAAAGGTAATGAAAAAACTGAACATATAGATCACCGGATGCCGGCATCGGATTTGCGAAGCGATTCGCGTCCGGCGCCGGCGTTTTCGCAAGCAAGGCGCCGTCGGCCCGGACGTCTAAATGAGCAGCTCGACCTCCAAGCCCGAATCGATGCCGGCGGCGTTGCCTTCATCCGTATCCAGATGGAACTCGCTGAGATGCGCGTCCCCCGCGCGTATAAGAACCTTTTCGAATATGACGGCCCGTTCTCCGCCGACTCCCACGCGTATAATGTCCTTGTCCTTTACGCCGGCTTCCGCAGCCTCTGACGGGGAGAGATGCACATGGCGAAGCGCAACCATGACGCCGTGATCAAGCTCAACGCTGCCGGCGGGTCCTGTCAGTTTGCATCCGGGTGTGCCGTCAAGCTTGCCCGATTCTCTGACAGGCGGTTTGAGACCGAGACCGCGCGCGTCGGTCAAAGCCAATTCGACTTGCGTTTCGGGTCTTGCGGGCCCGAGGACGCGCAGACCTTTTATAACTCCCTTTGGCCCTTCCAAATCCACTTTTTCCTCACAAGCGAACTGCCCCGGTTGCCTAAGATCCTTCGTCGGCGTCAGTTTGTGCCCCTTGCCGAAAAGAGCCTCTATATGCTCGGCGCTCAGATGCAAATGCTTGTTGGAAAGTCCTACAGTCACTTTGTAATTGCTCATCGTCCATACTCCTCTTTTATACGCAACAGGTCGATTTGCTCAATCTTCGACTGCTGCGGTAATATACGGCAGATTGCGATAGCGCTGATTCACATCGAGCCCGTAGCCAATGATGAATACGTCGTCTACCGTAAAACCCGTGTAATCCACACGGACGGCCGTGCGCCGCCCGGCGGGTTTGTCTAACAATGTGCATATACGCAGAGCCTTGGGGCCTCTGCTAAGCAGATGTTCCCGCAGATAATTAAGCGTAACACCTGAATCAACTATATCTTCGATGAGTATTACATTCTTATCCTCTATAGCGTTGTCCAAATCCTTGAGTATACGGACGACGCCGGAGCTTTTAGTGGATGCGCCGTAACTCGATACGGCAATAAAATCCACGCGCACGGGCAATGATATGTTTTTGATCACATCGCACATCCACATGAAAGCGCCTTTGAGTATGCCGACTACCAACACCTCTTCACCCGCAAAATCATCCGAAATTCTTCTGCCTATCTCCCCTGCCCGCGTACGTATCTCATCCTCTGTGATAAGTATCTTACCGGGTTTGTACCGTTTTTCGCTTTTGGACATCGCATTGCCCCTTCATCATCGTCACTCTGCATACAACTCTATTATGCAAACGGGTTCAATACCCCGTGGCTTGCCACGCTTCACTTTTTTGCCGCAGGTATTGAACCCACTCCCAATAACTTCCTCTCATATCAAACTGCCCACCTTTCCAATACCTTGTACTTTTGCTGCGGGCAGTTTATTTCTTCGGATTCTCTTTGACCTCAAAATCCGCGTCGTCTATAATCTTCTTGCCCTTATATTTTCCGGACAGGTCGACCGGCTTCTCACCCATCCAATACACATCCAATGTATCCCTTAAATGCCATATAATCCAAAGCCAGACGATCATGTCGTCTATCCAAGCGAAAGGGAACAACACGGTAGGAATAATATCTACAGGCAAAATGAGATAAGCAATACCGGCTACAATCAGCAGCTTTTTCCGCTTCGGAACGGTTTTGTCCGCCATCATGCAGCGTATTGCCTTGATCCGTTTGCCAATTATCCGCCACGAAAGAAAATGCATCCGCCTGCCTGCCCTTCTATGGGATTTTTTCTCGAACTGCCGCCGCGCCGCATACGCCGCATATCAAAAGAAACGCGTTGTATTACCGCGCAACAGACTCAATCGCCGCCAAAAGTTCTTCCACTCCTGTTCTTTTGAGGGCGGATACGGGTATAACAGTCTCACTCGGCGAAAGTCCAAGGCTTTCGCGTATGATTCGCAAATTGCCTGCCGTCGCGCCGCGAGAAATCTTATCAGCCTTCGTCGCGACTACCAAGGTATTGAGCTCGTAATGTCTTAACCATTCGAAGAGCTGAATATCCTGTTCCGACGGTTTATGCCTGATATCCGCAAGCAGAACTACCAATACAAGCCTTTTCCTGCCCTTGAGATAGGTCTCAACCATCTCGCCCCAATTCTCTGTAACGGATTTGGAAATCTTGGCGTATCCGTAGCCCGGCAGATCCACTATACGAAACTCATCGTTGATGAGGTAGAAATTAATAGTGCGCGTCTTTCCGGGATTCCCGCTGACTTTCGCAAGTCTCCTTCTCCCTGTCAGCAGATTTAGGAGTGAGGATTTACCGACGTTCGACCTGCCCGCGAACGCTATTTCCGGCATATCGTCGTTGGGATATCCGTTCGCGCGTACGGCGATGGCGGCAAGCTCAGCTTTTTTAATGATCATGCGCCAACAGGCGCATCGGCTGCGGAACGCCGCTTTGTCGCCTGTTTTTTCGCTTGCCCGCCCGCCTTATCGGGTTTGACCGGGCGTACAAGTATATGATCCAAGGCCTCGCCGGCGCTTTCTATAAGCACAAACTCCAACTTGCGCCGCACATTGCGCGGTATATCGTCGATGTCACGCTCATTTCCGGTTGGCAGAAGCACCTTACGTATACCCGCTCTGTGCGCGGCCAATACTTTCTCGCGTATGCCGCCCACAGGCAATATCTTGCCGCGCAGCGTGATCTCTCCGGTCATAGCGACGTCTTGGCGCGCGGGAATACCCGTCAGCGCGGAAACCATGGCGCAGCACATGGTCACGCCGGCTGAGGGCCCGTCCTTGGGCGTAGCGCCTTCGGGTATATGTATATGCATATCGTCATCCTTGTAAAAGTCAGCCTTAACGCCCAGCTCCTTGCTCAATGACCGTATATAGCTGACGCCCGCTCGCGCGGACTCTTTCATGACGTCGCCAAGCTGACCCGTCAACACCAGACGTCCCGTCCCCGGTACAACGGCTGTTTCTATCGAAAGCGTCGTGCCGCCCACAGAGGTCCAAGCAAGCCCCGTAGTAACGCCTATCTGGGTTTCGTTTTCGACTGTATCATAGCGAAAACGTTTCTTTCCAAGGAATGTTCCAATGTTCGATTGGCTTACAACAGTGGCATCGATGCCTTTCTCCACGACGCGGCGCGCAACCTTGCGACAGATATTCGCTATCTCTCTTTCGAGATTGCGCACGCCCGATTCGCGCGTGTAGTAGTTGATGATATCCCGCGTCGCCCGCTCGGACAGCTTGACGTTCTCCGGCTTAAGCCCGTGTTCCTTGATCTTCTTGGGGATGAGGTAACGCTCCGCGATCTTCAGCTTTTCCTCTTCCGTATAGCCCTGAACCTCTATGACCTCCATCCTGTCGAGCAGTGGCCGCGGTATCGTCTCGGACGTATTTGCCGTCGTTATGAACATGACCTTGGACAGATCAAAAGGTATTTCGAGATAGTGATCCGTGAAATCCTTATTCTGCTCGGGATCAAGTACTTCAAGCAACGCCGAAGCAGGATCCCCGCGAAAATCATTTCCTATTTTGTCTATTTCATCAAACAAAAACACGGGATCCATCGAACCGGCGTCCTTCATAGCCGAGATGACGCGGCCCGGAATGGCGCCTATATACGTTCTGCGGTGACCGCGTATCTCAGCCTCGTCACGCACGCCGCCCAAGGACATGCGCACAAACTCCCTGCCTGTGGCGCGCGCTATCGACTTGGCCACGGACGTCTTACCGACGCCCGGAGGCCCGACCAAACACAATATCGGGCCTTTCAGGCTCTCGGAAAGCCGTATGACCGAAAGATACTCAAGTATGCGCTCCTTGACCTTTTCCAGACCGTAATGATCCTCATTTAATATCTTTTCTGATTTACCTATATCCGTGTCTTCTTGCGTATATTTATTCCATGGCAGCGCGAGCACCCATTCTATATAGGTTCGGATCACGCCGCCCTCGGCCGACGAGGACTGTATCTTGAGGAGTCTCTTGATCTCCTTCTCGACCTTCTGCGCGGTTTTTTCCTCAAGTTTTAACTCTTCAAGCTGCTTGAGCCAATCCTCGATCTCGCTTTCTATGGCTTCATCTTGGCCCAACTCATCCTGAATGGCTCGCATCTGCTCCCGGAGATAATACTCTCTCTGCATCTTGTTGATCTGCATATGAACCTTGGAATTTATGTCGCGCTCAATCTGCAGTATCTCGATCTCTTTCGTGAGAATGCCGTTAAGTACCTCAAGCCTGTTCTCGGGGTCAAACGCTTCGAGAACCGATTGCTTGTCGTCCGCCTTGGCATCCACATGCGAGGTAACCACATCCGCCAAGCGCCCCGGCTGATCCACAGATGCCACCGAAGGGAATATGTCCTGCGATACCTTGGGGCTCAGGTTAATGTATTCCTCAAAGCGCGTAAGCGTACTGCGCATCAGCGCCGCCACGCGATTCGGAATCTCCTCGTACTCAACCTCCTCCACCTGTCTTACGGAGCACTTGAAATACGGCACCTCAAATATAATCCTGTCAAGAACGCCGCGGCTGATCCCCTCGACCAGCACGCGTATCGTGTCGCCGGGCAGTTTCAGCATCTGCTTTATCTTCGCTACAGTGCCTACGCGATAAAAATCCTCGCCCGTAGGCAAATCTGTATCCGCGTCGCGCTGCGCCACTAAGAAGATCATCTGATTTCTTACCATTGCCTTTTCGAGAGCGCTGATCGACTTTTCCCTGCCTATATCGAAATGCAAAACCATATACGGAAATATGGAAAGCCCTCTCAGCGGGATCATAGGCATGATCTTGACGCGATTTTCCTCCTCGGGAACGGCTTCAATTATATCCATTCCGAGCGCTTCCGGATGAGTCTCCTCATCCGAAAGCGGCGCGGCCAATTCGAGATTGTCGTCCGCAACGTCGCGATTCAGCCTTTCTATGTCGCTCAGCAGTTCCCTGAGCTTTTTCTTTTTTTCGTCTATGCTCATTATTAAGACGCATGCTCCTTAGTGGATTTTGCGATTTCTTTTTTATCGGTCAATACGAGCGTCGGGCCCGTATCGTGATCTATGGTTCCGATTGTAACTATTACCTTCTTTATATCCGTTCTTGACGGTATCTCAAACATGATATCCGTCATGACGTGCTCCAATATGCTCCGCAGACCCCTTGCTCCCGTCTTCCTTTCGATAGCCTTTTCCGCTATACGGACTATGGCGTCATCCTCTATCTCGAGTTCTACATTGTCGAACATAAACAGTTTCTTGTATTGCTTAAGTATAGCGTTCTTGGGCTCTCTGATAATCCTGACAAGCGCGTTCGCATCCAACTGATGCAGTGTGACCATAACAGGCAACCGTCCGATGAATTCGGGGATCAACCCGTACTGCAGCAGATCCTCGGACTGCACGAGCTTCAGCATGTCGTCGGAATCAAGCTTGTTTTTCTTGATCTCCGCGTTGAAGCCTATCGTCTTTTCGCCTATGCGACGCTGTATGATCTTGTCGAGACCGTCAAAAGCGCCGCCGCATATGAACAGCACGTTCGTCGTATCGAACTGTATGAAATCCTGATGAGGATGTTTGCGCCCGCCCTGCGGCGGAACGCTCGCGACGGTACCTTCAAGTATCTTCAAAAGCGCCTGCTGCACCCCTTCGCCGCTGACGTCTCTCGTTATGGAAACGTTTTCGGACTTGCGCGCTATCTTGTCTATCTCATCCACATAAATTATGCCCTTCTGCGCTTTCTCTATATCGTAATCGGCGGCCTGTATCAGCTTCAGCAGTATATTCTCCACATCTTCGCCCACATAGCCCGCCTCGGTCAAAGCCGTAGCGTCCGCTATAGCGAACGGCACATTGAATATCTTTGCCAATGTCTGCGCCAGAAGCGTTTTGCCTGAGCCCGTCGGCCCTATCATAACTATATTGCTTTTTTGTATTTCAACGCCGTCGTCGCTGCGGTCGTCCATATGCTTGACGCGCTTGTAGTGATTGTACACCGCTACGGCGAGAGTCTTCTTCGCATTGTCCTGATCTATAACATAATCGGATAGCACAGACGATATGTCGGCGGGCTTAGGAACGTTAAACAGCTCGTCGCCGCGACTCATATCATAGCCCATACTCTCGAATTCTTCTTTTATGATGTCCTGGCAAAGCTCCACGCACTCGTCGCATATATATACGTTCGGCCCCGCTATCAGACGTTTGACCTGATCCTGCGGCTTACCGCAGAAGGAGCATTTCAATTGTTTTGTGTCGTCGTATTTACTCATAATCCGTTACCTTGATTTGACTACCTTATCCACGAGCCCGTAGGCCGCGGCCTCTTCAGCCGACATGAAATTGTCGCGATCGGTGTCCAACCTGACCTTTTCTATCGGTTGCCCTGTGTTTTCACTTATTATGCGGTTAAGTCTCTCCCTTATCTTTATGATGTTCTCCGCGTGTATGCGGATATCCTCCGCTTGGCCCCGCACGCCTCCAAGAGGCTGATGTATCAGAATCTCCGAGTTCGGCAGCGCGAAACGCTTGCCCTTTGCGCCCGAGGACAGCAGAAAGGCGCCCATGCTGGCGGCAAGCCCCACGCACATGGTTGATACATCCGGCTTTATGTACTGCATCGTATCGTATATCGCGAAACCCGCCGTCACCGAACCGCCGGGACTGTTGATATAGAGGTTGATGTCCTTTTCCGAGTCTTCCGATTCGAGAAAGAGCAACTGCGCCACGATCAGGCCCGCCAAGCCGTCCGTGATTTCCTCTCCCAATATGATAATGCGATCCTTGAGCAGTCTGGAAAATATGTCATATGACCGCTCACCTCTGCTGCTTTGCTCTATTACAATGGGAACTAAACTCATATTATACTCCTTTTTAATTAACTGTTCAAGCTGTATTTCCTTTTGCCTTGTAACTACTGCTTCGGTCTCACCGTTACGTTACTGCTCAATCAACATTAATACCATTGCCTGCGTTCTACCCTTGATCGGCAACTTCGTTCTCGACCGCCGCAGGCTCTATGACCGCGTTCGCGAACAGGAAGTCCACCGCCTTGCGATTCCTGATATCGTCCCTGATCATCTTTATGCCTGTATCACCCATGGATTCGCGAAGTTTGGCTGATTCCGTCTTATACATATCGGCCATATCGGCTATTTCTTTTTCAATCTCATCCTCGTCGGCCGTGAAATTCTCCGCGTCCGCGACGGCCCGCACGAGCAGACGCGTCTTAATCCTCTTGAACGCGTCGTCCCTGAGTCCGTCGCGAAAAGCGGCCTCATCCTTGCCGCTGTATTCGTAATACTGCTCCGGTGAAAGTCCCTGATAGCGAAGTTGCTGCGCGAACTCATCCACCAACTCATCCATCTGCCGTTCCACCATAACGTCCGGAATATCTATCTCGTTCGCTAAATAGATCTTCTCTATCACAGCGTTCTTCATTTCCATCTCACTGCGGGAATGCGCCGATTCCTCAAGCTTTCTCCGCAAGTCGGCGCGCAAATCGGACAGCGTGTCAAACTCGCTGACGTCCTGCGCAAAATCGTCGTTGATCTCGGGTTTTTCTTCGGTCTTGATCTCGTGCACCGTACACCGGAACAGCGCTTCCTTGCCGGCCAAATCCTCTGTGTGGTATGTCTCCGGGAATGTGACGCGCACATCCTTCTCCTCACCGGGTTTAACACCAAGGAGCTGTTCCTCGAAGCCCGGAATGAACAATCCCGCGCCGAGCTTCAACGGATGCCTGTCCTCGCTTCCGCCGTCAAACTGATTGTCGTCAATGAAGCCCTTATAGTCTATGAGCACCGTATCACCGTTCTCTGCGGGTCTGTCCGCGATCACAAGCCTTGTGTTCCTGTTTTGAAGAGTCTCTATCTCACGGTCGACGTCTTTTTCGGAAACCGCATGATCTACGGATTGAATTTTAACGCCTTTATAGTCGCGCACGTCAACATCGGGCGGCGTCGCAACGGTTGCGGTCATTGTAAAACCGGCGCCCTTTGCGATCTCGCTGAAATCAAGAATCGGATTGTCTATGGGCTCTATGTCAAACTCATTTAAAGTTTCGGGATAAGCGCGCGCGACAAGCTCGTTGACGGCATCCTCAAAAAAGATGTCCTCACCGTAATGAAGCTCCACCAACTTGCGCGGAACCTTTCCCTTCCGAAAGCCCGCCACCGCGAAGCTTTTCTTATTATTCTTATATACCTCAATTTGCGCGTTTTCAAATTCGTCTGCGGTAAATTCTACAGAAAATTTTACTTCATTGCCGACTCGTTCGATAAAGGTTGATTCCATTTAATATTTTTGCCTCCAATTTTGCGAAAGAAGCATACTCGCAAATTACAGCGGATCTCGTCCGCACGAAACATCGGATATTGCCGCTCTCGGCAGTGTCAACTAAGGGTCTGTCGGAAAATAAAGTGCACAGTCGGCGCAGCAATTTTGTGTCCCGGCAAGGCGCCGGGTTCCGCGAATACTTGTAGTATTCAAGGGTTCCGGCAACACGGCCGGGGTACAAAAGGGCAAGTCAAATGTATAGGTTATTTTCC
>JAISBV010000022.1 GCA_031266025.1 Eubacteriales Family XIII. Incertae Sedis bacterium
AAATTCATGCCCGGCGAGCGCATCACGCAGGAGGGCTTCCTGCACTATCTGTACGCGCCCGAGCGGAGTTATTATTACAACAGGGACGCGTTTTACAGGATGCTCGCGGACAGGGGCGTAGTCAAAGCCGAAGAACGTGATCCGGAGGCGGAGCTTTCGCGCTATGACGCCGCGAAATTTACGATTCGCTATCTCGGGCAGCAACGGCTTGCCGAGCATCCCGAGCTGTTCACGAACGTTTTCAATGACGATGTGGCGGCGGAATACAGGGGCTACGCCGCGATAGCAAAGGCGTTTTCGATTATGAAAGGCGACGCCGCCGGCAATTTCAACGGCGCCCGCGCGCTGACGAACGCGGAAGCTGCCGTCATTATACTGAATACACTGAAGACTCGCTGAGTTAGGGGGGATTAAGACCATAAATGACCGAAAATAGCAACAAAAAGAAAAATTGGAAAAAACTTATAAAGGAACGGAGCTTGGACGCGTTTATTTTGTGCGCGGGCTGCGCCATCGGCGCTTGCGCCACGATGTCCGTTATGATACCTAACGGACTCACGGGCGGCGGCGTAACGGGCCTTGTTCGAATATTGCAGACATTTTTTCCGGTAATAAATTTTTCGATCATGTACTACGGCTTTTCCATTGTGATATGGGTAACATGTCTCTTGCTTCTTGGATTTAAGGAGGCGAGAAAGATCATCGTAATGACGATACTCTATCCGCTGTTTCTGTTCGTTTTCGAGTATCTCGACATACGTTTTCTCGAAGAGAAGGACGTGATATTGGCGGCGGTGTACTGCGGGATATTTTACGGCGTATGCAACGGTCTCGTGTTTTCGCGCGGGTTTTCGTTCGGCGGCGCGGATACGGTGGCCAAGATTATAAACAGGAAACTGCTGCCGCATATCGGCGTCAGCAAACTGCTGCTCGTCATGGACGTCATAGTCATAGTGGCGTCAGGCTTCGTATTCGGCAGAAATATAGCGCTGTACGCGATCATCACCTCGATCATTCTGGCTCGCGTTACCGATTATGTGCTCTACGGCTTCGAAACTCGAATCGTGGAGGTCGAGATCATCTCTGACGAATACGAGGAGATATCGAGTTATATTATAAACGACATAGAGAGGGGCGTATCCTCATCAATTATACGCGGCGAATACACGGGAACAGAGCGCAGGAAGATTACGACGCTCTGCTCGCCGCGGGAAGGCGCGCTGATAAAGTCGCACATCGCAAAGCTTGACAGAAGCGCGCTCATCACGATTATCCACGTGGATTCCGTATGGGGAAGAGCCGAAGGCTTCCGTGACATAGAGGTTGAATGAAATAACCCCTTAAGGAAATTACAAATCTACCGAAATACCAAAGAGCTATAGTTGTGTTGCCGTGCGCCGCGCATGTCGCACGGATATACGTTATCGTTTTTCTATGTGTACAGAAAAGGCAGGCAGCGCTTTGGGCAATATTGATCAGAACAGCGCCGGTCGCGGCGGTACACGGCGATTTTTGAAAAAGGTGCCGGTTGAACTGCGAGAGCAGTTTGAGATGAGACGGGTTGAAACGAACATAAATCGCATGTATTTTTTTGCGATATACGTAGTCGTTTTGCAGGTGATTCTCAATATCCTGAACATCGTCAAACCGAGTGGTAATCAAGATTATGAAGCCATTGGCGGCAGACAGGTTGAAATCATGTATTATGTGGTTTTGTCGCTTTTTACGCTTTTTATCGGTCTGCTGTTTTGGGTGCTGACGTCGCTTGCGCGAAAGAACAGGATATCCGGCGTCGGCGCCAAAAGATTTCTCATAAACGCGCTTCTTTATATGTATTGCGCCGTTCAGCTTGTATTTTGTACATTCAATATCCTGTCTGCGGGCGGCGTGAACAGCTATATTATAACTGTTCTTATCATAAGCATGATACCCGTGATCAGACCTTTGCAAAGTCTGCTCAGCATCGGTTTCGCGTTTGTTTACATATGCCTTGCTATGTATGTTACGCGCGATATATCGCAGATGTGGAATTCGATCATGCTGACGGATACGTGGACGAATCTGATCATAATAACGGTTTTGTCCGCTTGCGGTTCCGTTTTTTTGTATGATATGTACGTGTCAAACTTTCTGCAAAGCATACAGCTTGAGATAAAAAACAAAGAACTGTCGATTTTGGCGAACACGGATCAGATGACGGGCGTAGCCAATCGCCGCGCGTTCGCGCGTTCGTTTGAAGATCTGTGGCAGCAAGCCGTCCTTAGCAATGGGCGGCTTGTAGTGGCGATAGCGGATATTGATTTTTTTAAGGCGTATAACGATGCTTTCGGACATTTGGAAGGGGATAAGTGCCTGATGAAAATCGCTAATTGTCTGCAGCAGAGCTTTCGCCGCGCTTCGGATATTGTAAGCCGCTACGGAGGCGAGGAATTCCTCTTGGTCTTCGAGTCTGAGAGCGATGATGATTTACGCTTTGCCGATAAGGCGCGCGAGAATGTTCTTTCTATGCGTATACCTCACGCGCGGACGGATATTTCCCCGTATGTTTCTATAAGCATCGGTGTTTGCGTCGTGCGGCCGACCGAGAACACAGCTATGAACGAAGTGCTGAAAACGGCGGACGATGCGCTGTACGAATCGAAGCGCGGCGGACGCAACAGAACCACGATACGGGAATACTCGGCGCTCGGCGTCGCGCCGAGCGCCGAGTCCGAGGCGACAGTATCATAGCGCCGTTTATGCGCAATTTGGAGTTGTTTTACAAAAAGTGCCGCGCTTGCGGCATTTTTTTTGAAACTCTCACAGCTTCATCACATAATGGAATTATATTTTTTAATAATGGCAAAAATCACGCAGGGTTTGAGTAGTTACATACAGAGGACGCGATATGCTCGACGGAAAACCGTGTATCCTGATAGTGGACGACGAAGTGAAGATAACGAAGGCGCTGAAAGATTTTTTCAACGCGCGCGGCTACCGCACATTCGAAGCCTTTGACGGCGGCGAGGCTTTGGACGTGTTTTACGAGCACAGCACGAAGATAGACTTGCTGCTGCTTGACGTCATGATGCCCGTGGCTGACGGATTTTCCGTGCTGAAGGAGATTCGCCGCGACTCGAACGTACCCGCCGTCATGCTGACAGCGAGAGCCGAAGAATACGATCAGATTGCGGGTTTCAGGCACGGCGCCGACGACTATGTACCCAAGCCCTTTTCCACATCGCTGCTTCTCGCTCGCGTCGAAGCCGTATTGAAGCGGGCGGGGAAAGGGCAGATGTGTGAGATTGAGATCGGCCCTATGCGTATCAGTCTGCCGCGGCGTTCGGTTTTGATAGACGAAAAGCGCGTGGAGCTCACGCCCAAGGAATTCGATTTGCTGTACTGTCTCGTCGCGAACAGAAACAGGGCGCTTACGCGAGAACAGATATTGAATGAGGTGTGGGGTTATGCGTTCGAAGGCGACGCGCGCACGGTCGATACGCATATCAAGCAGCTTAGAGGAAAGCTTGAACCTGTCGGAGAGTATATAAAGACGATACACCGAGTCGGGTACGGCTTTGAGGCGGACGTATGAAAACTTCCATTGTGACGCGCATGACTATCTTTACCTGTGCCCTCGTTTTGGTAACGATGCTGTGCCAGCTTGTATTCAACGTATTCTTTTCCGGCCCGTTTCTGATTGAACACAAAAAAAACGCTGTCAACAGACTTTTCGACTCGCTTCCGAGAAACTATTCCGATGATCCCGATTTCATATACAGGCTGACCGAGGCGGCCGAAGGGGACAATATAGACATATTGATTTTCAGCGACAATGGTCTCGTGTACAGCAGCAGGAACGTCGAAATTCCGATGATAAGGAAGCGTTTTTTGTTCGTTGGCCCCTTTGACCGCGCCGCCTTTCCCGAGAACGCGCGGGCGCAGGTTGCCAGCCGCGCGCAGAGCGATGAGACCATGATACTCTTGAACGGCAGATTCAATTATAACGGGGACGCGCGCTACACAATTATCGAAACGCCCGTGGAATCCATAGAGGCCGGCGTAAGACTGCTTTCATGGGCGAACCTCCGCATATCCATGATGATCCTTTTCGTGGGGATCATATGCATGATCGCGTTTTCGCGGCGATTCTCAAGGCCGATACGCGATATAAGCGCCGTCGCGCGAAACGTGGCCTCACTGCGTTTCGACGCGCGCGCGGACGAGAGTCTGCGTACGGTAGAGCTGTCCGAACTGTCTGTCAGCATAAACTCAATGGCGGAGAATTTGGAGAGCATGATAGCGGATTTGAAGGACAAGAACGAGCGCTTGCAGTCCGATATCGATCAGCAGCTCCGATTGGACAGGATGCGCCGCGAATTTGTGGCGAACGTTTCGCATGAGCTCAAGACGCCGCTGTGTCTGCTGCAGCTTTACAGCGAAAACCTGAAGAACAACATAGATTCGGATGATAAGGGTTTCTATTGCGATACTATTATCGACGAGGTGGGCAAGCTGGACGCCATGGCGAAGAGCCTGCTCGACATAGCCTCCCTCGAAAACGGATTGTCCGGTATGGAAACGGCGCCGCTTGACTTCGCGGCGTTGTGCGCGGACACGCTTGCGCGTATGGACGTGCTGTTCGGCAATATAAAGCTCGAAACGGATATCCGGAACGGCTTTTGGGTCAACGGCGACAGCCGGTATTTGGAACAGGCGGTTAAGAATTATGTGACGAACGCCGTGTCGCACACCGCTGCGGAAGGCCGCGTTTCCGTGTCGCTGAAACGCTCGGGTGAGCACGCGTTCTTTTCCGTATTCAATGAGGGCAAACCGATAGCGCAGAGCGATGTTGAGCGCGTATGGGAGAGCTTCTACAAGACCGACCGCGCGCGCGTCCGCGAGGAAGAAAATCACACGGGTCTCGGCCTTTATATCGTAAAAACGGTCATAAACGCGCACGGCGGCGCTTACGGTTTGATCAATAATACAAGTGGGGTAACATTTTGGTTCACGTTACCGCTCACAGAAAGGTAACTACTCAAATGCCACGCCATTTTTGTCCATCTCGGAACCTGGTTCGGATTTTGGATTTCTCACATACTACTTTGTACGTTCCGAGGCCCAAAATCCGTATCAGAACCCGATCTGAACACGCGTGCCCGGAGCTTGCGACAGGGTAAAACAATCGCGGCATTTGAGTAGCTTTGATTAAAGTCTTTGATTAAAGTCTTTGGGTAAAGTCTTTGATTGGCAGCACAGAGAGAAAGGGAGGTTCCGACAGTTGAAAAATATCTTTGCAAAGAGACGAAACGCCGTGATTGCGGTATGCGCGGTGCTTGCGGTCGCCGCCTTGCTCATAGTACGCGGCCTGTTCGCGCAGGAGGCCGAGGCCCTCGATTACAGCGAGTTTGAGGTGACGCGCGGCAATGTAACGGTTTCGCTTTCAGGTTCGGGAACCATCGCCCCGGTCGCGCAGTACGAGGTTGTTTCTCTTGTGGGCGGCGAGGTAATAAACGATACCTTTCAAGAGGGGGACAGTGTTGAGAAGGGACAGCTGCTGTACAGCTTCGATTCCTCCGAAATGGAAAATTCTCTCGAAAGAGCCAACCTTTCGCTTGAACGGTCGAGGATGAATTACGATAAAACGGCGGATTCTTACGCCGGGCTCACGGTTACGTCGCCCATAAGAGGCAAGGTGACGGAGCTGTATGTACAGGAGGGAGATAATGTGAATACGGGCGTGCGCGTCGCGAGGATCGTGGATGATCATATGCTTACGGCGCGCATTCCGTTCAGCGAGGACGACGCGGCGCAGTTCCGTGAGGGCGCCGCCGCCCGCGTTACGGTGGAGAATACATTTGAAGTCTTGGACGGGGTCGTTACGAGGATATACGATTCGACTCGTCTTGTTGACGGCTATATCACGGTGGTGGACGTCGATATAAGCGTGGAAAATCCGGGGCTGCTTTCAGCGGGAACATTCGTGAGCGCCGAGGTGAGCGGTCTCGGCAGTTTCGCGGGCGGAGAGCTCAAGGGCGGCGCGGAGAAAATCGTTATGTCGCAGGCCGGAGGGATTGTAGAGAAACTTCACGTTCTTACGGGCGAGAATATAAGCGCGGGCGCGCCGCTTGCCGAACTGTCGAGTGACACGGCGGACGACAGCCTGAAGGACGGTTATCTGTCCCTGCGCGAAGCGGAGCTTTCCTACGCGAACGCGGAGAAGCAGCTTGAGGACTACAACCTGACGGCGCCTATATCGGGTTCTGTTATATCGAAAAGCGTGAAGGCGGGGGATTCCCTCGAGATGTCGGCGAAGACGGTCATGGCCGTGATCGCGGATATGAGCGAGATGAGCTTTACGATCAACGTGGATGAGCTCGACATAGCCAAGGTTCGGGCCGGCCAAAACGCGATCATTACGGTGGACGCGCTGTCCGGGCAGGTCTTTTCGGGCGTCGTGGACAACGTGGGTCTGCTCGGAACGTCGAGCAACGGCGTGACGACCTACCCCGTCAAGATCAAGCTCGAACAAACGGAGGGGCTGTGGCCCGGTATGAACGCGACGGCGACTATAGTCGTGGATTCGGTCGATGATGTGCTTATGATACCCGTTACGGCGGTCAGCAGGGGAAACCTCGTACTCGTGAAAGGCGGAACATCTGCGGAGGATATCGACCAGAGCGGCGCGCCTGAAGGCTCGGTGTACGTACGCATAGAAGCGGGCCTGAACAACGACAGTTTTATCGAGGTTAAGTCCGGGCTTTCAGAGGGCGACACAGTGCTCGCGGCGGCGGCGCAGGCGGCCGGTCTGCAGCAGAACAATATGATGATTATGGGCCCGGGTATGGGCGGCGGTTTTGGCGGCGGGCCTCCGGGTACGACGACCGTTATCAGAGAGGGCGCGCCGAGCGGCGGCGGTACCGGGCCCGGCGGCGGCGGTGGCGGCTATGGCGGCGGCGCGCGTCCTTCGGGCGGTTCCGGTGGAGGCGGCTGATGATCAAACTTGAGGACGTATACAAGATATATCCGATGGGGGAAGACCCCGTTCACGCGCTCGACGGCGTGAGCCTTACGATAGAGGAGTGCGAGTTCGTCGCGATCATTGGCCAGTCGGGATCCGGTAAATCCACCTGCATGAACATCATCGGCTGTCTCGACGTTCCCACGGAGGGGCGCTATCTGCTGAAAGGGCACGATGTGGGCGCTATGAAGGACGACGAGCAGGCGCTCATCCGCAACAAGACGCTTGGCTTCGTCTTTCAGCAGTACAACCTGATACCGAGGCTGAACGTGTTTGAAAACGCGGAGCTGCCGCTGATCTACAGGGGTATGTCAGAAAAGGAACGGCGTGATTCCGTGCTGTCGGCGCTGGAAAAAGTGGGTCTGCTCGACAAACAGAAGAACCTGCCTTCGCAGCTTTCGGGCGGGCAGCAGCAGCGCGTGTCGATAGCGCGAGCCTTGGTGGGCAATCCCTCCGTCATATTGGCCGACGAGCCTACGGGAGCGCTCGATTCAAGAACGGGCAAAGATGTGTTGGCCTTTATGAGACAATTGAACGACGAGGGCAACACGGTCGTCCTCATAACGCACGATATGAGCGTCGCGGAGATGGCGAATCGCATCGTTCATCTGTCCGACGGGAAGATCACAGACGACAGATTTGTGAGGCGAGAGGCATGAATATAGAACAATCCTTCAAAATGGCCGTAAAAAGCCTTCGAACGAGCAAGATGCGCTCCTTCCTGACGATGCTCGGCATCATCATCGGCGTGGCCTCCGTCATACTCCTCGTGAGTCTCGTCAACGGTCTGTCGAGCGATATCACATCGAGACTCGAAGAGGCCGGCACAAACACTATTTCCGTCAATATCATGGGCAGGGGCAGTAATAAGAGCTTCAGCCCGGACGACATGGATAGCTTTATGGAGGAAAACAAGGAGCGCTTCAAGGCGTACAGCCCCGTCGTCAACGCGCAGGCTACGGTGAAAAACGGCGCGGATTCCGTGGATACCTCCGTCACGGGCATAAATGAAATGTACGCGGACATGCAGGGCCTTGAGCTTTCCGCGGGCCGGCTCATACAGTTCATCGACGTGGACAGGCTGCAGAAGGTCTGCATCATAGGTACGTACATAGCGAACGAGCTGTTCGACGGCGCCGTATACGAGGGTTCGACCGTGAAGATCAACGGTTCGTCATATACGGTCGTCGGCGTGCTTGAGGAAACGTCGGACTCAACGGAGGGCACGGGCGACGATATCATATACGTGCCGTACACAACCGCGTCGAGACTCGCTATGAACGCGAATGTAAGCACATATACCGTAGCGGCGCGTGACGTGACGGACATAGACGATACGGTGGATTTGATAAGGAACGAGCTGTACGGCGTGTTTGGGGACGAGAACGCCTATCGCGTCGTAAGCATGTCGCAGATGATAGATATGATGAACGAGATAACGGGCAGCATCGCCGTCGTTCTCGTCGGGATCGCGGGCATATCGCTTGTCGTGGGCGGCATCGGCATCATGAACATCATGCTCGTTTCCGTTACGGAGAGGACGCGCGAGATCGGTATACGCAAGGCGCTCGGCGCCCGCCGCGCCGCGATCATGAGCCAATTTCTCATAGAGGCCGCGACGACGAGCGCGGCGGGCGGTGTGATCGGCATAATCGCCGGCGTGGCATTTGCCTTCATAGCGGGCAAGCTGCTTGATATGACGGTGGCGCCCTCGGCGGGCGCCGTGCTCATCGCCTTCGGCGTTTCCGTCGCCATAGGCGTGATATTCGGCTACTTTCCGGCCGGGAAGGCGGCGAAGCTGCATCCGATAGACGCCTTGCGTTACGAATAAGAGATGTCATTCCGGGAAACAGTACGGTCATTCCGGGCTTGTCCCGGAATCTAAAAACATTGTGGATTCCGGAACGGTTCTTCCCGGAATGACCGGGAAGATGCACCGGACTCATTTGACCATGACCTTTGGCAGTTACCGGATATACAGGAGGAAATGACATGAAAGTAAAAAAATACATCTGCGCGCTGCTCGCCGCCGCTCTGGTCTTTTGCGGCGCGTCTCCGAGCTTTGCCGCCGACGACGGCGTGATCAGCCTGCTGAGCGCTATGGGCGTTATCGTTCCGTCTGAGGACGGAAGCTTCGATTCGGGCGCGTCCGTCACTCGCGCGGAATTCGCGCGCATGATAGTGATGGCGTCGCCGTACAGGGATTCCGTCCCGGCGGCCTCGTCGGTATTCAAGGATGTGCCGGCGACAAACGCCTATGCGCCCTACATAAAGGTCGCGGTTTCAAACGGACTCATGTCGGGCTACAGCGACGGCAGCTTCAAGCCTTCGGGAGTTCTCCCCCTCGAACAGGCGGCCAACGTCGCCCTCAAGCTGCTCGGCTATACGGCTGCGGATTTTCGCGGCGGATTTCCCGAAGCTCAGATGAGCGCGTTTCGGTCGAACGGCCTGTCTGCCGGCGTCAGCGGGGGCGTTGGGCAGTCTGTTACGAAAGGCGACGCCGCGCGCATTATATATAACCTGCTGAATACGACCGTAAAGGGCGGCGGGCAAAAGTACGCCGAAACGATAGGCTTGAAATTGAGCGCGAGCGGCGACGTGGACTACGCGGCTTCCCTGAGCGATAGTATGCGCGGCCCGTTTACGGTAACGAGCGTTTCCTCGCTGATATCCGAACAAGGTCTTTCCTCCGAGGGTCTCACGGTGTACAAGAACGGACGCGTCGCCCCGACTTCGGATATAAAGCGCTACGATATCGTATATCTCAACCCGTCGAAGACAGTAGTGTGGGCTTACGACAAGAAGATCACGGGCATATATGAACGGGCGACGCCGAGTCAGAACGATCCGTCCGTCATAACCGTGTCAGGCAAGGAATACGAACCGGAATCGGCCGCCGCGTTCTCCGCGCTCTCTTCGGGCGGCAATCTGCGTCTCGGAAGCGCCGTTACGCTGCTCATGGGCCGGGACGGCAGGGTCGCGGACGCCGTTTCCGCTACTGTCGCGGGTGTTTCCGTAGTTATATACGTGACGGGAACGGGAAGCAAGACATATACAAACGCGAACGGACGCGAATACGTTTCGGGCTATATCGCGGGAGTTACGGCGGACGGCTCGCTTTTGGAATATCCCGTGAAGGAAACATGGTACAAGACGGGCGACGTTATCAAGGTGGGTTTTGAGGGCAATGAAATGACGACCGCGAAGCTGTCGGGCGGCTCCGTTTCGGGCGCGGTTGACGCGGAACTTCTCACAATAGGCACTCTCAGCTTGTCGGAAGACGTCAGAATATTGGATACTTATGAGGGCGCGTACGCGTCCGTATCTGTACAGAGACTTGACGGCGTGACGATATTCGCGGACGAAGTTCTGTGCCACGAAGCCGCGGGCGGCAAGATAACGGCGCTCATCTTGAATGACGCCACGGGCGATTGCGGTACATACGGCATTATCACATCGGCAAAGAAGACCGGCTCGGATATGAGCGTAAGCGGCGAGTACAGCTATCTCACAGGCGGCGCCGCCCGTTCCCTGTCGACGCAGGGCAGCGCGTTCGGCGTAACGGCGGGCCCCGCGAAGTTCGTGTTCGCGGACGAAAGACTTATATCCATGCGCAACCTGCGCGGGCTTACAGGCAAGGTCAGTCGCTTCGACGGCGCGGAGCTCACGGTTTCGGGAACGGTCGGTCATTGGGATATTTCAGATAAGGCGGAGATTTATACCAAGCTCAGCAATTCGTCGAACTATGCCCACGCGACGCTTGACGACGCGACGGAGGCTTTCGATTCCGGCCAAAGCCTTGATTTCTACTATGACGACACGCCGGACGGCGGCGGGCAAATTCGCGTAATAATCATAAGAGAACAGTAGCGAGCGGCGGCGCGGGGCAAACCGCTTCCGGACGAATCTCGCGCCGCCTTCCGGCTAGGCCAAAATTGAAACGACGCTGCCCATTCCCCTGTCTCGTAGACATGGGGATATACCTTTTATGAACTGTCCCGATTTTTAAAGTAACGTTCGAACAGCATATCAAATTCCTTGACGTCGGGCTCGACCCTGTCCCAACCCGCGGAAAGCGTCTTGTAAAAGTCAAAGAGCAGAAGTATCTGCAGCCATTCTCCGGCGAAGGCCTTGGCGAGTATACCCGCCACGCGATTTGAAAAAAAAATATTCAAAGCCTTCATATCCGCGTCGCTGAGCTTTCCGTCGCTGTGCATGTCTTCCACGACGCCGCTGCGAAACGCGTATTGGGTGATTGCTTTCGCCAATGCGTCGATATTTTGGTTTTCAAGCAGGGCGTTCCGCGCGAAATCATTGAAGGGCTGCATTGTCGCGGAATCTTGAGAACGCAAATTGTCCCATATGCCGGCCTTCAATGCGATTCCGAATTTTTTGCGTTTGTATCGAACCTTTCCGACAGAAACATTATACATTTCGGCAATGCGGCTGTCCGGAAACTCTTTGTTCAATTCCCGCAGCGTTTGAGGACTGATCGTATCCCAATCCAACAATGCAATCACACCTCCTTGTTCGGGCAGGGCGCAATCACGGCGCCGAGCGATAATGTGCGGCTATGCCATCATTATATTTCCTTTTATTTTCATTGTCAAGACTTATTGGGAAATAAGTAATCAGTTATGGAATTTGCCTATTTTTCCGACAATTCAGTGAATACCGACAGATAAGCTTACATACATTTGAGGGGCGAGGGAAAGGTTGCGGTTCACGGGTATGCCGCGAACTAAGATATTAAATCGTTAAAATCCAGCGAACGTCATTCCGGGCGGCAAAAGTTAGCTCTTGCTAACGATCGGGCGACAAAATGCGCCCAAAGCGAAGCAATATCTCGGCTTCATACCGCTCGCCGCGCGTGTTCTCCGCGAAGACGCGCACAGATCCCGTAAGCTCGCCGTCCGCCGAGACTTGTTCCGTCACGGCGTCTCCGCGTATATGCCAACGCCCGGCAAACTCTCGGCATTCGATCATATTGCCGCCGAGACCATACAGCAGACGCCTCGGTATCATTCTGTGCCCCCTCGGCATAGCGGACGCGGCAATGCGGCGTATATGCGCGGCGTACAATTCAAGCGCGCATTTTCTGTCCTTTCCGACGATAAATACGGCGGGTTTACGCGTCGCGCGCCCCGGTTCAGGTTTCCCGTCCGCTGTTTTTTCGTCGGTTTCGCCGCGCCGGCGGCGCACGGAAAACATCGCGCCGTGTCTGCCGCGCGGCAGAGCGGCAAGCGATCCGCCCACGCGGACGCCCGCTCGTGACAGCGCCGCGCGCGATGTTGCGGCGCTTGCGAGACGCCGCAGCGTCGTGATGGGTTGTCTGCATATAAAGCCTGTCGCTATCCTGTGCGCCTCATCCTCCGCGCAGTCCAAATCGTATAAAATCCAAAACACGAGATTATCGAGCGTATCGCGATCCATACCGACGGTTTCAAGACCCTTCTCGCTCAATACATAACCGCCGCCTTGCCTGACCAAAAACCCTTTCTCCGTGAGCAGATTTATATTGTAATAAGCCGTCGAACGCGGCACGCCCATAGCGCCGACGAGATTTCGCATCGTCCTCTTGCCGTCGAACAGACGGTGGAAGCAATAGAGGTATTGATACTGTCCCGGAGAAAAAAACTCCCGATGTTCCATAAAAGCGCCTTTCCTTTACGCACGTGGACGTCGCAATAGCTCATTCTGATACAAGTTTGCCTTACCGGCCTTTCCTTTACGCACGCGGACGTCGCTGCGGTAAGCGAAAGCTACCCAACCGATATAACAATAACATTTACAGGCGCTGTAAGTCAATGTTTTTTGTAGGTTCTGAAAAAAATAAAAAAAAATAAAAAAAAATTTTACGAATTTTCCGGCTGTTTTCCAAGACTTGGACAGTTTCTTTTTCGTGAGGGGGGGGGTGATAATGTTTTAATTCCGGGGGTCTTGACGGTTTTCGCTTGTCGTTAAAACCCCAATATATGTCAAAAAATGTCCGAGTGTAAGAGATTTGACAGGTCGGTTAGAGTATGCTACCATTAAAGAGCAATGAAATTGGATGCCCTTTTCAAAAGGATCGGCACGGCGTGGATAATTTTTTTACCGGTAAGTTGTCCACCGCTAATCATCGACAAAGGCACGGACGACCGCCGGTAATAGGCGGGCAACCGAAGCGTCTTTGGGAAAGGTGCGCCGGTTCGAAATCGTTCATTGTGACGGCTCAAGTGCGCAATTGATCCGGAATGACGGGCACGCTCCAAAGAATGTTCTGTAATTTGAACGGGCCTTTAAAGCCCAAAAGTTGAATCGGCTTTGAAAGCCGAGAAAGGAACTGACATGTTAAAGAAAACGATAGCGGGACTTATGGCGATCCTGATGATCGCGGCCGTTACCACAGTGAGCGCGTTTGCGGTAGAAGAGGGTGAGTATACGGCGTCATTGACGGTGAATCTGCCCGACACCGCGCCTCCTCATACTTTGAATTTCTTCAGCGGCCCTGCTGAGGTGACAAACGAAGATGAAATCAGTACGGTTACCATCCCCTTGCTCAATCCCGCCACGATCACAGTGACGCCTCCTTATGGCCCGCCGTCCGTACAAACGGGAACCATTGTCGGCGCTACGGTCGATCTTCCTTACACCGTGGATCTTGTTGATTATGACAATGACGGTATTGCCGATGCTTTGGTCGTTACAGCTCCTGAGGGTCTGACGCCATTTGCCCCGGTTATCACGTTCTCGGTTTCACTTCAGAGCGGTCAGCCGCACAGTGATGTGCCCGCGACATTGACGCTTTCTTAGCAGTAACGTTCCGGAGAAATGAGATCAAGCCCATATTGATCGGAGTTTGATGCGGGAGCGGGGCGGAATTCGTTCCGCCCCGCTCTTTCTTTTTTGTATAAACGAACAGGAGAATATACACGATGAAGAGATTCGCGTTGCCCAAAAGGTGTCTCTCCCTGCTCCTTGTAATGGCAATGGTTTTGGGCGGGGCGCCGGCTTGGGTTATGGCGGATGGCGGAGAACTTGCCGTCGAGTTTGCCCCGCAATCGTCATATATATACGCAACAAACGAACAGGCGGCAATAAACGTCACAACCTCGCCGAGCGCCGTCATATACTACACAATTGACGGCAACAATCCGACGACAAACTCATCCCAAGCCGCGATCACAAGCGGAAACGGAATTATATATGTTCCCGCCCCGGAAGACCCGGACGGCGGCGGCGTAACACTTAAAGCTTTTGCTAAAGACGGCGACGACAGTTCATCCGAGATTCAAAGCATAAATTTATCATTTTACAGGACGAATCAGGAAATAAATGACGCCATGTCTTTGACTGCAGGCAGCGGCACGTATTACTTCGCCACAGCGGAGACGGCCTTTAACGCGGTGGACGATCCAAACGTCACGGGCGATGTTACGCTGAAAGTAGTAAGAACCGATGTAACGTATACCGTCGCAAGCGGTTCAACAAATACCACTGTCCAAATGTTTTCCGGCGCGACCGGCGCGGTGACATTGGATTTGAACGGCATGGCGCTGAAATTAAATATGGACGGCACGGCATACGCCACAGTAAACCTGAATGCTTCAAATTTTACGATTACCGACAGCACAGCAACGGGAACCGCAACGGATACGGACGGCAAAGAAAGGGCGGGCACGGACATCAATAAGCTTACCTCCGGTACATTGACACTTGAAAACGCGATGCTCCGCTTGATCGACAAAGAAGAAATCATCGTTGAAAATGTCAATATAGCAGTTATCGGTTCAAAGCCGCGACAGGCCGTTAACGGCACAGATACGGCATTTGAAATTGACAATGTGCGTATTATCCGTGAAAGCATTTCCGGAGATGCTCTCGCGTTGTTTCAGTTTGCGGGTGTTGGCGGTTCTGTTTCCCACAGCGTTATTAAAAATGCGCGCGGGTCGGGCATTGTCGCAGCCGCTAATGTCTCTCTAATCAACAATACGGTCATAGTATCATCTTCTACGACATCGCACTATCCGTTGGACGTAAGTCCGCTCGGAACCGCGACAGTACAGAGCGGTATGTATAAAGGCCCTTTGAACGCGATTAGGTGTCAGCTCGGCGCCACCGCATATTTGGAAGGTGGTATATTTGACGGAAACTTGTACGCAAACGGCAACAATTCCAAAATCATCCTTCATGCAGGCTACCATAAAGGTGCTATGACATTCACCGGCACAGGTTACGCAGCAGCAGAGCACTGCACGGCAACGCCGATAACAGACGGCGATTATGACGGTTACACCATATATACCCCGCGAGCCTTGCATGCATCCGCAGTTTCAGTGGTGGACGAAGGCGGGCAAAATTCAGCCGCCGCAACCCTGTCCGCGTCCGTGGACGGCGTCGTTCAGCCGAATCTTGCCAATGTCTATGAGGGCGAAGAGATTATCTACACTTTGGTTGTTATGCCGGGCTACCGGATAATGGGGATCGACTATACGCCGAACGGCGAAACCAAACAAAGCATTGACTTGACAGGCAATCCGAATTATACCGTAAACGACCGGATCGCCAAGTATACGATGACCGTTCCTGATAAGGATTACGCGCTGAAGTTTACATTGCAGAATGAAGATACGCAAGGCGAAGACACAGCGCAAATTGGAGACGTCACGTATAAATCCCTGTCCGCGGCTGTGGCGGAACTGCAAGAAAATCAAACGCTGAAGCTTTTGAGGGATATCACATACACTGCGGCGCTTGAATTAAACAAGACGGGAACGACACTCGACCTGAACGGCCAAACGCTGACTATGAACGTGCCGTCTCAAAGCAATATTATGAGCGAGAACTACAGCATTCTGCTTTCCGGCGGCGATCTGACTGTAACGGACGGCAGCCAAGAGACGACAGGAGCACTTTCCTTCGGCGGCGGTACGGGTATTCGCTTAACAGGAACAAATACGGCTTTTACGCTGCAAAGCGGTACGATAAAAGACCTGACCAACGACAGCTTCTGTTACAGTATCGACTGCCTTGCTAAAAACGGATCAGTCAATATAGACGGCGGCCGGATTTTCGGGCGAATCATAATGAATGAACGGAGCAGTGTACTGAACTTTACGGGCGGCGAACTGGAAGCGACCCATACAAGTACCGGGATAAACAACTATAATGGCGGAACCGTCAATATTACGGGCGGCAGGATTCATTCAGGCTCGGATATGGTCAGTCTTGGCCGAGGACTTATCAGTGTTTCCGGTATTTCCAACGGCGCCGATGCCATAACACTGAACATTGCGGGAAACGCGTCTATTTTCAGCGAAGACAAAGTTCCTGCGGTATCTGTTGATGCTCTCTACTCGAACGGGCGCGTTTTGATAGGCGGAAACGCGCAGATCGTCAATGCCGGTGGCGCCGCAGCGTTACAACTTAACGGAGCAGGAAGACTCCATACAGTTTCATCATCTGTCGCGGTAGATGGGAACGCGAAACTCAGAGGCTCGACATACGCGATTGAGTTTACGGAATCCGGCGATAAAAAAGACGACGGTACGAGCTTAATGACGCCCATCGAAATCACTGGCGGCTACTTTGCCGGCGGAGAGGGCTATATACCTGTCAGCGATACATATTACACCACTTATCCGGACGATTATGTCCTCGACACCGAGACATCCGGACAGCCCGGCTTCGAAGGATATTATACCCTCGCGACGAAGGAAAGTCTCGGCGGCAGCTATACATTCAGCGGCGTTGAATATCCGTATACATATCAGGATTACGAAGGCATAAGCGACGGCTCGAACAGCGGGCTTGCTGATCTCCTTGAGGACGCGGCCTTGATTTACGCCGCCGGCGCCGCCGGACACATCGGCCAAGCGTGGTCTGCCTTTGTGTCCGCGTACGATATGGCCGAACGGGTCAAGGAAATAAACCGCAACGCCAATCAGAGCGAGATCGACTTCCGATCCGCGAATCTGGTTCGGGCGATGCAAGCCTTGGAAAACACAAGCGGTCTTGATGTTGACAATCTGGCCGACGGCACGTACAGCATCGGCGTGCAGATGTGGAAAGCGAATATGACCGCGCTGTCCATGTCCAACAGCGCGTTCGAAAGCCCGGCCGCGCTGACGGTAAAGGACGGCAAGGCCCGCCTGAGCATAAACCTCGGGCCGGCGTATCAATACTTTTTGTGGGGGCATCTTGAGAACTTCTATATGTGGAAGGGCTCTACTTTCGCCGAGGCGAAGGCAAACGCGAATCTGTCGACGGTTATAGACGAAAATCTCTTAAACGAGGCCGTATACAGCAATTTCTACTATCACGACAACTTTGCCGCCGCAAGCGAAGAGGGCAGAAAAGTGACCTATCGCAAGGACGCGGAAGGCGAGGATGCTTATTCGGCGAGCTACCCCTATCCCGGTACGGTGAGCCTTGATCTGCCGTATAGAGGGATTGAGGAAGACAGCAACAGGTATGAATGCTATATGAAGGTTGACGCAATGGACAGAGGCGCCTCCGCGATTCTGATTCTGAATTGGGGCGCGCTGACTCCCATCGACGTAAGCCCGACGCTCAATCTCGACACGGATGCGGTATCCCTGATCGCGGGCAATACGCAGACCGTTGCGGCGAGACTCTTGTCGGCCGGGGGCTACAGCCCGGTCACGTGGAGCAGCAACAATCCGGGCGTTGCGACGGTTGACGCAAGCAGCGGCCTTATTACGGCCGTGGGCGCGGGCAGTTGCACCGTTACCGCGACGTCGGCGCCAACGGGGCAGGGGACCGTACTTACCAAAAGCGTAAGCGTAACAGTGGCGGCCGCCGGCAGCACGGCCGTGCAGGTCGAAGACGTGCAGGTAGCGAGCGACGGCGTCGTTACAGCCGCGATTACGGGCGACGTGCTCGTTACAAACGGCGCGGGCGACGGCGTGGAAACGGCAAATAACGGCGCCGTTACGATAGACGTCACAAGCGATCCCGCGGACAATACCGCGGGCGTCGAGATCACGGCCGCGAAGGTGATCATACCGGCTTCAGCGGCGGCGGCTCTGACGGGCAAAGACATTGCCATCGAAACGGATATGGGCGAGGTCAAGCTGGACGGCGCCGCCGTAACGCAGATCGCGGCCGGGCTTCCCTCGGGCAGCGCGACGCTGACGGTCACCGAGGCGGCAAAGCCTTCGGGGCTTGACGGCGCATACGCGGGTTACTATGATATCAGCCTGACAAACGCGTCGGGGGTAACTGTCGTATTCAATAACGGAACGGCGACTATAACCGTGCCGTGCGGCGACCCGAGCGTCAAGTTCGCCTATCATATCGCGGACGGCAAGCGCGTCGAGCGTCAGGGCGTCATGTACGCGAACGGCGCCGCGACGTGGACGACAAATCACTTCTCGCTCTGGGCCTTGAGCGCCAATGAGTACGACGACAGCACCGGCGGCACAAATCCGGGCACTAACCCCGGCGCAACGGATCCCGGCGGCTTCTTCCTCAGCGACGGCAACTACTACGTGAACATAGCGCTGTGGAAAAGCGAATCCTACGGCAACGATGAATCCATGGGCAACGTGGCCTTTAAGAACAACAGCCGCGCCCTCGTCACCGTGTCGAACGGCACGATAACGACCGTGCAGGTCGCCACGAATCCCGTGGATGTGACGGGCATCCATTCGGCCATAATATCCTTTAGGGTTACCGGAAGCACTGTAACGGTGCTTGAAACCGAACCGATGACGACATTACCGGCCGGAGGGAATTACAATTACGTCAAGCGGGTTCAATTCGCAATGCCCTCATACGCGCAGCCGTCGATACGCAGCGAAGTCACATACGTAAACGTGGGATTTGAGGTTCCCGATACGCCCATGGACGCCGTATTCGATCCGGGAGAACCTATTGATGCGCGCCTTCGTTTCGTTTGGAGTTCCGCGACCGCGACAAGCGACACGTCGCTTACCGCCGATTCTTCCGCGGCGAGCGGCACGGTGAGCTCGGATGTATTGGCGGCGCCCTCCGCGAGTCTTTCGGACAGCGCGACGGGCATAAAGCTGACGGCCCAAGCGGGCGTTATACCGACGGACGCGGAACTGACCGTTAAGGCGATAACAAGCGGCGCGGACTTTACAAAGGCGGAAACCGCCGTCAATGAAGCGCTTGCGACGGAGGAGACGCCCAAGTTCAAACTCTATGACATTTCTCTTATCCGGAGCAAAGTCGCGATACAGCCGAACGGTACGGTAACGGTGTCCATCCCCATCCCGTCCGACTACGACAAGACGAAAGTGATCGTCTACCGCATCAACGACGACAGCACGGCCACGCTGATCAAGGGTAAGGTATCCGGCGACAATTACGAGATCGCGCTGAGCAGGCTTTCCCTCTACGCTCTCGTCGAGGGTACGGAAGTTGTGAACGATCTTACGGCGTCGGGCGACATAGACAGATTTATTGACGTCACGGGCCACTGGGCGTATGACGCCATCAAATTCGCCGTCGAAAACGGACTGTTCAACGGCACGACCGATACGACGTTCAGCCCGAACGCAGCCATGAATCGCGGCATGTTCGTGACCGTGCTCGGCCGTATGGAAGGCATAGACGCGAGCGGCTACGCGAACGCGGCTTTCTCGGACACGGC
>JAISBV010000055.1 GCA_031266025.1 Eubacteriales Family XIII. Incertae Sedis bacterium
TGTGACGCCCGGAGAGGACGCCAAGGCCGTGGCGGATATCTATCTCGGGGCAAAGAAGGCCATGATCGTGTTCCAACAGAACCTGATTTCGACGGCGGCGGCGACGCTGCTCGCGGATATAGCGGTCGTATCGGGCCATATAGGAGCGCCGAGGAACGGCATACTGCAGGTGAAGGCCAAGAACAACAGCCAGGGCCTCGTCGATCTCGGCATAACGGACGGCGCGGAGGCGATGGACGGCGTTAAGGCGTTGCTGTCGTTCGGCGAGGATCCGAGCGCCGGCGCCGAGGGTCTCGACTTCCTCATGGTATGCGACACGCACCTGACGGAAACGGCCAAGAAGGCCGACGTCGTGATTCCGGGCACGGGCTTCGCCTCCTCGGACGGCACGTTCACGAACACGGAGAGACGGCTTCAGAACGTCCGCCAAGCGGCGGAGGAGGACGTGGAGCTGTCGAACTGGGAGGTCGCGAGCGAGCTCGCCCGCGTCTACGAGGTCGACTTCCGCTGGGAAGACACGTCCGACATCTCGCGCGAGATGGACGACCTGCTGCCCGGCTATCGCGCAGCCGAACCCGGCGAGGTGACGGGAGGCGTACTGACGCCGGACAAGGCCGCGCTTGTCGTCGTTTCGGACGACGGCGCGCTCTCGGACCGGCTCCGCCTCACGGATAATCTGATGAATATGATCGACGAGAGACTGCCCAAGGCGGCGGCTCTGTAATCGTTCCTTTGAAAACCGCAGCGCTCCGGGCGCTGCGGTTTTGTCGTAAAAAGTACACAAGGTAGCGGAGCATGCGGCATTATTTCGTCATAAACCCTAAATCCTTTGTTCTGGTTGAGGATTTGAAGCGTTTTCTTCTCAGCGTGGAAAATTGTTTTTCCGTCGGCAACCGCGCGGAATACAAGGTCTATATATCCCGTTACCCGCGCGACGCCGTGGCCGCCGTTCACAGATACGTGGCGGGCGTCGGAAGCGGCGAAACGGTAAGGATTTACGCCGTGGGCGGCGACGGGATACTCTTCGACTGCCTGAACGGTATGGCCGAGTTTGAAAACGCGGAATTGGCCAGTGTTCCGTACGGAAACTCCAACGACTTCGTAACCGCGTTCGGCACGGAGAACTTTGAAGCTTTCCGCGACATAAAACTGCTTTCGAAAGCGCCGTCCGCGCCTGTGGATCTGATTCAATGCGGTTCGCGTTTTGCCCTGCTCAACTGCTGTATCGGAGCGGAAGCACAGGCCGTTATGAGGATGAACGGCATAACAAAAGCGGCCAATAAAGGAAGATATATGCGCAAATTTGTGCCGGCGCTCTATAAAATAGGCGCTCTCGTCGGCATCGCCGACGGAACCATCGTGCCTAAGAGATATACTGTGGAAATTGACGGCGCGGACAGATCCGGCGAGTATACGAATATAAATATCGCGAATACGGCGTTCAACGGGGGCGGCAACATTCCGAACCCTTACGCCGCGCCGAATGACGGGGAATTGGACGTTCTTTTTTTGAACGGTCTTTCACGGCCGAGCACCATTGCGATTATGCCGGAATACACCCGCGGCCGGTTTGAAAAACATCCGCAGATATTCACGCATTCGCGTTTCCGCGAAATGTCGTGCCGGAGCGAAACGCCTATGACCGTAGTATTGGACGGTGAATTGTTCATAACGTCCGAAATAACGTTCAAAGTACTGCCAAGCGCCGCGAAAATGATCGTGCCGGAAGGTCTGGGCTTTGTGGATGCGACGGAAAGGATCAGATGAGAAGCAGGGGAGGAGTTCAATGAACCGCGAAGCTGAAAGGATAACAAAAAATCGGAATTTTGCCAATATTGCGGGGTTTTTCGGAATTATGCTGTACGGGGTTCTGCGCCTGTGCGAGTCCCTGTTCACCGGTCTTTACACGGAGCGAGGCATTCTGGTCTTTTTTATGTCTCTGGGCTGCGCGATTTGCGTTCGCCTGTTGCAGATCATACTGAAAAATCGCCGCGCGGCTCCCCTGCTTTCCGGTACGTTGATTTTGCTGTTCTTTATCGTAGGAGCCTATATAACGGCGGATTTCGAGTATTATTATATTTCGATCCTGTGTATCGCCGGGCTTGTGTGCCTGTACCAGGATTTCAAAATCGTCATGGTGTTTCTCCTCGAAAACCTCATAGTGAATATCGTTTTGTTCTTAAGCGTGTTCAGGCTTAGCGCGATAGCGAATTTCACGGTAATGAGCATTGACGCGCTGATGTGCATGTTCGGCTTTTTTTTCCTTGCCGCGCTGTCATGGCGCTCGACGAAAAGAGAAGGCGAAGCGGAAAAAGGGCTCCGTTCCTTTTCATCATTGCTGAAAACAACGCCGAATTATATGGTCGTCGTCGACACGGAAAATCTTGTACAGTATATTTCCGATCCCATGGCAAAATTCGCGGATATTGAGCCGGAATACGCCGTGGGGCGTCCGCTTTTGGATTTGTTTTCCGAGAAAAATCTGGAAATGATGTTTGCCGACATTCTTGACGCCGACGGACTTTGGACGGAAACCCGCGAGATCGTCGTTTCAGGCGAAACACATTATTTCAAAATACTCTCGGACAGGCTTATAGGCGACGTTGACGGCATGTTTATCGAAATAACGGATATTACGGAAACCGTTGCGGCCAAGATGGACGCGGAAAACGCAAACCGTGCGAAATCGCGCTTTTTGGCCACGATGTCCCATGAAATCCGAACGCCCATGAACGCGATTATAGGCGTCGCCGAAATCCGGTCTCAGCGGGACGATATGTCAGAGGATTTGGCAAAGGCTATGAACACAATCCGCGATTCCGCCCTCGGACTTCTTGGAATCATCAACGATATACTCGATTTATCGAAAATAGAAACGGGACAGTTTGAAATCCGTCCCGCAGAATACGACGCGCCGAGCATGATCAACGATACGGTGCAATTGAATCTGTTCAGAATAGGGAGCAAACCCATAAAATTCACACTTGACGTCGACGAAAATATACCGGCGCAATTATACGGCGACGAACTTCGCATCAAGCAAATCCTTACCAATATCCTGTCCAACGCTTTCAAGTACACGGAACGCGGGAGCGTGACGCTTTCTATCCGCTCAAGCGAACCGGCAGATACCCTTTCTCAGGTTCCGGACACAGGCGGCGTGTCGTTGGTTTTTGAGGTGGAGGATACGGGCCAGGGCATGAAGCCGGAGGACTTGCAGCGCCTGTTCAGCGAATATACGCGCTTTAACGACGAAGCGAACCGCACTACGGAGGGCGCGGGGCTCGGTATGAGCATAACATACAGCCTTGTGCAGATGATGGGCGGCAGGATCGGCGTGGAAAGCGAATACGGCAAAGGCAGCGTATTCACGGTGACGCTGCCTCAAAAGCGCTTGGGCGACGCGGTAATAGGCGCGGAATTGGCGCAGAGTCTTCGCGACTTTCAGTTTATGCGCGACAGGAAGGATGTGAACGCGCAGATTATACGCGAACCCATGCCTTACGGAAGCGTTTTGATCGTGGACGATGTGGACGTGAACATCTACGTCGCGGACGCGCTGATGTCGGTTTACGAATTGAAAATCGACACGGCGTTCAGCGGTTTCGAAACTTTGGACAAGGTAAAGAACGGCGCGTCTTATGATGTGATTTTTATGGATCACATGATGCCCGAAATGGACGGAGTGGAAACGACGCGAAAGCTTCGCGAGCTTGGATACGACGCGCCGATAGTGGCGCTGACGGCAAACGCGATAACGGGCAGCGATAAGATGTTTTTGGAAAACGGTTTTGACGGTTTCATATCCAAGCCTATTGACATAAGACAGTTGAACGCCGTCCTGAATAAGTTCGTCCGTGACCGCCATAAGAAAGACCCCGCTTAGACATACAGAAAGTCAAGGCGCATCGGGAGGATGCGCCTTACGGCAAATCGCGTATCGGCAAACGGCGGCGCCCGGCCGTCAGGCGGAGAAATCCAAACACATGTACGCCGCGTTCTTGTCGTCCTGCGTGACGCCGAGATAGCGCTTGGTAACCTCGAAAGAGCTGTGGTTAAATATTTCCATTATAACGGTCGGCGATACTCCGCCTTTCCAAGCGTGGTAGCCGAAGGTTTTGCGCAGTGAATGACAGGATATGCGGGCGCCGAGCATAAGGTCTTCGGCGGCCTCGCGAATAAGACGGTAAGCTTGAATGCGGCTGAGCGCTTTCCCTGTTCCGGTGTTTTCTATAAGAAAGCCGCCGGGTTTTGCCGCTTGCCTTGCGTATAATGTCAGCGCGCGGCGCGCGTTTTTATTCAAAGCCACTATTTTCGTCTTTCCGGTCTTTTTTTCGGCGACGGAGAGACCTTCACGCACGCAGTTATGCGCAAAATCATATACGTCGTCCCATTTCAGGCGCAGAAGATCGCTGACGCGCAGGGCGGTATGGACGCCCAAGACGACCAAGCAGTGGTTGCGAAGCTCTCCCCGCCGCAAATAATAATTCGTGAGGGCCTGTACTTGCTGTTTATTTCTGATCGGTTCTGTCGTAGCCATAAGATTAGTCCTCCTGTAAAAATTACTGCCTATCCAAAAATTAACAGGTGCCCCCGTCGGCCGGAAGTTCTCCGTACAGGCTGAATGTGCGTATGCCCGTAATGCGTACGGGAAGCATACGACCCGCCAATTCCGCCGGCGCCCGAAAATTCACGACCTTGCCGGAATCCGTCTTGCCCGTCATCATTGCGGGATTTGTCTTGCTTGATCCTTCCGCTAACACGATCTCCGTCCTGCCCATATACGCGCGGTTCTTCTCCGCTGTAATCTCGTTAAGGCGTTCTACCATTCGGTTGAATCGCCTGTGTTTATCTTCCTCGGAGACAGGGTCGTCGTACAGCGCGGCGGGCGTGCCCCTGCGCGGCGAGTACAGGAACGTGAAGGCCGAGTCAAATCGTATCCGTTCTATGAGTTCCATGGTTTCCTCGAAATCCGTTTCCGTTTCCCCGGGAAATCCCACTATAAGATCTGTCGTGACGGCTATATCGGGCGCCGCCGCGCGCAGCCTGTCTATAAGGCCGATGTACTCATCCTTCGTGTAACGCCTGTTCATTCGCGCCAATACGCGCGAGCTGCCGGATTGCACGGGCAGATGTATGGCGCCGCACAGTTTTTCGCAGCTCTTGTAGGCGTCTATAAGACCTTGCGAGAGGTCTTTCGGATGTGACGTCATAAAGCGAATGCGTTCGATGCCGTTTATGGCGTTGAGTCTGCCGAGCAGCCCGGGAAAATCGAGCGCGTTCCCGCTCATCGCTCCGAAGTCCCGTCCGCGATAAGAGTTCACGTTCTGGCCGAGCAGCATGATCTCCTTCACGCCGTCTCGCGCCAATTCCGCCGTCTCGCGCTCAATAGCTGCGGGCTGTCTGCTGCGCTCGCGCCCGCGCGTGTACGGCACGATGCAGTAACTGCAATAATTGTCGCAGCCGAACATGATGTTCACATAGGCTTTGAAAGGGAATTCGCGCTTTGCGGGCAGACCCTCGATGATTTCACCCGCCTCGCCGTGCACTAAAACGGATTTTACCCTTTCGAGAACGGCGTTTTGCAGAAGCTTTGGAAATTCATGTATATTGTGCGTGCCGAATATGATATCGACCCATGGATACTTTTCCCGTACGGTATCGACTATGTGCTGCTGCTGCATCATGCAGCCGCATACCGCAGTTATCGTTTCGGGTCTCGCCTCCTTGATCTTCTTGATTTGTCCGAGCATTCCAAAGAATCGGTTATCGGCGTTTTCACGTACACTGCACGTATTGACGACAATAACCGCCGCCTCGTTCCGTGAGACGGCCCGAGTGTAACCCATACCGGACAAAAGACCCGCTATAGTTTCGGAATCCCGTTCATTCATTTGACAGCCGAGCGTTTCCGTCAGATAGGCGGGGGCGCCGCCGCGCCGCTCACGGTATTCATACAAGTAATCTTCCCATTGATTTGTCATAGGTATTATATTAGCATATTTCCCGTCCGCTGAGAAGCTATAAAACGTAATAATAGCCGGGAGGCGGCGCGATATCCGCGCCGTCTCCCGGCTATTATATATTTGAGTATATTTCAAACCTGCCCTTTCGGCCGGGCGGTTACATCACACCAACTTGCGCTTTACCATTTCCGTCAGTATAAACGACGCGACGTCCTCTGCGTATGTGTGGGCGCCAAAGCCCGCGTCGAAGCCCAGCTCCTGCGCCAGATCGTATGAGATACGCGGGCCGCCGCAGCACAGGACGATCTTGTCGCGTATGCCTTCGGCCTCGATGAGTTCCGCCAAATTTGTCAAGTTGCCCACATGCACGTCTTTTTGCGTAACGATCTGCGAGACGATGACGGCGTCCGCGTTAAGCGCTATGGCTTTGGCGACAAGGGTCTCGTTCGGCACCTGCGAGCCCAGATTTATCGCCTCTATGCCCTTATATCGTTCGAGCCCGAAATGTCCGTGAAAGCCTTTCATGTTCATGATAGCGTCTATGCCGACCGTATGCGCGTCCGTTCCCGTCGTCGCGCCGACGATTACGACCGGCCGCTTGATGTTCTCCGCTATATAATCTTGGCAGCCCTCCCTGCTCATGATCTCTACGTCGGCCTTAGCGACCTTTATACTCGTGAAGTCGATTGTATACCCGCATTTGCCGTACACGACGAAGAATGTGAAACCCTGCCCGAGATCCTTGGAAAAGGCCACGCCCGGCTCGTCGAAGCCCATTTTCCTGCAGAGCTGCTTGGCGGCTTCGTCGGCTTCGGGGCCGTACGGAACGGGCAGTGTGAACGTGAGCTCCGTCATTCCGTCGTTCATCGTATCCCCGTAAGGCTTTACCTTCGTAAGGTCGATGTTTGCCTTTACTGTATCAGCCGTCATTTCGTTTCACCCCCTGCATCATAGGCGTTATGAAGGGATTGAAGTATCCTTCGTGCTTCACGACTACGCCCTCAAGCCCTTTTCCGCCGTCTCTCGCCCTCTTCACGCCGCCGAACTTGCCCTGCTCTATGGTGGAGAACAGACCCTCTTTTTCTATTTGTTCGAGCAGCGCGTCGGCCTGCGACAGCACGAACTGCGCCCGTTTTTGAATTGTACCGTCCCTTTTGAATTCTATCTCATCGCCGAGATGTCTTGCGTTGTTGAATATGTACGACGCGTTTTCTATCGACAAAAATCGATCCTGCAAATGCGGCGTGTGTATCGCCTCGGTCAGCATGCCGAGCAGCTGCAGGGACTGTCCCGACCATACGGCTATAAGGTTGAACAGCGCGTCCTGTATATGACCCTTGTAGATATTGCCCGTCATGAATTTCGTGGGCGGCATGTATTTCAGCGCGGCCCTTGGGAATATCTCCTTCGCCATGACGGCTTGCGCCAGCTCGTACAGGAAACCGTCCTCTATGCCGGGATCCATTTCGAACGCGTGACCGAGCCCCATCTGCGCCTCGGGGATGTTCGCCAGAACAGCGAACTGTTCATTTATAAACTGTGAAGCGAGCACGGTGTGCGCTTCTTCAAAAGCGTCGGCCGTGGTCAGATAATTGTCCTCGCCGGAATTGAATATGATTCCGCTGTAAGCGATGATTACCCTTGAAAAGAACTGATCCACAAGGGTTCTCTGCATGTTGATGTCGCGGAACAGTATGCCGTAAAGCGCGTCGTTCAGCAGTACGTCCAAGCGTTCGAGCGCTCCCATGGCCGCGATTTCCGGCATGCACATGCCCGAGGAATAGTTGCAGAGACGTATATACCTGCCAACCTCCTCGCCGACATCGTCCAAAGCTTTGCGCATAATGCGGAAATTCTCCTGCGTGGCGTATGTGCCGCCAAAGCCCTCTGTCGTCGGCCCGTACGGCACATAGTCGAGCAGGCTCTGCGCCGTGGTTCTGATGACCGCTATGATGTCCGCGCCCTGCCTGGCCGCCGCCTGCGCCTGTACGACGTCCTCGTATATATTCCCCGTCGCGACTATAACGTAAAGGTAAGGCCGTCTGCCCTCTCCGAGCCTTGAAATCAGCGCTTCCCTTTCCTCGCGCTGCGATTTTATGCGCTTGAGCGCTCTGTTCACGATAGGCGCCAGCGCGCCTTCGGCGTCCTTTGCGGGAGCAGTCGGCAACTGCATAAGATCAAGCTTGCCGAGCGCCGCTTCTTCCGCTATGCGCTGCGGCGAAAGTCCCGTGGCCAGTATTGCGTTGCCGATCCAATATGCGCAGCCCCTGCTCAGCAGACCCGCGTCTTTTATTTGATCCACGAGTACGTTCGACAGCGGCGATTCAAGCGCGTCGACGCCGTCGACGCCGAGCAGTCGCGCCACCGTGCGTTCGGTGCTCACTGTACTGTGCCTGTCAATAAACGCTTGCACGTTCCTTGCGATCCGCGCGGCTCTGCTTCTGGCGCCGTCAACCACACTTGGATCAAGATTCAGTTTGCTCATTTTGATTCCTTTCCGGCAGGCCGGGCTTCTCCGCGTCCGCGAAGCCCCTCGCCAAATCCAGTATCTCTTTGTTTATTCCCAATATTTCGGCTATTCTGAGCGCGTCCTTGGGTGTTTCTTGCTCCCGCGACACCTGATCGAGCCTGTAATCCATCAGCGCCGCGATCGCTTTGAGACGCTCGTCCGATCCGGCGCCGGTAAGGGCGGACGCCAATTCCCCCAAGTCGGCGCCCGAAAGTCCGCGAACTTGATAATTCACGATATCCGCGCCGCCTGCGACGTGATCGAAATGCGTTGTGATCAATGTTATATAAGGCTTGTCCGACAGATACGCGATCAGGCCCTTTGTCAGGGCGCGCCCCTCCGAAGGGTTTGTGGCGCTCGCGATCTCATCTATAAGCAGCAATGCTCTTTCGTGGCTTTCGGACAGCATGGCGTTCAGACCGTCCATCTCGCCGCCGAAGCTTGAGAGACCTTTGTCCGAGTCTTGTCCGTCGCCTATCAGTATCCCGACGTATGACGAAAGACCGAGCGTCGCCGACGCGCATGGAACGAACATGCCGTGTCCCGCCATGGCCGCGACGAGACCCGCCAGTTTCATCAGGACGGTCTTGCCTCCCATATTCGCGCCCGTAACGCAGGAAACGCCCTCCGCGAGCTCTATGCTGACAGGTTGGTACGAAATTCCCCTCTCGCGGAGCGCGCGTTCCGTCGGCAAATGACGGCCTTCTTCTATGCGCAGTGCGTGAGCTTGGGAAATGGCGGGCCTGACGCAAACGTTTTCGAGCGCGTGCGTCGCCTTCGCCATCAGGAAATCCAGTCTGCCTATGCGCTCGCAATTTTCCAAAATTCGCTCGATTTCGGCCGCAACGGCGTCCGTCAAACGTTTTCTTACGTTTTCTTCCTCTGCTTCTGCCTCGGACGACAGTGCGTCCGTCTCCGCCGTGAGCGCGCGTTCTTTTTCGCTTGTCGCGAGTACAAAGCGAACGGAGAAGATATCTTCTTCGGCCGCGCGCAGGTACGGCGCGCTTTTTGCGGCTTCCATAGCCGCTTCGTCGCTCCGCGCTATATTCGCCTCGTATTTCGGCGTCAGCGCTATGCCCGAGTTCGCGAGCGTTTCACCGGCCAAGCGCTTCCGCTCGGCCCCTATCGAACGCTCCTTTTCCTTTTTTCGCTTGCGCAGCTCGGCAAGCCGTTCCGAAAATATATCGTATATATAGAATACAGGTATCCTGCCGCCGTCGGGATCGAGCGCGCTCAAAAGTCCGCTCACATCCAAAGGCACGAATCTCGCGGGCATATCTTGGCCTATACTCTCGCATATCCCTTTCAGCGTTTCCATGCGCAGCAGCAAGGCCTTGACCTCGAAGAGCTCCACCGCGGAAAGCGTTTCTGCGGCGGAGCGCATAACGGAATGAGAAATATCCTTTATCTCCCTAAATTCCTCCGCGATGCGCGCCGCGTCGGACTCGTGCGAAACGAGCACATCGCAAAGCCTTTGAAGATTGTCAAATTCGGATTCCAAAACCGTCTCTTCACCCGGCAAAAAGGCGCGTATATCGAAAACGCGTTTCTTTCCGAACGGCGTCAGAGGTCTGAGCTTCGACAGCACATCCGTAAACCCTATTTCTCTCTTGGTTCGCTCGCTCGCAATTCCCATTTCAATATCCTGATTTCACATTCGTAACAGGTATGTTCCCGACCGCGGCGCCGACAGCTTTGATAAGCTCCGCGCTGTCGAAGCTGAAACCCGCAGGCGAATAAGGATTGACGGTAACGGCGACGATGTTTATTCCGGACAGGACGAATACCCTGAGCCCCGAGGCGCGGAGTTTACGCCAAGAGAGTCTGTCTATAAATATCTTCGTCGGATCCGTCACAACGAAAGCCGCCTTTTCCCGAAGTTTCGCCGGAACACCTTCCGCCAAGCTTTTCGTGAGCGCGCCCGGCATATATATATATCGGCAATCCTCGCCGATTTCATCGCCTATAAGTCTTCCCGCGCCGAGCCCCGTTTTCAGATCCAAAATTCTGTTCTCGCCGCCGACGAACAGGATGTTCTTTTCCTCCGCGTGTTTTGTTATCTCGGCCAAGGCTGTCCCGTCGCGCAGCTCGGGCAGACTGTATATCTCAACCGCGTGTGCCGTTTCCGCCGCCACCTCCGACATTCGGCCGGACAGCGCCGCCCCCGTAGCCAAAATCACGGCGTCGGACGCGTGCGGCGCGGCCACTGAACGCCGATCCACAGCGCCGTCTATCAGAATCATATCCGCGCCCAGCGCCAACATGTCCGCGCATACGCCCGTCTGCCCTGCCGTTGATACGGGCCCCGCCACTTGCACATAGCCGGCTTCGACCACGCCGCAGATCATGACCCGGCCCAAGGCCGTGCGGTAATCCGTCATGCGCAGTATCTCAAGCCCCGCGTCCGCAAGCGCGTACAGCTCCGTCGGGATCGTCGTCACGGCGCCCTCAGGCAAGAATATCCGGGGCTTCGCCGTTCCGGTTACAATGTCAATGGTTTCCCCGTCACGTCCCGTCGACGTGATGCCGAGACGTATGCCTTCGCCCGGCGCTTCCGCGATCATGGCGTCGAGCGTGGTGGTTTTGCCCGTATTCTTTGCCAGTCCAACGACGGAAATGACTCTGTATTTGTTCGCTGTTTCGCGCAGAAGTCCCATGCGTTCCCTTCTATTTGGAATTTCTCCTGTGTCTGGCGAGATTCGACGGCTCGATCGAAAGAGCCTTGCCAACCGACAGCGCCGCGACGCCCTCGAATTTGTATTCCTTCTTGCCCGTGCAGTAATCGCAGGTGCAAGAGACATCCTCATTGTGCATAGGCTCGGCGTAGGAAGTTATGACGCCCTCGTAATTCCTGAGTATGACGCGTTCCGTTGTGGACGATATCAGATAGTCCGGCATGACGGGCGTCTTGCCGCCGCCGCCCGGCGCGTCAACGACGAAGGTCGGAACCGCGAAGCCCGAGGTATGCCCGCGCAGCGCCTCTATGATCTCAATGCCCGTCGCCACCTTTGTCCTGAAATGTTCGATGCCCACGGACAGGTCGCACTGGTAGATATAGTAGGGGCGCACCCTGTTTTTGACCAATGTATGCACGAGCTCGCGCATGATGTGCGGACAGTCGTTCAGACCCCTGAGCAGCACGCTCTGGTTTCCGAGAGGTATGCCCGCGTCGGCCAATTTTGCGACTGCGGCCCGCGCGTCTTTCGTCATCTCCTTAGGATGGTTGAAATGCGTGTTCAGCCACACGGGATGATATTTTTTCAGCATATTGACCAAATCGTCGGTGATGCGCATGGGCATTACGACCGGCGTTCTCGATCCGAGCCTGACGATCTCCACATGCGGTATCTTGCGCAGCTCCGAAATAATGTACTCGAGCACGTCGTCCGCCACGCAGAGACAGTCGCCTCCCGAAAGCAATACGTCCCTGACCTGCGGCGTGTTGCGTATATAGCTTATGCACTTTTCTATATCCTGCATATCGCGGCTGCTGTCGAATTCTCCGGCCAATCTGCGGCGCGTGCAGTGTCTGCAATACATGGAGCATTGATCCGTGATCAGGAAAAGCACGCGATCCGGATACCTGTGAGTAAGGCCGGGCGCCGGTGAATCCTCGTCCTCATGCAGAGGATCCTCCATATCGTTCGCGCCTTTGTGCGTTTCGGCCAAAACCGGTACGGCCTGCATCCTGACGGGACAGCGCGGATCGTCCTTATCCATGAGCGACGCGTAATACGGCGTTATGCCCACGCGGAAACAATCCACAACCTTCTTTATATCTTCTTCCTCCTTGGCTGTAAGATTCACAACCTGTTTAATTTCATCGACATTCGTCAGCCTGTTTCTGATCTGCCAACGCCAGTCGTTCCAGTCGTTTTCACTTACGTCCTTCCAAAGTGAAATGTTTTTCCAATCTCTGATCCCTTCCATTACGGAACCTCCTCTTTTTTTTATGCAAACGACTCAAGCGTACATCTCTTCGAACAGCTTGCGCAAGCCTTTATTTTCACGCAAAACCTCAAGCGCTATCTCCGCGTGATCCTTGCAGTATCCGTTGCCTATGATCATATCCACATCCTTGCCCACGCCTTCCGCGCCGAGCGCGGCTTTTGTGAAACCCGTCGCCATCGAGAAGAAGTAAACGGTTCCGCGGTCGCGGCACGCGAGTATGGAGCTCATTTCGGTATTTTCGATATTAACGCAATTTATGACGACGTCCGCCAACTTCCCGTCCGTCAATTCCGAAATCTTATTGTACAGACCGACGGCGTCTGTGGCGTCAAACGCGAAATACTCGTCGGCGAGCCCCAATTTCCGGGCTCTTTCCGTCGATTTCTCACTGCCGCCTACGCAGATAACCTTGCCGTTCACGCCGGCGCGTTTCTTGGCTTCGTGCAGGCACAGGAGTCCTGACTTGCCGCCGCCCCCTATGATAACGACGGTATCGCCCGATTTTACGAGTCTGGCGGTCTGCGCCGGCGCTCCGGCCACGTCGAGGGCCGACAGAGCCAGCGTTTCGGGCATATCTTTGGGCAAAACCGCGTATATACCGCTTTGGAACAGTATGGCGCTGCCCTTTATATCGACCTGATCAATGTCCGGTCTAACATCCAATATCTCGTCTATGACGAGCGGCGTAAGCGAAAGGGAAACGAGGGTAGCCAATTTGTCGCCTGTCTTCAGCGTTCCCTTGTAGGCGGGGCCTATTTCTTTGACGGTTCCGATAAGCATTCCGCCGGATCCGGTCACGGGATTTTTATGTTTGCCCGCCTTCGCGACAATGCCCATTATGATTTTTTTAATTTCTCCGACGTCGCCGTTCGCCTGTTTCTCTATCTGCGTGAAGCTGGCGGAATCTATATTCAACGTCTGTACGTTTATAAGCACCTCATTGTCGTAAATCTCCATGTTGTTGTCAATAATGTCAGCCGGCTGCGGCAATACGCCTTTAGGGGAAATAACCCTGTGTGTTCCGAACGGACAACCCTTTTTCATCTCAAAATTCCTCCTGTTTCAATCAGTAACATCAATGTAACGCGTTCCCGCGACATGAAATTGCGGGATACGGCAACGAAAAAATGAAAGATACTTTCCGCATTTCGTATGGTATAATGATAGTGCAAAATATATGCCGGTGTGTCCGCCGTCTTGATTTTTGCGATTTGCGCGTATTGCCGTCCTGCGCGCGGGGTTTTATCAAAGCATACAGTGTCGATATCGGTTCGGTGAATGAATCACGAACCGAAATCGGTTCAAATTTACTGTGCCGCAGGATAAGTATGCGGGTTGATAAATGGGAAAATTCAGCTATAGAGGAAGAAAAGCAGGGATACAGAACCCGTAAGACGCGCGCGCGGCGCGTGTACGTATCCGGCACATATTTTGCAAAAACAATCACCGGCAGCGTCGATTTTGGCGCCGCCGTTCAGAAAAAAAGAGGGGAGAATGCATATATTATGGAAAAAATCACTGCTTCTGTGCGGCTGAGGATGTCGCACAAGGATGCCCATTACGGCGGCAGTTTGGTGGACGGCGCGCACGCCGTTCACTTGTTCGGAGACATAGCCACAGAGCTTTTGATAAAACTTGACGGTGATGAAGGCTTATTTTTGCGCTATGATGAGGTGGAGTTCTTGGCGCCCATATACGCGGGCGATTATATTGAGGCTTTCGGCGAGATCACGCATATCGGCAAGACGTCGAGGAAGATGGAATTTGCGGCCCAAAAGGTGATAGCGGCAAGACCGGATATAAGCCCGTCGGCTGCTGATTTTTTGGACGACCCCATAGTTGTCTGCCGCGCGAAAGGCGTGTGCGTGACGCCCAAGGAGAGCAAAAGGAAATAGTTACAGTTCAGAGGTTGTCTACGTACTATATGTTTTAGGGCATTTGGGTTGTTAAAATCCAAAAGTACGGTCATTCCACCGGTTGCCTTGGGCCGGTGGAATCCAAAAATATTATATGGATTCCGGGATAAACCCGGAATGACGGAAAAAGTATCAGGCCCGGCATACCTGTGAACTGTAACAGGAAATAAGCGTTATAAGCGGTAATGTCCTATATATTATTGACAGTTACCGAAAATCGGAGTATTATTACTTGAAAGACAAACTATGCCAATAAACAGAGAGCCGTATCCCAAGTTAACGGCGGACTTAAAGAAGCTCCGCGACAATATCGACCGGATAAAATCGCGCTGCGCCGAGCGCGGCGTGGCTTTAACGGGCGTAATTAAGGGTTTTACGGGTATCCCCGCCTGTGTAAAGGTCTTCGAGGACGCCGGCTGCCAATATATCGGAACCTCGCGTTTGGAACAGATTCGCGGCGCGATCGAATACGGCGTCAAGGGGCCGTTCATGCTGATCCGCGTACCCATGCTCAGCGAAGCCTATGAAGCTGTGCGTCTCGCGGATATAAGCTTAAACAGCGAGCCGGCCGTGCTGCGAGCCCTGAACGGGGCTGCGGGCAAGCTTGGGAAGACGCATAAGGTCATACTGATGGCCGATCTCGGGGATCTGCGCGAGGGTTTTTGGAGCAAGGGTGAACTGCTTGCGGCGGCCCGCTTGGTAGAGCGCGAGCTCGGCAACCTGTACTTGGCCGGCGTGGGAACCAATTTGGGCTGTTACGGTTCGATCTTTCCTACGGCGGATAAGCTGAACGAACTTGTGGATTGCGCCGAAATGATAGAGGCGGGAATAGGGCGGCGGCTTGACATACTGTCCGGAGGGGCGAGCACGTCGCTGCCGAGGATATTTGACGGCGATATGCCCGAGAGAATCAATCAGCTGCGCGTCGGCGAGGCCGTCGTCAACGCGAGGGATCTGCAGGAACTGTTCGGTTATGACATGAGCTTTATGCACAGGGACGTCTTCGTGCTGCACGCGGAGGTTGTTGAGGTGAAGGACAAGCCGACCTATCCGGACGGCGAAATCATGTTCGACGCCTTCGGCATGAAACGCGAATACGTAGACAGGGGCGTGCGCCGAAGGGCTTTGTTGGCGCTCGGACGGGCGGATTACGCGTTTCATGACATGATTTTCCCTATGGATGAGGGCGTGGAGGTGCTCGGAGCGTCGAGCGATCACACCATAGTCGATATAGAGGACGCGCGGCGGGAATTCAAGGTCGGCGACATCATGAAATTCACGCTTTGCTACGCGAGCGCTGTATTTGCGACTAATTCGCCCAATATTAAATTAAGCGTCATTTAATTAATTGTTGATCAGTTCGTTCAATTTTCGTCTGAAATTGAACTTGAAATATATAGTACTATATCAAATGTTGAGAACAGTTGAGGGAGGTGATACTTAAATGGGAGATGTAAGCGGACATGTAAGCGGAATTGACGTTACAATCATCATCGCTTATTTTATCATGCTCATCGCGATAGGCTTCTACGTCGCCAATAAGCATGTAAAGAGCGGCGAGGACGCGTCTATCGCGGGGCGTAAGCTTGGCATATTCCTCGGAGGCATCGGCAAGACCGCGAACAGCGCGGGCGGTTCAAGCTCAGTCGGCGGCACGTCTTGGGGCTATCAGTACGGCATCGCCGGAGCTTGGTACGCGTTCGCCGAGGGCATAACATATGTCCTCTACCTGCCGATTATCAAGCGCATATGGAGGGCTCTCTACCGCACGAGAACCGCGTCTGCGGGCCAGTTTTTCGGCTATCGCTGGGGGCCGGGCGCGCGCTACTACGCCGGTCTGATCAACGCCATTTGCTACATGGCTTTCGTGGGCGCGCAGATCATAGCGACGTCGGCGGCCATAGAGGTTCTGCTCGGCTGGGGGCATATGACCAGTCTGCTCGTTTCGACAGCCGTCATCATCGTATATTGCACGGCCGGCGGACTTAGGGCCATAGTCCTCACGGACGTCATTCAGGTTCTTTTGATCTTGGTCGGCATGGGACTTATCATGCCTCCGCTCGTGTTCGGCGCGGCCGGAGACGTTCTCGGCGGCGGCGGTTTCGGCGTCGTATGGGATACGCTCACGAATGGGGATATGACCCTGTACGGGATGTCGACAGACTTCATGACGAATCTCGGGGCGCCCCTCGTCTTCGGATGGCCTTATATCATCGGCGCGATTATACTGCCGAGCATACTTATCGGCGGCGTGGCGCAAGCCGCGTTTCAGTATCAATCATCTATTCAGAGCGCAGACAAGGCGTTCAAGTCCTTCATCATGGTGCCGTTCCTGTATATCCCGGTATCTATTATTGTCGTTATGATGGGTATGTGCGCGTTTGTACTTTATGGAATGGATCTTATGCCGGAAGCAGTCGGAGGGCCTGCAGGGGCGAATCCCAACAACGTGCTGCCGTCGCTGATCGTGAACTTCCTGCCCACGGGACTCATAGGTCTGCTTCTCTCGTCCGTACTCTCGGCGACGATGAGCACGGCTTCCACCTGTCTCATCTGCTCGACGACCTGTCTTACGGAAGACGTCATCAAGCCGCTCATGAAGAACAAGCTTGACGACAGGGGCGCCCTGATGCTCTTCAGAATCTGCATGATCTGCGTCGGTCTCGGGACGATAATGATAACCCTGTGGGCGCAGGATATCATCGCGCTCCTTACGACGGCCTATGCCGCCGCCTGCGCGGGGCTCTTCGTGCCCATGATGTCCACGCTGCTCATAAGGAAGGCGACGAAGCCGGCCGTCTACACCACCATGCTCGTGGGCTTGGCCGTTTACGGCGCCACAGCATTCCATTGGCTGCCGTTCCTGCCGGATATCATAGAAGCGGCGCCTCTCTATATCTCGCTGCCCATATCGCTTATTCTCATGGCGGTCATCACGTCCGCGACGCAGAAGTCCGGCAACGGCAGGCTTGATGCATATTTCCCCGACACATGGGAGAACAGCCCCGGCAATTGGGAGAAGCATCCCGAGCTGCTTGACGGCCCCGGCCCCGCGAGACTTCCCAATGATGTAAACGCAAGCCGCGGCGCTTGAGTCAATTAATTTAAGTACGTTTTGTATGCGAAGACCGGAGGGATATCGGCAAACCGCGCCGCTATCCTTCGGTCTTCGGAAATTACACGCTTTCTCTACGGGCGGCGAGCTCCGCCCTTATGGTTTCAAATTGCTGTTTCGTTATTGGAAAGAGATACATGAACAGCGCCGCGACGACGAAGAGTATGCCGGGCGCCAATGTGAAACAGTCGTAGACGGCCGCAATTGCTCCTGTGCTCTGAACAGCGGCGCCGGATTCAAAGCCCCCGAGCTGCAGCCTGAGACCAAGCAGCTGCATACCGACGGCCGACGCGAGCGCTTGAGCCATGGGCATCGTCGATGTGATCGTGCCGGCCCGTTTTATGTTGTTCTCGTACTCGTCGACCTCGCATATGTCGTAGAATGCGGCGGACATAAGTTGGTAGTACGCAGTGCTTACGACGACGTAAACGAGGAGAAGAAGGAATACAGGAGCCGTGTTCGTGTTCGCGATGCCGGCAAATCGTAAGGCCGCCATTATAAAGCCGCAGACGCCGAGACACGCGAATAGCGTCGTCCTCTTGTCGAAGCGCTTGGCAAGGCTCAGCATCGGCGCGGCCAATACGATGCCGAGTATGCCGAACGCGAGCATAAGCGCGGAAATAAACGAACCGGAAAATCCCATTTGAAACGTGAACGCGTACATTCGGTCGGCGACCATCATGGAATTGCCTATCAGATACGCGATTACGGCGAATATGAGCAGGCGCAGCGGTCGCAGCTTCAGTACCTGACAGTAGTCGCGTACGAGGGCCTTCAGCGAAAAAGAGGAAAGATCGCTCTTGCGCGCGGACGGCTGCTCGCGGACGGACAGTCCCGTATATAGTATGCAGCCGACCGATATACCCGCCAAAGCTATCGTGACGCAAAGCCACGCTGCGGCGGCGTCCAAGCCCGCAGCGTCAAGACGCTCGACGACCAATGTGGGCAAAGCGCTGCCGATGAGGAAGCCGACGGTGTACATCACATATGAATACGTGCGTATGGTCGTGCGCTCGTCATAGCCTGAGGCGATCTCTGCGCCCCATGCCAGATGCGGTATGAAGAACGCCGCAAACAGCACCCAAAAGCCGGCGCCGAGACAGAACAGAACGACGATGCGCGGCGCGCCGTGCAGGGGCAGATCGGAAAACATCAGGCACGCGAAAAGGCCGAGAGGCACGGAAGAAAATATTATAAACGGACGCCGCTTGCCAAGCCTGTGTTCAAAGCGATCAGACCAAGCGGCGAAAAACGGGCCCGCTATTGCCTGAAACACGGCGCTCGCCGCCGCTATCGCGCCCGCTGCGGCGGGCGGAATGCCGGAAACCGTCGTCATATAGTACAGCCAAAACGCGTTAACGTATGAATACAGCGTGCTGTCGCCGTTGTTTGCGAGAGAATATTTTAACAATGCCGAGTTTTTCATGTCAAAAAAATATCACACATACGGGAAATATACAAGTGCTTGCTTGAAAATTTTTTAAGGGAGACGCATATGGATTTTCTTTTCGACAAGCTATTCTGTAACGGAAGGATATATACCATGAACGAGCCGGGCGAAATCGTTGAAGCCGTAGTGGTTCACGACGGCAAGATCGTTTTCGCGGGTTCTGACAAAGAAGCGGCCGCCTATCCCGTCGCCGAGAAAGAGGATCTCGGAGGCCGGGTGGGTCTGCCGGGTATTTCCGATACGCACATCCACGTGCTGATGGATTGCAACAACAAGAATAACGTAGCTTTGAATAAGGCGCGCAGCGTCGACGAGATAGTTGAGATCATGCGCAGTCACGACAAGGGCGGCGGCGCTTGGCTTACAGGCTGCGACGTAACAATGTCCGATTTGGCGGAGAACCGATATCCGCTCAGGTACGAGCTTGACAGGATATCCGCAGAGCGCCCGATCGCGATAATGAGCCACTGTCTGCACGTCACTATGGTAAACAGCAAGGCCCTTGAATTGGCGGGGCTGACAAAGGAGAGCGCGGCCTTGGATCCGTGCGTCACATGCTACGACGACGGTGAGCCGGACGGCATAATCAGGGAAGAGGCCTATACAAAATACTTTGCGCCGACATTGATGGCGCTTCTTGGCGACCGGGATTACAGGAAAGAACTGATCAGGAAGCACATAGGATCCTACTCGCGGAGAGGCTACACGACGCTGCACGCGATTTCCTCTTTTGACGCCGCTCCGCCGCTCGAATATTTCGATCAGTATTATGAACTTGAACGCGAGGGAACGCTGCCCGTAAGGGTCGTCATAAACTCCGCCTATTTCCCCGAAACATTGAACGCGCAGACGGGCTTTGGCACGGACATGGTTAAGCTTGGCGCCAGGAAGATATTCCTTGACGGTTCGCTCGGCGGGCGCACGGCCGCTATGACGGAACCTTATTCGGATATGCCGGGGGAAAGGGGAGATCTGTTTTATACGAAGGATTCGTTGGCCGCACTGCTTCGCAAGGCATATGACAGCGGGCTTGAGGCGTCCGTACACGCAATAGGCGACGCCGCCATGGAGTTGCTCCTTGACGCCGCCGAGGAGGTATACCCCGCAAGCGACGAGCGCTGTCCGAAAAAGCGTCTTGCGGCTGCGGGGCTGCGCAGACTGCGAGTTATACACGCGTCAGTCGTGAATCCCTCGCAGATCGACAGGCTGCGGCGGTTGCCCATACTGCTCGATGTGCAGCCGAATTTCATACATTCGGACGGCGGCTTCGCGCCTGACAGACTCGGTGATCGCATAAAGGGCTTCACGCCCTTGCGTTCGTATATAGACGCGGGCATACTTCTTGCGGGAGGTTCCGACGCCCCCGTTGATCCTCCGCTGCCCTTTCTTGGGATAGAATGCGCCGTTACGCGAAAGAGCATCGACGGTTTCCCCGAGGACGGATTGGTTCCCGAGGAGGCGATCAGCGTTTACGAATCGGTAAGCATGTATACCGGGAACGCGGCGTATTGCTCCGGTGAGGAGAATATCAAAGGAACGATCTCCGTCGGCAAATACGCGGACTTCATACTGATTGACAAGGATATATTCAAGATAGAGCCGGCGGAAATACATACTGCAGAGGTTCTGAAAACCGTGGTGGGCGGAAAAACCCGTTGGGAACGGTAGCGCTGCGGCGCTTCGAGCCGTCAGCTTAACAATTTACGGGCAGTATATACGGCAGTCAGAGCAAGTCTATATCCTTTATCAGATAGATATTGTCTTTCTCGTTTGCCAGCGAAATCAGGGTGGGGTTAAATTCACGGTTCGTAAAGAAGCCGTAGGAAACATCCTCGAAGCCCGCCAATTCCTCAATCCCCGCTATCTTTCGGACCAAATCCGCGTAGGCGTCGGACGGCGCCTGCTGTCCTTCCCGAAGGTAATAGCAGCTTGCCGCAAAAAGCCGGTTGTTGACGCTGTCGATGGCTATCAGGTCGATATGAGAGGTGTTGTCTCCGTTCCAATGCAAGCCGGTGCGCGTGGCGCTAAAGGGGATGTTCCCGTTGCGGCACATGTGCAGAAATATCTCCGTGCAGACCTCCATGTACGAGGGCTTTACTAATTTTTCAATATATTGACTTTCAAGTATGCTGCGCACGTACTTTGTGTTCCGCTGCTCAAGCTCTACCCTGTAGGGGCTGATAAACTGAAACCAAAAATCCAAAAAGTGATCGCAAATACAGTACATACCTTTGCGGCTCTTGCCCGGGAAGGGCTCGGTGACCGGAACCCGGCGCTCCACCAAGTTCAGCTTGATCAGCAGACTCAAGTAAGGGCCAAGGTAATTTGCTTGCAGCTCAAGCGCTTTGGCGATATCCTGCAGCCGGCTGTTCCCCTGTGCGATCACATCAAGTATGGAAAAATATGTTGCCGGCTCCCTTACCTCTTTTTCGAGCATTTGCAGGGGCATCTCGTACCGGGCGCCGGTCTTTTCCATTACCTGTTCTTCCAAATCGTCCATGATCCGGTCGCCGTGACCGAACATGTCAAGATATTGGGGAACCCCTCCGGTGAATGTGTACAACTCTACCAACTGCGAAAACGTCAGCGTCGGATGATGCACGCGTAATTCTAAAAAATGGAACGCTCGCAGTTGCAGACTTTTCACAACGCCGTCCTTGAACAAACCGTCCTTGGAGGAGTAGTGCCGCACCGTCGTCGTCATAATGGGCCCTGCCGTAATCAGCATCAGGTTCTTTTCGCTCAAAAACTCATCCCAGCATTTTCGCAGTATAGCAAAAAAGTTAGGGTTGGATTCAATCAAAAACTGAACGTCGTCAATAATGACCAGTTTTTTCTCCTCAGGTTTGTAATCGCCGATCGCCCTGAAAAGGCCTTCCCAACTTTCAAAAGTTTTGCCTTTCAGATACGCCGCGCCTGTATATTTCTCCAGATACCGCACAAATCTGCGACGGCATTTGTTTTCTGTCTCTATGAGAGCGGAGAAGAAGAAGGCATTTTTGCCCCTCGCGAATACATTCAATATGGCGGATTGGCCAAACCCTTGGCGACCGATAAATGCCACATAACTGCTTTTGCGCGCATATTCACTTTCGAGAAACGCCAGTTCATTTTCTCGTCCTATAAACTCCAATTAAACTCACCAATCCTTATTCGTCTATGAAGTATACATTACTGTACCCATTGAGAGTATTATACCATAAACAGCGAAGCGTTTTATAGTATAATCCGCCATGTGCGTTTTCGCCCACCGGGTGAAAAAATCGCACGGCATTCAAAAGTATAATAACCGCGATCTATGCGGTTATTATACCACGTCATGACAAGCGTTTGAAAATATTTTTCAAAAAGTCATAAAATTGGGCTTGACAAGACTAATTTGTATTAGTATAATTTGAAATAGGCTAATAATAAATATACCAAAAGCGAAACGTTAATGCACGTCATACAGTATTGGAGGAACCGAAGATGAATAATGTGAAAGCGGCAAGCAGCGGCAACGGTACGCCCGCGATCCAAAAGGATGTAAATTTCACGCCTCATAAGATGATCAGTTTTCGCACGTTTTTGCAGCCGGATCCCACATATTACTTTGGCAATGACATCATAGAATATCTTGGCGGTCTTATTAAAAATGAAGCCGTCGACAAAGTGTTTTTTGTGACAAACGATGTTTTGGCCAAGCTGTACGCGGGGGAGATTACCGAAGTGTTTCGGACGAACAGCATTCCTTACACGGTTATTACTGTCAAGGATTCCGAACGCGATAAAAATTTTTCAAACCTCGAATGGCTCTGTGATACACTTGTTGACAAATTTGTCACTAAGGGATCCGTCATTATTGGCTTTGGCGGCGGTTGCCTGACAAACATTGTCGGTCTCGCGGCGGGACTCATTTTCCGCGGTATCCGCTACATAGAAATGCCCACTACCTTCATGGGAGTCACCGACAGTTGCCTGAGCAACAAGCAGGCTGTCAACGGCGCGTTCGGAAAGAATCAGTACGGCATGTACCGCGCGCCGATCTTTATCTTCGGCGATACAAAGTACCTGCAGACGGAGAGCCTGTCCGGCCGCAAATCCGCTATTGCCGAGGGTATCAAAAATGCTTTTATCAATAACGCGGCGCTGCTGCCCTATTACGAGAACAAGCTTGATAACTGCGACCTCAACAACCTCGACCCCATGACCCTGACAGACCTTGCCTACAACGTGATTCGCTCAAAGCTCGCCATTCTCAAGCAAGACCCAAGTGAAAAACACTTTGCGGTAGCGTTGGAATACGGTCATACATTCGGGCACGCCATTGAGTTTTTCTCCGGCGGTTCCATTCCCCACGGCATCGCGGTTGCCAAAGGAATGTGCATCGCGGCTGAAATTTCCCACCGCTTGGGTTATATGTCACGTGAGGAGGCGGACAAGCACTATCGGCTGTTCGGTGAAAAGCTTCGACTTGATTTAAAGCTTCCCGAAAACATCTCAGTGGATGATATTATGAATACCATCCTCGCAGACAACAAGAAAACTGTCAAGGGGGTCAAGTATGTAATACTTGAAAAAATCGGCGTCTGTCTGAATCCGGACGGCGATTATCAAATCTGCGTTGACGAAGAATTGGTACGCGATGTACTGAGCGAACAAAACGAGATTGTAGAGAAGAAGCTCAACAAGGTTACATCGAAATCCGCCTGATGATTCCGTAGATGCGAATGCGCGCACGGCAGACGCCGTGCGCGCGCCGTCAGCAAAACTACGTACCGCAAGGGAAAAGTTTGTGCGCCGCAACGGCGACGGAATGGAGTTTCTTATGACAAAATTATGCTTTAACGCGACGACGCTTCGCAATTTTGATATCAAAAGAGCAGTCAGGCTGATTCGTGAATCCGGCTATGAGGGTGTCGAGCTTGCGCTGAACAATACGCACTTGCATCCTATGAGAAGCACAAAAGAGGAAATTATAGCTGTAAAAAACACATGCGAGGAAATAGGTCTTCAAATCGCCTGTGTGGCGGCGGGCGGCCCGGATCTGATGGGGAGCATTCCCTATGAGCCGTCCATGATCAACGCGGATCTGTTCTCGCGTATGCGCCGGCTCGATATGATCAGGCGCTCCGTTGAAATGGCCCAGCTTTTGGACTGCCCAATTGTGAATATCAACAGCGGTATGCTGACCGCAGCCGTAACTGCCCAAATGGCGCAGAATTACCTTTTGGACGGCATAAGCAGTTTGCTGCCGAGCCTTGGCGGCGATACGATGTTCGTGCTGGAACCCGAGCCCGATTTCTTTGTTGGCACTACAACGAAGGCGATCGAGGTAATCAACGAGCTGAATACCCCGAAATTGATGCTGAACCTCGACATCGGGCACGTCTTCTGCTGCGAAGAGGACTGCTACGACAAAGTGGAGCGAGCCTTGCTTTATACCCGCCACATTCATATTGAGGATATAAAGGGTCGGATACACCGGCATGAGATTCCGGGTGAAGGCGACATTGATTTTGGCCGTATCATGACGGCAATCAATAACGCGGAATATCCGCATTTCGTAAGTGTCGAGCTTCATCACCATGACAGGATGTGGCGGCGCGCGCTTGATGAAAGCCGAGAGTACCTGTTTCTCCTGTGATTGTGAATATTCACAGTAAAATTTAATTTTTTTTGTGATATTTCACAAAAACTTCTTTACAAAACCAATAATACGAAGTATTATTAAGACCGGAGATATTTTTTAACAAATGTCCCGGTGCGTTTTTGTGGAACTTTTCAGAATGGAGGATGGTAATATGGCGAAACTGTCGAGAAAAACCCAACTGACTACCGGCGGCCCCGTGTTCGTCTACGTCGATGAGGAGCAGGACAAAATTGTCCGTGTAACGCCCATTGATTTGGACGACGCCGACGCCGCCTCTTGGGAAATTGAAGCGAGGGGACGAACATTCAAACCGCCGCGCAAAACAACTGTCACACCGGTCACACAAGGCTACAAGGCTATGATTTACTCCGGTCGCCGCAATCTGTATCCCATGAAGCGCGTGGACTTTGACCCCAACGGCGAGCGTAATGAGGAAAAGCGCGGAGAGTCCGGCTATGCCCGAATATCTTGGGACGAGGCGCTGGACATTGTTGCGAGTGAGATCAAACGAATCAAGCGCGACTTCGGCCCCGGCTGCTGTGTTATTGAGCCGAGTTCCCACCATCTTTGGGGTAACGTCGGTTACCGCCACAGTACCCTGTTCCGTTTTATGAACACCGCCGGATACACATACGGCGACCACAACCCGGATTCTTGGGAGGGTTGGCACTGGGGCGCCACCCACATGTGGGGATTCACGGGCCGTTTGGGCAACCCCGCGCAGACCGATCTGTATGAGGATTGTATCAAGAACTGTGAGATGATCGTATTCTGGTCCTCCGATCCGGAGACCAATAACGGCATCTACGGCGCCTTTGAGAGCACTGTCCGTCGCCGTTGGCTCAAGGAGCTTGGTGTGAAGATGGTCTTCATTGACCCCTTCTACAACCACACAAACGGTCTTTATCGCGAAGGCAAGTGGCTCGCTCCACAGCTTGGCACTGACTCGGCTTTGGCTTTGGGCATTGCGCATACCTGGCTGACCGAGGGTACCTACGACAAGGAATATGTCGCGGAGAAGACATTCGGTTTTGACGAGTGGGCGGATTATGTGCTTGGCCGCAGCGACGGCATACCCAAGGACGCCGAGTGGGCGGAGAAGGAATGCCGTATCCCGGCGTACGATATTCGCGCGCTGGCCCGCGAGTGGGCGAGCCGCAAAACCATGTTGGCGGCCGGCGGTCTGGGCGGTTGGGGCGGTTGCTGCCGCGCTCCCGGCGGCATGGACTGGTCCCGTCTTATGATCGCGCTGATCACCATGCAGGGCTTTGGCAAGCCGGGTATCAATATGTTCAGCACAACACAGGGCGCGCCTGTAGACTCCGACTTCTACTTTCCGGGCTACGCCGACGGCGGCATATCCGGCGACTGCGACAACACATTCGGCGGCGCAACATTTGCTTTCCGTATGTTCGACGGCGTTACGACCAAGAGCATGACGTCCGCCCTGTCTACCGCAGCCGGCGTACACATCAACCGTATGCGTTTGCCTGAATGCGTACTGGACGATAATGTGGAGTGGTGGGGACGCGGTTTTGTCGGCGCGTCCTTGGAGCAGCAATTTCACCGATATGAATATCCCACGCCCGGCTACAACCGCATCCAAATGCTACATAAATACGGAGGTCCGATGATCGGCACCATGGGTCAGGGCGACCGTTACGCGAGGATGTACCGCACAAAGCGCCTGCCTTTTGTGGTCAGCCAGTCCATCTGGTTTGAAGGCGAGGTTCCTTTCGCCGATATTATTCTTCCCGCATGCACCAACTTCGAGCGTTGGGATATCGGCGAGTGGGCCAACAATTCCGGCTATAATCCCGATTCGCACAACCAAGCCAACCACCGCGTTATCGTCTTTCAGAAGAAGTGTATTGAGCCGCTTGGCGAGTCCAAGTCCGACTATGAGATATTCCGACTGATTTGCGAGCGTCTCGGTTTGGAAGGCGTCTTCTCCGAAGGCAAAAAGGATATCGACTGGGTTCGCCAGATGTTCTATGCCTCCGACCTGCCCAAGGTCACTTCTTGGGAAGACTTCACCGAAAAGGGTTATTATATTGTGCCCGTCACGGGCAAGGCCCCCTCCGAGCCCGCGCAGCGTTGGTTTGCCGAAGGCCGCCCCGAGAAGCTCCGCGGCTGGGCCACGAACCTGCCGCCTATGGCAAAACCGGACAGCAGCGGATTGCAGACCCAATCCGGCAAGGTGGAGTTTGTTTCCAACAGTCTCAAGCGCTTCGGTCACTACGATACCGACGACAAAGAACGTCCTCTGATGCCGATGTATATCCCCTCTTGGGAAGGGCATCACACTGAACGCTTTAAGAAATATCCGTTGGCCGTCCTTTCCCCGCATCCCCGTTTCTCCTTCCACACCATGGGCGACGGCAAGGACGCCTTTATGAATGATATTAAGGATCACCGCGTAGAAATCAACGGGCATTATTACTGGATCATGCGCATGAATCCAAAGGATGCCGCCAAACGCGGCATTACCCATCACTCAACGGTCAAAGCTTACAATGAGCGCGGTTCCGTCGTTTTTGCCGCGCAGCTTACGGAACGCATTCCGGAGGGAACTTGTCACTGTTATGAGTCCAGCGCCGAGTACGAGCCTATTGGCGAGCCCGGCAAGTCCACCGATATAGGCGGCTGTATCAACATTCTCACGCCGGCCCGCTTCTTGTCAAAGTACGCTTCCGGCATGGCCACGGAGCACTGCTTGGTAGAAATCGAAAAATGGGAGGGATAGCGCCGCGTGAAAGTCCGCGTCCGTCAATGTTTGCGCCGCGTGTGCCGGCGCGGAACGGAGGTAAGTTATGAAACAGCATTATTTAGTAATAGATATAGAACAGTGCTTTGACTGCAATAACTGCTTTATAGCCTGTAAGGATGAATATGTGGGCAACGCGTGGCCTCCCTATACAGATGCGCAGCCCCGCCACGGTCATCGCTGGATGAACATTGAGCGCACCGAACGCGGCGCTTACCCCCGTATTGACGTCGCGTACAGACCCACCCCCTGTATGCACTGCGAGGACGCCCCTTGCGAAAAAACTCATCCCGAAGCCGTTATTCGCCGTGAGGACGGCATAGTCCTCATTGATCCGCACAAGGCGCAGGACAAGCATTTGACGAAAAGCTGTCCGTACGGCGCGATATACTGGAATGATGAGAGCGGTACAGCCCAGAAGTGTACCATGTGCGCGCATTTGATCGACTCAGGCGATGCGCCCTCCGGGCCGCGCTGCGTTCACAGCTGTCCCACAGAGGCCATAAAGCACTACTGTCTGGAACCGGCCGAGATGGAACAGAAGATTAAGGACGAAAAACTTGAGATACTTTTGCCTGAGCTGAATACGAAGCCCCATGTGTTTTACAAAAACTACCACCTTTTCAATAAGGCCTTTGTAGCGGGGGGATTCCTGAAGGGCGGCGAATGCGTCAAGGGCGCGGACGCGCGCCTGACGGGAAACGGAATAGACGAAAGACAGGCTACCGACTGTTTCGGAGACTTTAAGTTCGACAATCTGTGTCCCGGAGATTACACACTGTACTCCGACGATAAGGCGGTTCGTAAGGTCACCGTTCCCGAAGTCGGCGCTACCGATACCATTGCGTTCAATAACAATTCTCAGAATCTCGGCAACATAGAGCTGTAACCCGTTAGAAATCCGGGCGGATATCCTGTCCGTCCGGATTCAGTATAAATTTCCGGGCTTATTCCGAAATCCGTCTTTGGCGCAAGCGCGGTAAAATCTTATAGGGAGCGAAAAGGAGGAAGAAAATGAGACATAAAAGGATTTTTGCCGCACTGCTTGCGGTCGCGCTGTGCTTTGTTCTTTCGGCATGCGGCGGTGGCGGCGACGCTTTTACGAATGAGGGAGACGCTGCTGCGGGAGACGCTCCCGCCACCATCAAGATCGGCATTCCCAACCCAACCACGGGCCCCATCGCGAGCTTCGGCATAGGCACGCCTTGGGCGGAGAATCTTGCCGTCGATTTGGTAAACGCCGACGGCGGCATCTATATCGCGGAGTACGACAAGAAGATACCGATAGAGCTCATAGTTCTGGATACGGAAAGCAGTTCCACAAAGGCATCCGAGGTTACGCAGCAGCTGATCGAGCAAAGCGGCGTCAACATGCTGGTCGCGCGCCATACGCCCGACACGGCCCTGCCCGTATCGGCTATGGGCGAGAGGTACGGAGTTCCCACGGTCTCGCTTGAATGCCCCATCGAGCCTTGGATGGCCGGCGGCCCTTACGAGTGGGTCTATCACTCGTTCTGGAGGGTAGACACCGCTTTTGAACTGTACAAAACCATGTGGGATAAACTGGGCTACGGCGAGGGAACGGTCATAGGCTTCATGTTCCCGAACGACGCGGACGGACTGGCCTGGTACGACGTCTTCAAAGCGAAGTGTGACGAATACGGCTATGTGATCTCCGACCCCGGTCGCTATCCTATCGGCAATCAGGACTGGACGTCCGTCATATCGCTGTTCAAGTCTGACGGCGTGCAGATCATCGCGGGCTGCGAAATAGCCCCCGACTTCACGGGCTTCGCGTCTCAAGCGACACAGCAGGGTTTTGAATACGATCTCGTGAGCATGGGCCGCGCATTCCTGTATCCGGCGGACGCCAACGCGAATCCGGTCGAGATAGCGGACGGCCTGACCTGCGAGGTATGGTGGAGCCCGTGGCATCCGTTCGCGTCCTCGCTTGACGGTATGACCTGCGCGGAGATGGCCGCCAAGTACGAGGATGAATTCGGCATCATATGGTCTGCGCCCATGGGTTATAAGTACGCGGGCGTTGAGATCGCAATAGACGCGTTGAAGCGCGCCGCGTCACTCGATCCCGTCAAGATTCGCGACGCGATAGGCGCGACGAATTTGGACACCATCGTCGGTCATATCGAATATGATCCCGAGACCCACGTAGCCGAGACGCCCATCGTGGGCGGGCAATGGAAGGTGAACGCGGCCGGCGACGCCGTCGAGATCATGATAGTCGAAAACGACGACCATCCGAATATTCCGACCAACGCCGTCTTGGAGCTGCCCAAAAGGTAAACAGGCCGCGAAAGGCCATATAACGCAAACTCCCGCCGATTCCGAATCGGCGGGAGTTTTTCGCATTATCATATCCGCGAGGCGGAATCCGTCTTTGACGTCCGATCTTAAGGCGCCGTGCAGTCAAATATTGTCTTGCATGATATGCCGGTATCCCTAATCATAGGATTATAGTTAGTTCTCTGTGAAGGATCGGCGCGATGGCATCGTACGCCGGGGATAAATATCGTATCGGTATTTCCTTGAAAACGAGTGTTCATGGCCCAAAGTACATCATTTGAATCGAATGGATCAATATCTTCGTCGACGAGGATTACATGCTTGAGCTCGGCAAACGCGGCGAAAGCAAGAAGCGCGGCCTGACGCCGGCTTCCCTCATCGCTCGGCTGAAGCTTCGCGAATTGCAGAACCGCCATATACTTTCCCCCGCCGGACGAATGGGCGTATACATTTTTCAGCCTTCCCGGCATTGCTCTTTCAACCATTTGTATTATACTTGCTTCTGTTGGGATTCCGGCCATGCTGACGTGCTCCTCGCTCGGGCCTATACATGTTTGCATAATCGGATTTTTCCTTGTGGTAACTGCCTTGATTTTAATTATTGGATTTTTCGGATTGGCGTTGCCGACATATCCGGGAAATTCAGGCATGGCGTTACCGTTTTCTTTGACATAATCCTCTCTTCGGTATACATTCGGAAGCAGTTCGCCTTCGATCACATATTCCGCGTTCGCAATGCACTTTGAATCAACGGCGGCGCATTTTGCAAGTTTTACGGCCTCGCCTCTTATTGCGCCCGCAATACATAATTCATCAAATCCAAAAGGTGTTGTGGGCGGTTCAAATCCTGCGGCGATCTCTATCGCGGGATCAACCCCTATACTTATTGAAATTGGGAGAGGCTTGCACAGTTTTTCGGCTTTTTCCCTCATTGCCCCGATATGCCTGATACCGGGGGCAAAGCTCATTGAAATTTCATCCTCGTTATGAAGGCAAAGTCTATGGATTGTTATATCCGTCTCACCTGTCTCGACGTCAGCTGCGTACGCCATTCCAAGCGTGATATACGGCCCTCCGTCAATAGGGGTGTTTGTTGAGGACGGAATAATTTTGCGCAAATCAAAGCCCGGATCCGTCGCCAAAAATATTTCTTCACGGCACAAAGGCTCCCCTTTGACCGTTACGGGCCGAATAGGGTTGCTTACGCAGTCGTTCAGCAGAAATGCGAGCCGATCCGGCGGCGTATCGAGCAGATAACCCACGCGTTTTCTTGATGCGAGCATCCCGATAACAACAGGTCTTCCCGGAAAGCCTTTTACATTATTGAACATCAAAGCCGGACCTTCTTTCGTCGGTCTTTTTACCGTGCCTCCGGCGCCCGTATACCTGTATACGCCTGACAGTTCACCATCGGGATCCACTTCCTCATCGGTTTCCGCGAACTGGCCCGGAATGGTTTTGAGGAGTTCGATCGCGCCGCGCAAATCAGTTACACGATCTCTCATATTTGTCATACTTTTCACAATTCCGCCGCTGTCGCGATCCGCCGGCCGGTTGGAGTTTACGGTCATTCCGGGAAGAACTATCCCGGAATCCACAGTACATCTTGGATTCCACCGGCCCAAGGCAGCCGGTGGAATGACTGTACTGATGATTAATCGACCTTAATATCTTTGTAAGTGGTCTACCCTTGAGCAGTAACGTTACGATATTATTATAGCGCGTTTAAACAGAGCGATGTTATGACAATTATGTAAGGTCAATTGACACAATTGCCATGACTCTGCTTTCTTTCCGTGTAATATAATTAGGGAGCGGGTTCTGTTTGTACAGTCAATTTGTTGTAGCCTATGGGCGGGAGGAAAAAATCATGGACGCAAAGATGCGCGATTTCGGTAAGTTTGATTTATGGGTGAGCAATAATGGATGGAGAGCCAAAATAGGGGTTATTCATCCCGGCGGCGGATGGCCTCACGCCGCGGATTTTACGAAGCTTGCCCCAAAGGGCGTCGCCTACGGATCGACGGGAGTTCCGTTTCATAAGGACGAAAGCGGCAAGGAAATGTTAAAGTTGGATGAACATGTGGTTGAGTGCGCCGAATTACTCGCAAACGGCAAGCCGTCGCCCGATGTTATAGCCTGGATTTGCACCGCCGGAAGCTTCATGAAAGGGAAAGGTCATGATGAGAGACTGATCAAAGAAATGGAAGCGGCGACGGGGACTCCTTGTTTAACGACGTCGACAGCCGTAATGGCGGCGTTTCGTCAAGTGGGAGCAAAGAAAATAGCAATGGGCACGCCGTATCCTCACGACGTCAATGAAATCGAAAAAAAATTCTTTGAGGATAACGGATTTGAAGTCGTAAAGCATGACGGTCTCGATCTGGTGGATAATAATATTCTTGCCAACCTGCCGTCAAGTGTTCTTTACAGATTGGGCAAGGCGGTGGACGTTCCCGAGGCGGATGCGGTTTTCATCAGTTGCACGGGTCTTGATACCCTCGATATTATCCAAGCGCTTGAAGACGATCTTGGGAAACCCGTGATCACCTCAAATCAGGCGTCATATTGGCTCGCGTTCAAGATGGCAAAAGTCGGAGAGCCCATTCCGGGATTCGGCAGACTGTTCAACGAAGTCCGATAGTATTCCCCCTGCCGCCGGGATAACCTTGGCGGGCTGACGTTTCATTTATTTATTTGTGACAGCCGAAAGGCTGCAATGGTGAGGAAAATGAACATTTATTTTAAGAGAGGAATATATATATCCCTGATAATTGTTCTTGCGCTGATTATGGGATTGGCAGGATGCTCCGATAACGGTTCGGGAGACGGCGCTGCGGAGAACGGCGCGGAAGGCAGCGGCGCAGAAGGAAGTGTTGCCGCAGGGAGCGGCGCAGAAAGCGACGGTGATACGGTTACACTCTCATATGTTACATTCCAGCCGAGCAACGCTGCGGATATTCAGGCGTTTACCAAGAATTTCGTAGACGTGCTGAATGAACGCGGTGAAGGAAGCATTGCTATGGAATATCGCGGCGGGCCCGACGTATTTGCTCCTATGGATATGGGCGAGGCCGTAAAGAACGATGCGGTCGATATCGCGGTAATTTATTTTGGCGCTTACGAATCGGTGGCGCCCGGGGTCGGCGGACTGATGCTGTCTCAGCTCGAACCTGAAGAAGAGATGGACGTCGCCATGGATTATATTGAGGAACTGCACAATGCAGGCGGCTTGCACTTTATTATGAGATCGTCGGTATCAACCGACAACTTCTTTTATACGTATTTAAAGAACCCTGTTTCTGAGTTTAGCGATCTTAAGAATGTGCTTATAGGCAGTTCAACCGGAGGAAAGCCCGCTGTGGAAGCTTGGGGAGCGACGTGGACGGCGGTTGAGGCAAACGATTCTTTCACAGCGCTTGAACAGGGCGTGGCGGAAGGCATTGCCGGTCAACCGCTCGTATCGGCGGAGTCTCGGTCGCTCCGAGAGGTTTCCGATTATGTCATAGATCATCCGTATTATAAAGGAACGTCGGCGGCAATAATGAATCTGGACAAATGGAACAGCCTTTCGGATGAGCAAAAAAAGCTGATGTCCGACTTGGCGAGGGAGGCCATCACGAATATAAAGAGGGACAATGACGTTGCTATTGCGAGAGTACGCGGCGATGTAGAGGGCAATGATCTGACATTTATTAAATTTTCGGACGCCGACGCCGAACAGTATGTTCAATCCGCGTATAACAGGGGCTGGGAACAGCAAACAGAAAAATATCCGCAGCAAACGCCGAAATTGAGAAAATTGTTGACGCCGGCGGATTAAAGCACTGTTAGTTTATTCCAAATCAAGCGGGAACCTTGCCGTTGATTCCGGGCCACTCAAGGATCGGAAAAGACGGTGTGGCTCCCGCGCATCCGCTTCGGTCACAAAATGGGCGTTCCTTGCGATTTTGTTCACAGATGAATAACGATCACCGGCGCAGGTAAGGTTTCGTAACAGTATCCATAGGGAGATGAACATGATCTTTATGAATAAAATAGGAGCTTGCTTTGATGCTGTCCTCAAGATTATGCGCGTGGCCGCAGGTGTGATTCTTATAGGAACTATGCTGATCATCGGGATTTCGGTCGTTACGAGATACTTCTTCAACCGCCCTATAGGTTTCGCGCAAGAATTCAGCGAGTACGGCTTGGTAATTATAACTTTTTTGACTATTGCTTGGGTGCTGAAAGAAGAAGGTCACGTGTCTATGGATTTATTGACAAATCACCTCAAACCCAAAGCCAAAGCCATGACGGGTATTATTACGTCGGCTGTTTGCGTGGTCGTCGGCTTTGTTATTTTTTATAAATCCGCAGAGGTCGTCAGGATGGAGTTTGAACTTGGCTACGTAACCTATACGCAATTGGCGCCGCCTAAGTTTATATTCACCTCATTTATAGTATTGGGACTTTTTACACTGAGTTTGCAGCTTATCCGCAGAACTTACGGCTTCATTAAACAATTCATATACGGGGATAAAGAATCGGAAGGAGGTGAATAATTTGAGTTGGGTATTGGTAGTGATAATTCTCTTGGGAGTTCTCATTGCTATGATGCTGTCGGGAATGCCCATCGCTCTTGTCTTTATGGCCATTATATCGGTCGGTTCGGTGCTTTTCTGGGGGGACAAAGGCTTGGATATGGTCGTCAACGGGATGTACAGCGGCCTGGCAAATTTCACATTGGTTCCGATCGCGTTGTTTATCCTTATGGGTGAAGTCTTGTTTCATTCGGGAGTCGGCCCCATGTTTATGTCGACGCTTGATATGTGGATGGGACGTGTGCCGGGCAGACTGTCGTTGCTGTCGGTGGCCGGGGGCGTGCTGTTTGCGGTGTTGACCGGAGCAAGCGTGGCAAGCGTCGCCATGCTGACGGGCCAGTTAGTGCCGGAAATGGAAAAAAGAAAATATCACAGATACATGAGCTTCGGCCCGATACTGGGCAGCGGCGGGCTTGCGGTCATGATACCCCCGAGCGGGCTCGCTATTCTCCTTGGCGTATTGGGAGAAATCTCTGTTCGCAGCATATTGATGGCAATTATTATTCCGGGAATTCTTATGGCTCTTATCATGGCGATATATATTATTGTCAGATGTTCTTTACAGCCGCATCTTGCTCCGACGTATACCGTGCCCAAAATACCGCTGAAGGAAAAGCTGACTGTGAGCGTAAAGACTTTGCTGCCTGTTGCGTTTGTTATCTTTCTCGTTACGGGAGTAATAGTATTGGGAGTTTGCACCCCTACCGAAGCTTCGGCCACGGGAGCTATAGGAATGTTTATTATTGCGGCTCTTTACAGAAAGCTGAATTGGTCGTTGATAAATAAATGCGTCCTGTCGTCGTTAAAAGTTGTTTGCATGATGATGTCTATTATTGCCTGCGCCAAAGTATTCAGCGGAATATTATCTTTCAGCGGTGTGTCAAACGGTTTGGCAAGGTCGATTATCGGCCTTGAAATATCCGAATACGGGATATTGGCTATTATGATGGCGGTTGTTTTGCTTATGGGAATGTTCATGGATTCAGCGTCAATAATGATGATAACCCTTCCTATTTTCATGCCTATAGTGCACGCTTTGGGATTCAGCCCCGTGTGGTTTGCGGTAATATTCCTTATTTCGGTAGAGATAGGATTGATTTCGCCGCCGTTTGGACTGAGTCTCTTTGTTTTGATGGGCATGGCGCCGAAGGGTTCCACCGTAAAGGAAATATATATGAGCGTTTTCCCTTTCATAGGCTGCCATGTCCTTTCGATTATAATTATCGTGAGTTTTCCAATGATCGCGCTTTGGTTGCCAAATTCAGTATAATGGCGAACAGGGCGGAGACTGTTCGAGCGGATACGAGGGAAATACGAAACCTCGCTTTACGGTTTATTTGTGGCGGTCTATAGGCCGCAATGGTGGAAAAGATGAAAAACAATACGGTTTTTGAAGAAGGAAGAAGTATTGAGGTAAGGCATAGCTGCGAAGTGCTTGTCGCGGGCGGCGGTATAGCGGGAATTGCCGCCGCCATAGCCGCAGCAAGAAACGGCAAAGACGTAATATTGCTTGAACGCGAATACGCTTTGGGAGGGATGGCCACATTGGGCCTTATTACGATATACCTGCCGCTTGACGACGGCGAAGGCAATCAGGTCGTATTCGGTCTCGGCGAAGAACTCTTAAAGCTCTCTATACTGCACGGAGCGGAGGCTAAATACCCCAAAGCATGGCTTGAAGGAGGCACGCTTGCGGAGAAAATCGAAAACAGATACGTCGTCCAATACAATCCGCATTTATTTGCTTTGGAGGCCGAACGGCTCATGGTAAAACTTGGCGTTCGTATTCTTTACGGAACGCTTGCCTGCGGAATTGCAAAGGAGGGTGATTGGATATCCGAAGTTTTCATTGAAAACAAGTCCGGCCGCGCGGCGATACGGGCGGATTCTTATATTGATTGCACCGGGGATGCGGATTTGTGCAGCATGTCCGGCGCGAAAACAGTACTGCATTCACGCGGAAACGCTTTGGCAAGCTGGTACTATTATTACACTGAGGGAAATGTAAAACTCAAGATGTTCGGCTTGGCCGACGTTAAACCGGACGAGGATACAAGCATTGGCGGCGCCGGCGGCCCGGCGCAGGTTGACAAAATTGCGTCCGGACGTTTTTCGGGCGTCGACGGCGAAGAATTGAGCCGGGCGGTTCTTGACGCGCATGAAAAAATGTACCGTGACATAATGGAAAGCAGGGCGTCGGCCGAGGACTTGCTTCCCGTAACAATTCCCTCAATCCCGCTCATTCGAATGTCGAGACGCTTGGAAGGCAAATATGTAATGAGCGATACCGAAAATCGCGTATATACAGAGGACAGTATTGGGATGACCGGTGATTGGAGAAAGCGCGGGCCGGCGTACGAGCTTCCTTACAGGGTGCTTTATTGCGACGAAATCACAAATTTGCTTGCCGCGGGCCGCTGTATTTCCGTAGATGAAGGCATGTGGGACATAACGCGTGTAATCCCTCCTTGCGCGGTAACAGGCGAGGCTGCGGGAACCGCCGCGTCGCTGACAGACAATTTCAAAGCTCTTGACGTCAAAGAACTTCAGGATCGCTTGAAGAGCCGGGGCGTTAAGCTGCATCTTTAAAAATAATGACCTATGCTTTTTTGATTATTTCCCCGGGAATCATGTCAACGAACAATTTGGCTTCAGGGGTCAACTGATTTGTATGCCACGCCACAACAAGATATTTCTTTCTTGAGGTTTCGGGGAGCGAAAAGTATTTAATATCGTCTTTTATTATATAATGCTCATATTGCCCGCAAATGCTGATAGCGTTCATCTTTCGCATATTGTAATACAAGGTTTGGAGATTCGGAACAAACTCGATTCGCTTTGGCAAAAATCCCAAGGTTCTGCATTCGTCAAGATAATTCTTCACATATCGGTCGTCGTCCACATAGCGTACCATGTGAAGAATTTCACCGGATAAATCGCCAAAGTTCAGATTGTCGTTCTTTGCGAGAGGATGTTTGTTTGACATGGATAAATACTGCGTAAATTCGGATATTTTTATGTATGAAATATTTTTTATATCCGACAATACAAAATCATGGCAAATAACAAGATCCGCCTCAAAAAATTCAATAGCGCGCCGCAAATCAATAAGATCGCCGAACAATTCGGCCAACAGTATATCCTCATATGTTTTCTCGTATTTTTTGATATAGGCGGCTATTTTTTGATAAGTGGCCGAGTCGTCATACGTGCTCGGCACTATTATCTTGAGTATCTTGTCGGAATTTGCGGAAAGCGTGCTCGTATAAGATATGATTGAATTCAAGTTCTTGTACAAAGGATCGAGCATCGTATACAAATAGTTGCCTTCGGGCGTCAAAACCAAGCATTGACCTTCCCTGTAAAACAGGCGAAATCCGAGACCTTCCTCAAAGCGCTTTAAAATTTTGCTGAGAGCGGGCTGAGAAATATACAGAGAATTCGCCACTTTCGAAATGTTTTTGTATTTTGCGATAGTGAGAAATGTTTCGATTTGCTGCAGTGTAATATTATACATATTCACCTCAAATTATGCCAAGCCGCTTTCTCTTCTTGCACCATTACAGAATACACCGCAAATAAGCGCTCAAATTGTTGAACGGACGCCGTTGCTCAAACGCCGCGTTACACCTATTTTATATTAATAACAAAAATTACGCAATAGAAAGAGGAATTAAAATGTCCGAGTTAAAAAATCGAATTAAGAGTTTATCGAAATCGCTGGGGATTGATATGATCGGCTTTGCGGGAACAAACAGATTTTGTAACGCCCCGGACGGCCGGCATCCCCGGGATGTGCTGCCGGGATGCAAAACAGTCATAGTTTTCGGCATCAGGCTGCTCGACGGTGTTACACAGGCAAATTTCCGGGCCTTTGAAGACGGTCGTAACGATCTTAAGAGTATTTACGCCACATACGGATACACCATGGTGCCGAATTTTGAGGCGGCGTATGCTTGCTACGCAATAGCAAGATTCATAGAAAACAATTCAAGCGGCATTGCAACGCCTTGTTCCACAGGGCCCATGACAAACGGATTTCAAATCAGCATACGTCACGCGGCGGTAGCCGCCGGCCTTGGTGAGTTCGGTTATTTGGGAATAGTAATAACTCCGGAATTCGGGCCTCGGATTCGTTTCGGAGCAATATTGACCACAAGTGAAATTGAAGCGGATCCGATGTACGCCGGCCCTCGGCTTTGCAAACCGAAACAATGCGGAATATGCGCTAAAGTATGTCCCACCGGAGCGGTCGGCATGCCGGGAGAAAAAGAAATGCGACGTGTGGAAATAGACGGCAAAGAATATGAATATTCCGCCGTGAATTTTCCGAAATGCCGCAAAGCCTTACAGGCAATGACAAAATCTCTTGGCGGAAAGGAGGATTATCTGACGGAATCCGATCCCGGCGCCGAAGATATTCTCGAAGCCGAAAGAAGAATGCCGACAGACGGGAAAGGTCTGCAGCACATCCCAACTTGGAATTGCGGCAGATGTCAAACATACTGCCCTGTCGGAAACTGGGGAGAAAAATTCAAAAAAACAGGACTCAGCAAAGGCGCCGCCACTGTTTTCATTAATGAAAAACTGTAATAATTGCCTTTAGGCGGTAAACTTTTTTGCGTGATATTTTGCTCAAGGAGAAAAAATATGCTATACTTGACTGTATGAAGATCGCCTTATAACGAGGCTTAGGATGTTCTCCGCCGTTCAGCACGGACAGCGGGTTATGGTTTCGTGGACACGATGAACACCTCCGTCGCCTCATTGAAACGCAACAGAGGTAAGATTTTTTCCTATAGCCGGAAAAAATCTACTAAAGCGTTATAACGAGACTTAAAATGTTTCCCGTCTTTCTATGGGCGGCGAGTACAATTTCTGTAACAGGCGGTGGTAATATCCCCGTCTCGTTGAAACGCAACATAGGTAAGATTTTTTCCTATAGCCGGAAAAAATCTACTAAAGCGTTATAACGCTTTAGTTTCGTTATTTGCGCGATCACCGTTCGACGATTCGGAAAGGAAGTATGCGTCATGTCAAAATCGGAACAAAAGGGAAGCTATTACATCACCACGCCGATTTACTATCCCAGCTCGAACCTGCATATCGGCCACACATATTGCACGGTCATGGCCGACGCCATGGCGCGGTTCAAGCGAATGACGGGATATGACGTCATGTTTTTGACCGGAACCGACGAGCACGGCCAGAAGATACAGAAGATAGC
>JAISBV010000133.1 GCA_031266025.1 Eubacteriales Family XIII. Incertae Sedis bacterium
AACCTCGACAGCAACGGGCGTTTCCACACCGACCGGCTGAATATGATTTACCCGCGTCTGCGCGTGGCAAGGGATTTGCTGACTGACGACGGCGTGATATTCATAAGCATTGGTGAAGAAGAAGTCCAAAACTCTTTGAAAATTTGCGATGAAATTTTTGGGGAACATCTTAGAATAGGGACATTTATCCGGAAAAGGCGACAAATGGTTGACAGCCGTTCAAAAACAGGGGTTTCGGAGGATCACGAATATCTGTTGTACTATGCGAAGTCAATAAACCAACGTATCCGCGGGAAAGAAACTGATATGACCAAATACTCAAACCCAGACAATGACCCTCGTGGTAACTGGATGAGCGCAGACATGACAGGGTTGGCAACTGCGTCACAAAGGCCAAATCTTCATTACAACTTAGTAGAACCCAAAACAGGTATTGCTTATAAATGTCCGCCCACCGGTTGGAGATATGAGCAGAAACGCATGAAATCTTTGATTGTAGAAAATGAAATTCTCTTTCCATCCAATCCTAACGGGCGTCCTCGAAGAAAAAAATTTGCACGAGACTTGCAAAATGAGTTTGCGGGTTTAAGTACAATACTGGAAACAGTTTACAATACACAGGCTACCCGCGAACTAAAGGAATTATTTGATGGGCAGGATTGTTTTGATTTTCCAAAGCCCGTTGATTACTTGAAGTTGATTGTACAACAAGGAGCATCTTCGGACTCTATCGTCCTCGACTTCTTCTCCGGCTCTGCCACGACCGCACACGCGGTAATGCAACTCAACGCCGGGGACGGCGGCAAGCGGCGGTTTATTATGGTGCAGTTGCCCGAAGTATGCGCCGAGGGTTCCGAAGCTGCCAAAGCGGGATACAAAAATATCTGCGAAATCGGCAAAGAGCGCATACGTCGCGCCGGGGCGAAGATAAAAGTCGACAGCCCGTTGACCACGGGCAACCTTGACGTTGGCTTCCGCGTCCTCAAACTGGACTCTTCCAATATGAAGGACGTGTATTACACGCCCTATGAGTTCCTTTCGATGGCCCAAAAACAGATGAATCTCTCCGGCTTTACGGACAACATCAAAGAAGATCGCTCCGACGAGGACTTGCTCTTCCAAGTGATGCTCGACCTCGGCATTCCGCTCTCGGCGAAAATCACACAGGACGACGATGTTTACTATGTGAATGACAACTACCTCATTGCCTGCTTCAAGCGAGTGGACGCCGCCCTGATTACGGAAATCGCCAAGCAAAAGCCGTACTACACCGTGTTCAGCGACAGCAGCTTCGCCTCCGACTCCGCGATGATCAACTTCGAGCAGGTGTTTGCCACCTACAGCCCGAATACGATAAGGAAGGTGCTGTAATGGATAAGGAGAAACTGACCCTCACGCCGCAAGGCGACGATTCGGAATTCTACAAGCAGGTTGCCGATCTACTCGCGGCGGCTCGTAACTTTGTCAAGCAACAGTTGGACACTACGATTGTCACGACCTATTACGAAATCGGTCGGATGATAGTCGAGCGTGAACAGCAGGGGCAGAAACGGGCAAAATACGGCGCAAGCCTGATAAAGGGTCTGTCCGAGTACCTCACCGAGCAGTATGGGCGAGGTTTTTCGGTCGTGAATTTGAAAAGCATCAGAAAATTTTACCAAGTTTACGCGCCGTCAAAAGGGCAATCACTGACTGCCATTTCTGAAAAAAAAGAAAAAATCGACTCGCTGATAAGCGTGTTTGACGCGGCCGCGCAGAAAGGGCAGACACTGACTGCCCAATTCAGATTGTCGTGGACGCATTACCAAATTTTGATGCGAATCGAAAACGAAGCCGCCCGCCGTTTTTATGAAATCGAAGCGACAAGCCAACAGTGGTCGGTCAGGCAGTTACAACGTCAGGTCGGCAGTTCGCTATACGAGCGGTTAGGACTTTCCCGCGACAAAGAAAAGGTTATGGCGTTGGCGAAAGAAGGCCAGACCGTCGAAAGCCCACGCGACATTTTCAAGTCGCCCTACGTGCTTGAATTCACAGGGCTTGAGGAACGCGCTGAATACAGCGAGTCTGATTTGGAACAGGCTCTGATAGACAACCTCCAGAAGTTCCTGCTGGAACTGGGCAAAGGTTTTCTGTTTGAGGCGCGGCAGAAGCGTTTTTCGTTTGATGAGAAGTCGTTCTACGTTGACATCGTCTTTTACAACCGCCTTCTCCAATGCTACGTCCTTATAGACATCAAGGTTGCCGAACTGAAGCACCAAGATTTGGGGCAAATGTTAATGTACATCAATTACTTTGACCGTTATGTCAAACAGACATTTGAAAAGCCGACAATAGGCATCCTCCTATGCAGCCAAAAGAACGACAACATCGTCGAACTCACCCTGCCGGAGGACAGCAACATCTACGCCTCGGCGTACAGTCTTTACCTCCCCGACAAGGCTCTTTTGCAGTGCAAGCTGGCTGAGTGGGTCAAGGAGTTTGAAGATGGACACGGAGACGACGGCGAATGAAATTCCAGTTTAAGATACAGCCGCTCCAGACGGAAGCCGTCGAAAGCGTCGTGCGGGTGTTCGCGGGTCAGCCGAACATTGGCGTGTCAAAGTACCGCCGCGACATCGGCAGCGAAAAGAAGCTGACCGAAGACGAGCGTTTGTCGCGCAGGGGCTATTTTGCCCTCTCATACTCCGCCTTGTCCGATGAGGAAAAGCGGGCGGTCGAGGAGGAGTATGAGTCCGCATACTGCAACGAGAACGTACAGCTTTCCGGAGAGGAATTGCTGAAAAATATCTACGTCGTCCAGACGGCGAACAACATCAAGTATTCCACCGACCTCGCCGCAGGGCTTGGCGCGGTGTCCATTGACGTGGAGATAGAAACAGGCACGGACAAGACCTATGTCTACATCAAGACTATGTTTGAACTCCATAAGGCGTATAGGTGGAGCAAGTTTATTGTGGTCGTGCCGAGCATCGCCATCCGCGAGGGCGTGAAAAAGTCATTTGAAATGCTCGAAGACCACTTTATGCAGATTTACGGGCTGAAGGCACGGCACTTCATCTACAATTCCTCGAATCTGCACCAGCTTGACGAGTTTTCACAGAACAGCGGCATCAACGTCATGATAATCAACACGCAGGCGTTCAACACCACGATGAACGAGGATAAGAACGTCGAGGGCAGGAGCAGCAACAAAGCGGCGAGGATTATCTACACCAAGCGCGACGAGTTCGGCAGCCGCCGCCCGATTGACGTAATCAAGGCGAACCGCCCGATAATCATCCTTGACGAGCCGCAGAAGATGGGCGGCACGGCGACGCAAACCGCCCTGAAAAAGAACTTCAACCCGCTGTTCTCGCTGAACTATTCCGCGACCCACAAAACAAGCCACAACCTTGTCTATGTGCTGGACGCGCTTGACGCTTTCAAAAAGAAGCCGGTCAAGAAGATTGAGGTCAAGGGCTTTGAACTGAAAAATCTCGGCGGCACGAACCGCTATAGGTATCTTGCCGCCGTTATAGACCGCAAGAAGCCGCCCCGCGCAAGGCTGGAGAAATATGAACATGTTACAGAGTAGTTAACAAGTAGTTAGCAGACACTACGGCGTAAAGGAGGGGGAAATGCTTATCTGTCAATATTACATCAGCGCGGCGTTATTCGTATTGCTCGCGGCGTGCATTGCGGGACGGTCGGCAATGCTGAGACGCAGGGGCGTAAAGGCGATTGTGTTCGGCGCGACGGACAGGACGGATTTTTTGATCGTGCCGATAGTGCTGCTGATCGTCTATGTCGTATTTGCCAACGCGTTCGGTCTGCCGATGTGGCGACCGCTGATCACGCCGTTTTGGACGACGGGCGTTCCGGGTTGGATCGGACTCGTCCTCTGCCTTGCCGCCGTAATCGGTATAGTCGCGACCCTGATCAGCTTCGGCGATTCTTTCCGCGTCGGCATCGACGAGGAAAAACCCGACAGACTCGTCACCGGCGGAATGTTCGCTTTCAGCCGCAATCCGATTTACGTCTGCTTTGGCGCGTTCTTTTTGGGCCTGTTCCTTGTTCACGACAATATACTGACGGCGGTCGCCGTCGTGATTTTCTCATTGCTCATACACAGACAGGTTCTGCGCGAAGAACAGTTTCTAAGACCGCATTACGGCGAGGACTATGAGGCGTACTGCCGGAAGGTGCGCAGGTATCTGTGACGGTAAGAAAATTTTTTTTACGTTGCCAAAGCAACATACTTTTTGGGGATAATGTTGTAGAATATATACGGCTGCTAAAAAATCGGGCTTATAACGCTTACATTAAAATAGTCTGCGAAGGCGCGGCGATAAGGATCGTTTCGCGCAGAGGGGAGTATATGGATTTGTATGGATTTTATATGGAATGAAAAAACTATAGATTGGTTCAAGACCGCGAGCGCGTACACGGGATTTCACAGCAATCTGGCCTCGCTCGTGCGCCCGTATATCGAGGATTGTTCGACGATTTGCGATATCGGCTGCGGACTTGGCTTGATTGACCTTGAACTGGCCGGGTATGTGCGAGATATCATTTGCATAGACCAAAACGAGACTGCAATCGGCGCGCTGAATGAATTCATCCGCGCGCGCGGCGCGTATAACGTCGTCGCGCGCGCCGCAGATGTAAATACGCTCACGGGCGAGAGACGCGACGCCGTGATTATGAGCTTTTTCGGCTCGTCCGTTGAGGCTATTTCGCGCTTTATGTCGTTTTGTGAAAAGAAAATGGTACTGATCGTACATGAAAAACCGATGCCGGCCAAACGCGTGAACGCGGTGTCGCTGCGGCCCAAACCATTGGGCGCGGCGGAGGTTCACGGATTTCTGACGGATCGCGGCCTGACGTTTCAAAAGCTGAACGCTGTGATCGAATTCGGTCAGCCGTTCAAGTCCTTAGAGGACGCGAAGGATTTCATACTGGTGTACGCGTCCTCAACATCGGAAGCCGCGGGCGCTCGCGACGCGGACGGCCGAGGAGAGCGCCTTTACAACGATATGGCAAAGCTACTCGTTGAAACAGGTATGCCAAACTATCCTCTGTATCTGCCTAAGCCAAAGGAAGTAGCCGTATTTATAGTAGATAGGATGTAACTATTTAAGCAGTTACTATTCAAAAATTTCAATCAAAACTACTCAAATCCTGCGTCAGTTTTGTTCAGGCCGGGTTCTGAGAGGTGATTTGGCTCACCGGAACGTACTTGATGTTATGTGAGGAAGACAAATCACCTATTAGGTTCCGGAATGGGCAAAAATCACGTGGGGTTTGAGTAGTTACTTTAAATATAGGCTATGGCCTCGATTTCCACAAGCGCCCCTCTAGGCAGATTTGCTGCCTCCACTGCGGAGCGCGAGGGCGGCGCGCCCTCGTCGAAGAAGCCCGCGTATACGGCGTTCATGGCCGCAAAGTCGTCTATATCGCTTAAGAATACCGTGGTCTTCAGCACGTTTTTCATGGAGCTGCCGGCTTCTTTCAGTATTGCGGCGACGTTTTTCAGACTCTGCTCGGTCTGCGCTTCGATTGTCTTTCCCGCGAATTCGCCCGTGGCGGGGTCTATCGGGATCTGGCCGGACGTGAATACAAGATTGCCGAAGACGTTTGCCTGCGAGTAAGGCCCTATGGCGGCCGGCGCGTCCGCAGTTTGTATTTTTATCTTGGTCGTTGTCATAATGTTCTCCCTGTCGCGCGGGTTTTACGTCCGCGCGGTTTTTTTCACGCGGGCGGCGATGAGGTCGCCGGCCTCCGACGTGCCGATTTTCGTCTTGCCTTCGGTGAAGAGGTCGGGCGTTCTGTAACCCTCGGCGAGCACGGCTTTAATCGCGTTTTCAACGGCGTCGGCCTCGTCCGCGAGGCCTGCGCTGTAGCGCAGCATCATGGCGGCGGACAGCACGGTCGCCATCGGATTTGCCGTATCGAGACCCGTCATCTTCGGCGCAGAGCCGTGGCTCGGCTCGTACATGCCGACGCCGCTCGCGGCGAGACTTGCGGAGGGCAGCATACCCAAGGAACCCGTTATCATGCTCGCCTCGTCAGACAGGATATCGCCGAACATGTTGCTCGTAACGATCACGTCGAACTGTCTCGGGTTCTTTATGAGCTGCATCGCGGTGTTGTCCACGTACAGGTGCGAAAGCTCGACGTCGGGATAGTCGCCGGCCAATTCCGTCATAACGCGGCGCCAGAGCCTTGAGCTTTCGAGCACGTTGGCCTTGTCCACGCTCGTGAGCCGCTTTGAACGTTTGCGCGCCATGTCGAAAGCTACGACGCCTATGCGCCTGACCTCGCCCTCGGAGTACATTTCCATATCATAGGCCGCCTCGCCCATATCTTCCGTCTGCTTGACGCCCCTTTCGCCGAAGTAGATGCCTCCCGTCAATTCCCTTACGACGACGAGGTCTATGCCGCCGGCGGTCAGTTCCGGTCGCAGCGGACAGGCTCCGGCGAGTTCCTCAAACAGCATGGCCGGGCGTATGTTCGCGAACAGGCCGAGCTCCCTGCGCAGACCGAGCAACGCGGTTTCAGGGCGTTCGCCCCCCGGCAGATCGTCCCACTTCCATCCCCCGACCGCGCCGAGCAGCACGGCGTCCGAAGCCTTGCACACGTCCAATGTATGCGCGGGCAGGGCCTTGCCGACCGCGTCTATGGCCGCGCCGCCCGCCAAAACCTCCTCGTATTTGAAACTGTGTCCGTAGACGCCGCCGACGGCGCCCAAGACCTTTAAGGCCTGATCCACGATTTCCGGGCCGATGCCGTCTCCCTTGATTACCGCGATATTGTAATTCATATAATCTTTCTATCCTTTCTGCGATTTTACGTATTCCACGAGACCGCCGCTCTCTATAAGCTTCGATATGAACGGCGGGAATGGCTCCGCCTTATAGCTCTCACCCTTTGTGATGTTGCGGATCGCGCCGGTCGCGAAATCGACCTCGACCTCGTCGCCCGCGTCTATCTTCTCTGCGGCCTCGTCTGATTCGAGGATGGGCAGACCCGTGTTAAAGGAGTTGCGGTAGAATATTCTCGCGAAGGTCGGCGCTATGACGCAGGCCACGCCCGCGCCCTTTATCGCTATGGGCGCGTGCTCGCGCGAGGAACCGCAGCCGAAGTTCTTGCCCGCGACGATTATGTCGCCCGGTTTCGCCTTCGCTGCAAAATCCTTGTCGATGTCTTCCATGCAGTGCTTGGCCAATTCGGCCGGATCCGACGTAACGAGATACCTGGCCGGTATTATGACGTCTGTATCTACGTTGTCGCCGTATTTGTATACTTTACCCATAATATATTAATCTCCTGATTCATCTTCCCTGTCATTCCGGGAAGAACTGTCCCGGAATCCATAGTGTATTGTTGGATTCCGGGACAAGCCCGGAATGACCGTACTGCTGCTTAATCGTCCTAATATCTTTGCCATGTCTCAGTACTTACTTACAGCTCTTCCGGATTCGCGATGCGGCCCTCTATAGCCGAAGCCGCCGCAACCGCGGGCCCCGCCAGATACACCTCGGAATCCACATGGCCCATGCGCCCGACGAAATTCCTGTTCGTCGTGGATACGGCCCGTTCGCCGGCCGCCAATACGCCGCTGTGTCCGCCGAGACAAGGTCCGCAGGTAGGCGCGGAAAGTACGGCGCCCGCCTTTATGAATATCTCGGCGAATCCGTCGCGAACGCAGTCGAGATAGACCTGCTGCGTTCCCGGGAATATAATGCAGCGGACGCCGCGCGCCACCTTGCGCCCCTTCAGTATCTTCGCCGCGGTCTTCATATCCTCGTAGCGGCCGTTCGTGCATGAGCCGATCACGACCTGATCAATCTCGACGTCGCCGACCTCGTCGATAGTCTTCGTGTTCTCCGGCAGATGCGGAAACGCTACAGTCGGCCTGATCTTCGACAGGTCTATGTCTATGACGCGTTCGTATTCCGCGTCGCCGTCAGGCTTGAAAGCGCGGATGCGCTTTGCGAGCGCTCTGTTTTTGTTTCTGTGCGTTTTCATGTATTCGCGGGTTTTCTCATCAACCGGGAATATGCCGTTCTTCGCGCCGGCCTCTATCGCCATATTTGCCATTGTCAATCGGTCGTCCATAGAGAGCCGGGCGACGCCGGAGCCCGTAAATTCCATGGACTTGTAGAGCGCGCCGTCCACGCCTATCATACCGATTATGTGAAGGATCACATCCTTGCCGCCTACCCACTTGCCCGGTCTGCCGCTCAGCTCGAAGCGTATCGCGGCAGGAACCTTAAACCAAGACTTGCCCGTCGCCATGCCCGCCGCCATATCCGTGGAACCTATGCCCGTAGCGAACGCGCCGAGCGCACCGTATGTGCACGTGTGGGAATCGGCGCCTATTACGACGTCGCCCGCCACGACGAGTCCCTTCTCCGGCAGAAGCGCGTGTTCGATACCCATTTCGCCAACCTCAAAATAGTTCGATATCTCGCGCGAGACGGCGAATTCGCGCAATATCTTGCATTGCTCGGCTGCCTTTATATCCTTGTTGGGTGTGAAGTGATCAGGCACAAGTACAACCTTGTTCGCATCGAAAACGCCCTTCACACCCATCTCGGCAAATTCCTTTATGGCCGGCGGCCCCGTGATATCATTGGCGAGAACGATATCAAGTTCGGCTTCGATGAATTGTCCCGCCTTTACCTGTTTGAGTCCCGCGTGCGACGCGAGAATTTTTTGCGTCATAGTCATTCCCATAGTCTTTACCTCCACTCTCCACTCAACTCTCAACTCTCATCTCTCCACTCTCAACTATCCCTAAAGAGTTGCGCTGATCTTCTTGGAATCGAGCCCTTCACGCTCGGCATACAGCATCTTATTGACCGCGTTTACATAGGCGTGAATACCGGCCTCTATAACGTCGGTGGAAAGTCCCCTGCCTGAAAACTCAGAACCTTCCGCCGTCTTGATACGCACGCGGGCGTCTCCCAACGCGTCTTCACCCTCCGTGACCGATTCGATCCTGTAATCCTCCAATGCCAATTCGCGTCCGACTATCTTTTCAATGGCCTTGAACGCGGCGTCCACAGGGCCCTCTCCGCGTGAAACCTTCTCGAATGTCTTTCCGTCGCGCGTCATTCTGATCACAGCCGTGGATGTTATCGTGTTGCCGCTGTTGATCACAAAACTTTCCAATTTGTATGTGCGCGGAACTTGCACGGCTTCCTTTGCCACTATAGCTTCAATATCCCTATCATATACCGTTTTTTTCTTGTCCGCAAGGGCTTTGAATTTTCCGAAAGCGATTTCGATTTCGGCGTCGTTGAGCTCGTAGCCGAGAGTTTTCACGCGGTCGCGGAAAGCGTGTTTGCCCGAATGCTTGCCGAGCACAAGGTTGTTTTTGCTCAGACCGATGGATTCGGGCGTCATGATTTCATAGGTGCGCCTGTCCTGCATAACACCGTGCTGATGGATGCCGGCTTCGTGCGCGAACGCGTTCTCGCCCACAATGGCTTTGTTCGGCTGAACCTTAACGCCCGTAATGCGGGTCAGCAAGCCGGACGAGCGTACGATTTCATTCGCCGCAATCCGCGTTTCCGCGCCGTAAAACGGCTTTCTCGTATGCAGCGCCATAACGATTTCCTCCATAGCGGCGTTGCCGGCCCGTTCGCCTATGCCGTTAACGGTGCACTCTACCTGACCCGCGCCGGCCCGTACGGCGGCCAATGAATTCGCGACGGCGAGACCCAAATCGTTATGGCAATGGGATGAGAGCGTTACCTTTTCGAGAGAAGGCGCCAACTCCCGTATCTTCATAAAGAATTCATAGTGCTCGTCGGGCGTCGTATAGCCGACTGTGTCGGGCAGATTGATCGTCGTGGCGCCTGCCGCGATAACTCCTTCGAGCACGCGAGCGAGGAACGGCATGTCACTGCGCGTTGAATCCTCGGCGGAGAACTCGACGTTGGCGCAATATTTCACGGCCTTGGCCGTCATCGCGACGGCGCGCTCGTATACGTCGTCAGGCTTCATCCTGAGCTTGTGCTCCATGTGAAGCGACGACGTCGCTATAAAGAGATGTATGCGCGGATCGACGGCGCCCTTTACGGCTTCCCACGCCCTGTCTATATCGTTTTCGTCAGCGCGCGCGAGACTCGCCACCGTGCATTCTTTCAGCGTTTCGGCTATCGTCTTGACAGAGATGAAATCCCCCTGAGACGATATCGCGAAGCCTGCCTCTATGATGTCGACTCGCATGCGTTCAAGCTGCTTGGCCATTTTGATTTTTTCTTTCAGGTTCATGCTGCATCCCGGTGATTGCTCGCCGTCGCGCAGCGTTGTGTCGAATATCCTTACTGATCTTGCCATATTCTTGTACCTCCTTTGATGTTGCCGTATATGCGGCGCGGGTTGCTCGCCGCTGCTCTCGGGCACGTAAAAATCCCCGAAGCGCTTTGCTCCGGGGACGATAAAATCTACCGCGGTACCACCCCGTTTATCGGCAATAAGCCGATCAACTCATCGGATTCCAACAAATCCTCGGTCATGATAACGGAACCTGCCGGAGTCTCTTAATGAAAGCGCGGCGCGCTTTGTTCAGAAGCTCTGCTCGGGAGCGAGAATCCCTCCGCCCAAAGCGTACCGGCTTTTCAGCAAGCGCCGGCTCTCTGCAACGTCTTTCTTGGCGAGGAAAAACTCCGTCATAGCATTTACATGGATTAAGACAAAGTATAAATGATAAAAGGGGCCGTGTCAAACGGTTTTTTGCGTTTTGGCGTTTTTTGCGGCTCATGTGTTCTGAGTCAATGTCAACGTCATTCCGGTGAAAACACTGTCATTCCGGGTGGCGAGAAGCGACGGGGTCTGTCCCGAACTTGTTCCGGCGGAATCCAAAGACATAAGTAAGAATATAGAATAATAAGAAAATATTGTATTGACATATATGTCATGCCATGCTATCATAGTAAACAGGAAAAGGATTGTCGTTCGGCGGTCTGTCCCGCATCCTTTATAGGAGGTGGGGCCTATGATACACTATGTGACGTTTGATGAACTACTCTCGTTAGCATTGGTTATCATCGGAATACTTGCCTTGGTTTTAAACAAGCGCAAGTAGTACAGAAACCGCCTTTCATAAGATCGGCGGTTTCTCCAACAATTTTCAGGGGACAACCGTCATCCGAAAACGGCAGTCCTTTTCTATTTGTATTGTAACCCGGCCTTACATGAAACGCAAGTAATTTTTTTGCAAATCCTTTTTCAAAAAACATCAAGAAATTTCAAAAATGTGACCGATTTGTGACCGTTAAGGTGTATAATCTATACAATACAGCTAAAAAGCCG
>JAISBV010000150.1 GCA_031266025.1 Eubacteriales Family XIII. Incertae Sedis bacterium
CCGGGAAGAACTGTCCCGGAATCCATAGCATATTTTGCGCGCCTATCCCAAGCAAACGTTGGAAGGCGCCACTTGAGAACTCCCCGGCTTCAGCCGGTTGGAGTTTGCCGTTGGATTCCGGGACAAGCCCGGAATGACAGAACTGCCGCCTAATCGACCTTAATACAAAGTGACGACAGAGGTTTGCAATGACGACGATTTACGATTTTGAACTGCCGAAAGGCTATGTGGACTCACAGGGAACGATACATCGCAAAGGCAAGATGCGTCTCGCCACGGCGGGCGACGAGATTAACGCCACGCGCGATCCGCGCGTACTGTCAAATCCGTCGTACCTGACTATAGCGGTGCTCGCCAATGTGATTACGGAAATCGAGGGCATGGACAGCGTAGTTCCGAACACCGTCGAAAGGTTCTTTACTGCGGATTTGGCATTTTTGCAGGATATGTACCAAAGGATCAACAACATCGAGCCGCCGACCATGACGGTTGTATGCGAAGGCTGCGGAAAGACTATGCAGGTTTCCATAAATTTTACGCGAGAGGGATAACGCTTTATCCTGAGGACTCTCTGTTTCGGGAGATGTCGTTTATTTCCTATTATTTCCATTGGGGTCGGGACGATGTGCTGTCGCTTTCACATAATGACCGCAGACGTTGGTGCCGGGAGATATCGGATATAAACGCGAGCCTTAATCCCTCAGACAAAAAAGAAAAGAGCATTTTGGAGCTTGGCAGAGGCCGTTAATTATGGATGATGGCGCTTTAAAAAATTTCAACGAAATCGGCCCAAAGGATCAATCGAATCCCTTGGTTAATTTCAACTTCATGCTTCGCGTGGAAGCTGTATTCGACCTGCCGTGCAAGAGCGTCAAGGCCTTTACGCGCGAGTTGGAATACGAAAACATACAGGAGGGCGGTCTGAACGACTACGTGCATATGCGGCGCAAGCCAATATCGAGACCTTTCACGCTCGAGGTGGAGCGCTACGCGGGGGTTGACTACGTCGATCCGTTGCCTCTCGGCGCCGATCTCGCCCTGCCCTTATTTCTGTTCGTCGCAAGGCGGCCTGTCTTCGAGAGCGTTGCGCGTACATATGTGTTTACGGGATGCACCGTTATAAAAAAGGTTTACGGCGAGCTGTCGGCCGAACATTCGGGCCTTTTGACGGACACGATCACCATAGCCTATCGCGAGATGATCTGCATCGACACGCCTTTTGTGTGATCGGAGGAGGCAATTGTTTCATGCTAACAATAAATCGCCCCATACGGCTGACTGTCAGTGATGACATGTTGTCGCCGATCACCGCGTTCGGAGAGAAACTTACGGCCGATTACGCCGTTATGACGGCGGAATTTTCGCCGGAGGAACTGCTGTTCCTGCTCGTGAATCCGCCCGAGATACCGTATACGGAGGGCGATTTCATACATATCTCCGTTGGCGGGGCGCGGCGCAATACGAAGAACCTCATCTTCAGCGTCGTGAACAACATCGTCAATCGCATGCCGGCGAACGCGGAGTACGCCTTGACTTATAAGGATACGGTGTACATCGACATGGCGCTCAGAAAGCTTGGCATCGAAAACATCGCGCTCTTCATGGAACGGGCGCGTACGCTTCGCGATGAGAATTTGAGCGTATACAGGCTGACGGAAATATACAGGAACAATATCGAGACGCTGCGTGAAACGCTGACGCGCGACGTGAAAAGCGCGCGCGTCAGAGAGGAAAAGGCGCGTGAAGGAGAAAGAGGTTTACCCGGGAAATCCGCGTCATTTTACATGCACAGCGAGATATTCAAACGGCTCGATACGGTCAATATCGTAAACGCGCTCGCGCGCTTCGCGCAGGGCGCGTCGGAAATTCGCACGCGTCTCAGTGAACGCGAAATGTTGATATCCGAGCAGCGGAGAACCGCGACGATACTTGCGCTGTCCGAGTACAGGCGCGAGCTTCCGGCCTTCGGCGGCGAGGAGCTTCGATACAGCCGGAATCATTACGAAACGGACGGCGTAAGGAGAGCGCCTACGGACGAAAAAGCCGTTATAAGCAGGGCGCTTACGGCCTCGCTGCTGCAGCTCATAGACAACGTGACGACGAGCCGCGCGGAGTATTACCTGAGCGGACGCAATATATGGATAGATATCACGGACGCCCTGCATATGTCGGCGCGAAATTCCGTGGAGCGCTTCTTGGCCTTTCGATCGAGCGCGTTCGCGGATACGCCCGCGCGCGGAGACCGGGCCGACATCAAAACGCTCGCGCTGCTTGCGAAAAGCGAAACGGATATACTGTCCTATTATATAGAGAGCGTGCGCGTTCATGGTCTGCGTACGGACGCGGAAGTCGCCGCGCCGGCCGAAGCGAGCGAGTCATTCAAGCGAATCGGGCGCGGTGAGCGCGTAAAGGTTATTTGGAATGCGCGCGACACGGCGCGCAGGGTATTGCTCGAGCTCGCGCGTGTACACGTCGCGCGTCTGCGTGCGGCGGAAACGCAGGCGCCGCGCGAGCACGGAAGCTCCGGGGTGAAAGCGGAGGCCGCGCCAATAGCGGAGCGTGCAGACGGCTCCTCGTTTTTCGCGGACGGCGAAAAAAGCGGTGAGACCGCGCGCGAGGAACCGGTATCCGAAGAGACGCTGATACTGAGGGAAACGGTCGTTCGCGAGGAGACCGCGCAGGGCGCGGCGGAGCCGGCGGACGACGCGACGCGCAAGGCGCGGTATACGACGGCGGGGACGCCGGAAACGGCGGGATCCGAAGCGGCGCTGACGCGCATCATCGACTCCGGCGCTCGTGTCCGGCAGGCGGCCGGGAATGAAACGACGTATTACAGAACAGAACGCGAAACGCATGAAATCGCGCAGGTCTCCGATACGCGCCCGCCCGGCGCCGCGGCGGGGGATGAACAAGTACGCGCGGGCGCGGCGCGCGGCGCCGCAGAGAGCGAAACATTTCGCGAAACGGTACTGCGCGAAGCGCTTGACCGCATAAATACCGAAAACAAGGAGCGTCTGGAGCACCTGAAAGAGCTGCGTACGGAGTCCGAAAAGAGCCCGATTGCGGCGCGTCCGGACAGGCGGCGCATTATGCGCGACGCTCTGCAGGCCATAGAGGATCCTGTGAGCGCCATAAGGGAGATATCGGAGCGTGAGGAGAGCCTAAGCCGCAGAGATGCCGGCCGCGAAGAAGAATTGCTTCTTCATACGGACGAAACCTCAAGGAAAATATTAGAATCCCTGCGCTTGCTGCGAGACGACCCCGCTGCGGCTGCTGCGGCAGGCATCAGGATCGCGGACGGGCCGGAACCGCTCATATCCGAGATCGCGTTCGTCGAAAGGGAACAGGCCGAAAACGCGCGCTTTGAAGCGAAGCAGTTCCGCGCCGCGCCTGCAGGCGAGCCGGGCGAACAATCCGTGAAGCACCTCATCTCCGCCGAACCCGCTTTCACGGAAATCGGCTCGGAGACGCATAATTGGGATCGGTCGCCGCCCATAGTGCACAGACGTCCCGGCGCGGCGCCCGATATCGAGGAAATACTGCGTCGGCGCGAGCAGCGCGTCGTTTCGGAGCATTTCGAACGCGATGAAGAAACGACGGAAACGAGCGTACAAACAAACGAGATACGGACGGAGAACAGCATAATCGGTTCGCGGGGTAACGCCCTTGCCGGGAGCGCCGAAGATATCGCGGAGATGATAAACTCGACGCTTATGCGGCGCATAGGCGTCATCACGGACAGGGTATACGGACAGCTCGAAAAGAAGCTGAAGAGCGAAAAATCCCGAAGGGGAGGGCTTTAAGATATGAGTATTATCGGTGATTTGGGCAAGAGCATAACGGGGAATATCGAGCCGGCTTACATCCTGATAAAGGACTACAGAGCCGCCGCCGCGGCGGTTCCGGGTTTCGACATGGGCGCGGCCGCAGCGGCGTTGGGGGAGGGCTTCGACGCGAGCGCAGCCGCTCCGAAGGTATCCGAGCTCGGAGGGGCCTTTAAAAAGAAACTTTTCCGCGTGCAGTACAATCCGGCCGAATTAGAAATATATTCCGTTGCGCCCGAGGTGTCGGAAAGCGACCTGAACTCCGACGGCGGGGCCCTGGTCAGTTCCCCGCAGGGCGGAAAGATGGAACTCAGCGTGACGCTGTGGTTCGACAAGATGTCCGCAGCAACATCATTTATGCTGGAAAAAAACATCACGCCGACGAGCGTGAGCGGCGTTACGAACGCGGTCAAGACATTTATGAAAGAAGAAAGCGTACAGCAGGAGGTCGAAGGCTTTATCGCCGCGCTGCGCAACCCGTATACGCAGAATATATCTTTTTATTGGTCGTATTTTTCGTTTTCGGGCGCCATAATCAGCATATCGGCGCAATATGTGATGTTCTCGGCGTCGGGTCTGCCCGTGCGCGCGAAGGTGGCGCTGCGCGTCCGGCAGTATGCCGGCGAATCTTCCGACGCTTGGGTCAAAGATTTTGAAACCGCGTTCGGCAACGACAAGAGCAGCTTGGTCACACCCGAGCAAATGGCTTCAAATATTCTCAATCTTGGTTGATGAAAGGTTACAACTTAGGGAATGAATCATGGACATAAAGCAGATAGCAAGCAATGCGGCCGCAAGTGTACTCGGCAATCCGAAGAAGGCCTTCTTGGTTATCCATAAGGATATAAGCAGCACGCCCGAATCCGTGGCTGAGTTAGCGGAGAAGGCCCTGCGTCTGAGCGAGAGCGTCAATCCGGACAGCGCAGCGATTTCCGGTATATTCGGGGCCGCAAATTCGCACGTCCTTCAGGTGCAGTACAACCCTTCGGCCATAAGCTTCAGGGCGAATTCGGAACCCATACCCGTGAACCGCTTGCAGCAGAACGTGGTCTCGGAGATACCGCCGCAGTTCACCAGGCCTCCTTCCGTCGTTATGTCCGTGCAGCTCGTGTTTGACGCGGTGAACGTCAAGGACAGCTTTATGGCGGACAAATTTCGCCTGTCGGCGAGCGATGCCATTGGCGGCGCCGCAACCGCCTTAAGGGTGCTTAGCGGAAAGAAATTCACGGTCAGGCCGCACACGAACGCCCTGTTGTATATGCTCATGCGCAAGGAATCTTCGTTTGTGACATTTCGTTGGTCCAATATGACGTTCCACGGCCTTGTGAACGAGGTGCACGCGCGCTACGCGATGTTCTCGGTATCCGGGGAACCCGTGCGAAGCTTCGTTGATCTGTCGATAGTTCAGCGCGTGGCGGGCGCCACCGGAAACAAATATTGGGAAAAAGCCTTTGACAAATGCTTCGGCGAACAAGACGTGGCCGGTCTGTTCGGCGGGCAGAGCGCGGGCCAGTATGTGGGAAACATGCTGAATCTCGGTTTTTAACGATAGGGGTACATTATGGCGCTGTTGCCGATCGGAGAACTCCCCGGATTGGGCGGAGGTCCCGGATTCGAAACGCTGAAAAAGAAATACAACAACTTCTATTTCCCTCAGGCCCTCATAGAGCTCGGCGGCAAGGAGTTCAAGGACAAGAGCGGGCAAATGG
>JAISBV010000034.1 GCA_031266025.1 Eubacteriales Family XIII. Incertae Sedis bacterium
GCAGGCAACGCGGGCAGGGGCTTTGCGGTCGTAGCCGAAGAGGTGCGCAATCTGGCCGCAAAGAGCGCCGAAGCCGCGCAGGACACGGAGGCGCTCATCGAGAATTCCATCAGCAGGGCTGTTTTGGGCGTCAAGATCGCGGGCGAGACCAACGAATCTCTTATTGAGATTGTGGACGGCATAGTGCAGTCCAGCCGCATAGCGGACGAGATAGCGGAGAGCGCGGACAGGCAGTACAATGCCATAGGCGAGATAAATACCGGCATCGATCAGGTGTCGCAGGTCGTACAGCAGAACAGTGCGACGGCGGAGGAAAGCGCCGCGGCTTCGGAAGAACTCAGCAGCCAATCGTCTATGCTGAGCGGGCTCATAGGGCAGTTCAAGCTGCGCGCCTTGGGCACAGGAACATATCCGCCGTCTGACGAGGAAACGGTTGCGGCCTTTGAACCGGCGGCGCCCCGCGCCGTTCCCGACGCAAAATCATACGGCGGTGATTATGATAAATATTGACCGATAAATTCAATACAAACGGATTTAGGATCTGTCGGAAAATAACCTACACATTTGACTTGCCCTTTTGTACCCCGACCGTGTTGCCGGAACCCTTGAATACTACAAGTATTCGCGGAACCCGGCGCCTTGCCGGGACACAAAATTGCTGCGCCGACTGTACACTTTATTTTCCGACAGACCCTTAGTATAAATAAATTTTATGCGAATAAATTTAGTACGAATAAATTTTATTTGTGTAAAATTTATTTGTTTTTGATCACATTTCATGGTATAGTAATCGCACAAAGCGCAATTGGAGGTATGCATGAGTAAAGTAATGAGTCTCAGCGAAGCGGTCGAGCGATACATCCGCGACGGCGATCACCTTGCTGTCGGCGGTTTTACGACCAACAGGAAACCTATTGCCGCCGTTTACGAAATCATACGTCAGGGCAAAGGCGGCTTCATTGCCGAGGGCGGCCCTGCGGGCAGCGATTGGGACATGCTGATCGGAGCGGAACGCGTCAAGGCATATATCAACTGCTATACGGCAAATCCGCGTTTTTCCAATATCGGCCGCAGGTTTCGCGCCGCGATCGAAGAGGGGAAATTGCTTTTTGAGGACTATTCTCAAGATGCGGCTATGATGTTGTTCCACGCCGCGTCGCTCGGTCTTCCGTATCTGCCGAGCAGATATATGTTCGGATCCGGCATGGAAGATATATGGGGGATAAGTCGCGAAAAACGCGAAAAAATCGACAAATTGCCTAATGAAAAATATATTGTACAAGAAAATCCGTTCAATCCGGAAGAGAAGTTGCTGTTGCTTCCCGTGCCGAGGATCGAAGCTGCTGTGATTCATGTGCAGATTGCTTCGGAAGACGGCACATGCCGTATATTCGGCGACGAATACCAAGACGTCGATATCGCCGTCGCGGCGGAACGGGTCGTCGTCACATGCGAAGAGCTTGTCAGCAATGAAGAAATTCGTAAAGACGCGGAACAAAATTCCATACCCGGTTTTCTTGTGGATGCGGTTGTGCATACGGCGTACGGCGCGCATCCGACACAGTGCCGCGCGTATTATGACTATGACAAGGATTTTCTCCGCATGTACGATAAGGCGAGCAAGTCGGATGAAGGCTTTGAGACTTTTTTGCGGGAATGGGTTTACGGCGCCGACGACCACGCTGCTTATCTGGACAAGCTTGGCGCGGCGCGTATGCTCGGTTTGCGTGTTACGCCCGGAATCGGATATGTAAAATGAGGTGGAATATATGAGCGCGTGCGATTATACGAGCACTGAAATTCAAGCTTATACGATGGCCTTGCAGATAAAGAACGGCGATATCGTGATCGTCGGCACCGGTTTGCCCATCGTCGGAGCGATTCTCGCCAAAAAAACCTTTGCGCCCGAATGTGCGTTGCTTGTAGAGGCGGGGCTTATGGATTGCAATCCTATTGAACTCCCGCGCAGCGTAAGCGACCTGCGCATGATGGAGCATTGCGCCGTCAAGTGGCCTCCGTACCGTTATCTCGGAGTACAGGCGAATACATGGCTGCATCACAATGATAATGTAATAGGTTTTATCGGCGGCGCCGAGATCGACCAATACGGCAACGTCGGTTCGACATGCATAGGCGATTATTTCGCGCCCGCGCTGCGGCTGCCCGGAAGCGGCGGCGCGAACGGCATAGCCACATACTGCAATACGATCATATCAATGACTCATGAAAAGCGTCATTTCCGTGAAAATATTGACTATATCACCAGCCCCGGATGGATCAATGGGGCGACGGGCAGAGCGGACAGGAATCTTCCCGCTGACAGGGGCCCGCGCATGGTCGTTTCCGACCTCGGCGTGCTCGAATTTGACAAAAATACCAAAAAGATGATATTAACGGGCTATTACCCGTTTACAAGCCCTTCCGAAATTCGGGAAAAAACGGGTTTTGACCTTGATGTATCACGAGCGAAAGAGCTCACGCCCCCGCCTGCGGAATACACAGATTTAATGCGTAAAATAGATCCGCAGCAAATATTCATAAAGGCCGGAAGTTGATATGTTTGTACTTGGAACGGATATCGGATCCACGACGTCGAAATGCGTTATAATAGACGAAACAGGAGAGATAAAAGGAAAAGGCTTGGCGCCGGGAGGCGCGGGTTCCGACGGCCCGTATAAAGCTCTCGACATGGCTTTGGCGGAGGCCCGTATCGCGCAAAAATCGCTTTCACGTACGATTTCCACAGGTTACGGACGCAATCTTGTCGACAAGAAAGACGGAACGCTGAGCGAACTCGTCTGCCACGCGCTCGGCGCGCACGCGCTCTTTCCGGACACGCGTACGGTTATAGACATCGGGGGACAGGACGCGAAAATTCTCAGGGTGGGAGAGAAGGGCCGGCTTGAGAGTTTTGTAATGAATGACAAATGCGCGGCCGGAACGGGGCGCTTTTTGGAAAATATATCACGCGCGCTCAATGTACGTATAGAAGATATGACGGCGTTCGCGGAGTTGGCGGAGAACAAAATAGATATCAGCTCAACCTGCGCTGTGTTTGCGGAATCGGAGATCGTTTCTCAGCTTGCTCACGGCGCGAACAAGAATGATGTGTTCAGCGCCGTCTTCCGTTCGGTGGCGTCTCGCGCCGCAAGTCTCGCAAATAGGATAGGCGTCATGCGGGATACGGTTATGACGGGCGGCGTCGCGAAAAACGAAGGCGTCAGGAAGGCTCTCGAAGAGGAGCTCAATGTACGAATTTACGTATCGCCGCTCGCGCAGTATGCCGGAGCGCTTGGGGCGGCCGTATACGCGCTGGAACCTCTAACGAATGACAGGGGGAAAATCCAATGAGTGAAAACAAACAGGCAAGAACCGTTTTGAGAGAAATCGTCGATTCAGTCTATCGGCGAGCTTGGGAGGCGAAGGAACGCGGCGAGCCCGTCGGATGGTCGTCTTCAAAATTTCCGGCGGAAATCGCCGAAACGCTGGGCTTGGCGGTCTGTTACCCCGAGAACCAAGCGGCGGCGATCGCAGCCAAGCACGGTGGCCAAAGGATGTGCGAATACGCGGAGTCTATGGGTTTTTCAAATGACATCTGCGCTTACGCGCGTATCAGTCTCGCCTACGCGGACGGCGCGCCGTGTGAGGAAAAACCCGTACCGCAGCCCGATTTTTTACTGTGCTGCAACAACATCTGCAACTGCATGACCAAATGGTACGAAAACATCGCGCGCATGCGCGGTATTCCGCTTATAATGGTAGATATACCGTTCAATAATACGGTCGATGTTCCGGATGAGCGCGTAGCCTATGTCCGCGCGCAGTTTGAAGCCGCAATCACCAAGCTTGAGACGATTTCAGGCAAAAAGTGGGACAACAAGAGATTCGATGAAGTTTGCGCCAACGCAAACCGTTCGGCTGCCGCGTGGCTTAAGGCGTGCGCTTACTGCGCGGTGAAACCGTCGCCTCTCAGCGGATTCGACTTATTCAATCACATGGCGAATATTGTGACGGCGCGCTGCAAACCCGAAACCGCGGCGGCTTTCGAACAATTGGCTGCGGAATACGAGCAATCCGTCAAAAGCGGCGAGTCTACTTGGCATTACGACGAAAATTACAGGATCATGTTTGAGGGTATTCCGTGTTGGCCCGTGCTCGGTTCATTGTTTAAGCCGCTGAAAGACAGCGGCGCGAATACAACGGCGGTCGTCTACGCGCCCGCTTTCGGCTTCGTGTATAACGGAATAGACGAGATGGCGCGCGCTTATTGCAAAGCGCCGAATTCCGTCTGTATTGAGGCGGGGGTGGCTTGGCGCGAGGATCTGTGCCGAGAAAACGGCGTGGACGGCATTTTGGTTCATTACAACCGCAGCTGTAAGCCGTGGAGCGGCTATATGTTTGAAATGGAGCGTCGTTGGCGAGAAAGGCTCGGCGTTCCCGTCGTCGGTTTCGACGGAGACCAAGCGGATCCGCGCAATTTTTCGGAAGCTCAGTATCAAACGCGCGTCGAGGGACTCGTTGAACTGATGGCCGCGGCAAACGCCGCGAATTCTGCGCAATAGCCAAATGAAGAAAGAGGTATATTACAGATGAACGAGATCACCGAGCTTCTGAGCGAGATGTCCGATATTGCCCAAAATCCCGATATGCGGCTTGCCGCGTGCCTGGCGGAGGGGAGGAAAGCTGTCGGCGTGTTCCCGTATTATGTTCCCGAAGAGATTGCATACGCGGCGGGTTTCGTTCCTTTCGGCATATGGGGTATGCAAGGAAGCGTTCGCGAGGCGGGCCGATATTTTCCCGCGTTTTATTGCACTGTAGCGCGCATGGGTCTTGAATTGGCGTTGAGCGGGAAAATAGACAAACTTTCCGCCGTAATTATGCCGTCCGTCTGTGATACGCTCAGACCTTTTTCACAAAATTTCAAATCGGCAAGGCCGGATATTCCCATGGTTTTCTTGGCGCATCCTCAAAACAGAAAAGAAGATTTCGGGATTGCCTATACTGTCTGCGAATATCGCCGCGTCAAGGCGGAGCTTGAAGGTATTGCCGGTGTGAAGATTACGGATGAATCGCTTGCCGACGCGATTTGCGTATACAATGAAAATCGCGCGGCGCGGCGTGAATTTGTCCGTCTTGCGGGTCTTTATCCGAGTACTGTTTCGGCGCTCCGGCGCGCTGAGGTGTTGAAAAGCGCGTATTTTATGGACAAATCGGAACATACAAGATTGCTGCTCCGTATAAACGCCGCATTATGCGCGCTTCCGCATGATCCGCAGCCCGGCGTCAAGGTCGTTACATCGGGGATTATCGCGGACAACGCGAACCTCTTGGATATCTTTGACCGTTACGGCATAACCGTCGCTGCGGACGACGTCGCGCACGAATCAAGGAGTTTTCGCGTCGATACGCCGATCAAGAGCGGCGATCCTCTAACCGCGCTCGCGCGTCAATTTTCCGAGCAGAGTGATGATCCTCTTTTATACGAACCCGATTTGGATCGCAGAGGGCGCCGCCTTGTCGATCTTGTCCTGAACTGCGGCGCTCGGGGCGTCATTTTCATTATGATGCAATTTTGCGATCCCGAAGAGTTGGATTATCCCAATATAAAAAAGACGCTTGACAGAGCGTCCGTTCCGTCCGTCATGATCGGGTATGATCAACAGATGCGCGACTTTGGACAGGCGGGAACCTCGTTGGAAGCATTTTCGGATATGCTGCGGACAAGGTTACAGTAAAAATTTTTTGTAACCTTGCGTTACTGTCCGCCGCCCGAAAGGTTTTAATATATATGGGATCGTGTAAGCGCAAGTGTTCTGTAATTTTTTGGTCGCGGCGCCGCGATAACGCGGCAAGCGGCAGTGTTAATGTTTAAGGAGGATGGAAATGAAAAAAAGAACGAAAAATGCATTGATCTTTGTATTTGCCGTCATGTTGCTCCTCGCGGCGACCGCCTGCGGCGGCGGAACACAGAACGAAAGCCAAGGCGGCGCAGAGAATGAATCGACAGCGGAGGAGCAGACGACGAATGCAGCCCCGATAACATTGAAGATAGCGTCCACTGTTACGGATGATTCTCCGGGAGGCGCTATACTTCTCAACCTGTTCAAACCCGAAATCGAAAGCAGATCGGAAGGTCGGATCGTTGTGGAGGTTTACAACAATTCCATACTCGGCGGCGACAGGCAGCTTTATGAGGCGCTGCAGCTCGGCACATTGGAAGTGAGTTTAGGCCCGCTTTCCACACTGACGAATTTTGATCCTAAATTCGGCGCCAGCGACCTGCCGTTCCTGTACAAGGACAAACCGACCGCTTACGCGGCGTTGGACGGCGAATGGGGTGATATGCTCAAGGTCGATCTTCCCAATGTGGATATGCGCATCCTCGCCTATACGGAAAACGCATTCAGGGATCTGTCGAACAATGTAAGGCCGATCAAAACGCTGGAGGATTTGAAGGGTCTCAAGATACGCGTCATGGAATCTCCTATGTACATATCCACGTTCAACGCCTTGGGAGCGAATCCTACGCCTATCGCTTACAGTGAGCTCTACACGGCCTTGCAGCAGGGAACCGTGGACGGACAGGACAACGGCGTAGTGCTTACATACACCTCCAAGCTTTATGAGGTTTTGAAATACTATACCGTTTCCGGACAGGTCTATGCCGCGGCGGCCTTTGTGGTAAGCGAGCCGTGGTGGCAGTCCCTGCCCGAGGATCTGCAGCAGATCATACTGGACGTGTCCGCAGAGGCTCGCGACAAGATGCGCGCGGACAATCTTGAAATAGAATCCGAGTTTCTGACTCTTATAGAAGAGGGCAATACGGAGGTCTATGTTCTTCCGCCTGAGGAAAAAGAGCGGTTCAGAGAGGCTTGTACAGTCGTTTGGGATGAATTCGCGTCTGTTTACGGCCCTGAGATCATGGATGCCGCCGCAAACGTGAACGAAAAATACGGCAATTAACCTTACATAACTTCAAAAATGCAGCGGCAACTCCTTGCACATTGTGCGGCGAGTTGCCGCTTTGCAATATCGAGCGTTTCTTGTTTCCTTGACAAGCGAAGCGCATACAGTGAAAAGAGGCTTTGAATGAAAATTAAGAAATTCTTGGATAATTTTGAAGAATACATTCTGCTGCCTTCTCTGGCCTTCAGTCTCGCACTGATATTCTTTCAAGTCGTGATGCGGTATGTTTTTATGAATTCACTCTCATGGTCCGAAGAGTTGGCCAGATATATATTTATTTGGCAGTTATGGCTCGGCGTCAGTTACGCGGCGAAGAAACAATGTCATATCCGAATCAGGATACTTGAAGGCGCGTTGAACGAGAAGCAGAAAAAAATCTTGGAAACGATAGTTATCGTTATATGGTTCGGTTTTGGCTGCTTTATCGCCGTACAGGGATACTTGATAGCCGCGCGTATCGGCGCGTACGGACAAACCTCATCCGCCTTGGGTCTGCCTATGGTATACGCGTACATGGCCGTGCCGGTCGGCGCCGTCCTTATGAATATCCGTTTAATTCAAAATTTGGTCATATTGTACAGACCAAACAAGGCCGAGCTGCAGGAGGTATAAATATGCTGACGATTTTATTGATGTTCGGCCTGTTATTTATATTTGTATCACTTACATTGCCCGTCGGCGTCGGACTCGGTCTCGCCACACTGATCATGCTGGTCACTACGACGAATATACCGGTGTCCATGATAAGTCAAAACGTATTTGCCGGTCTTGACTCGTTTTCGCTTATGGCCATTCCGTTCTTTATGCTCAGCGGCAATCTCATGGCGCTCGGCGGTATCGCACGGCGCATAGTGAGACTTGCCGACGCTTTGCTCGGAAGGATTGTCGGAGGCATCGGCATTGTAACGGTCGCCGCCTGCATGTTCTTCGCGGCCCTGTCGGGTTCCGGCCCGGCTACGGTTTCCGCCATAGGCGCCATGATGATTCCCGAAATGGAAAAGCGCGGTTACGGAAGATCATTCCCAACAGGCTTAACTGCGACGGCCGGAACTATCGGCGTTATCATACCGCCGAGCATTCCGTTTGTGATTTACGGCGTCGTCGCCAACGCGTCCATCGGAGATCTGTTCATAGCCGGCATCATACCCGGCATACTCATCGGCTTGGCGCTGATGATTACATGCTATATTATTTCCAAAAAGAAGGGCTACAAAGGGAGCGAGAAGACGGAAAATCAGCAAGGCTTTTTCAGTATATTGAAAGATTCATTTTGGGCCCTGCTTGCGCCGGTCATAATTCTCGGAGGCATCTACGCAGGGGTATTCACGCCGACAGAGGCCGCCGTCGTCGCGACAGTGTATTCGCTGATAATCGGCGTATTCGTTTATAAAGAAATCACATGGAAAATATGGATTGACTCCCTGAAATCTACGGCGGAGATGAACGGTCTGACGGCTTTGCTTTTGGGCTTTTCCATGGCGTTTTCAGGCTTTCTCGCCATGGCGCAGCTCCCCGTGAAGATCAACGCTTTTCTGACGTCTTATATTTCAAACAGCGTGGTCATGATCTTATTGATCTTGGTGATCTTGCTGATATTGGGCTGCTTTATAGATAATATTTCGTCCTGCCTGATTCTTACACCGGTATTCTTGCCGATAGTCGTCTCTTTCGGCATGGATCCGATTCATTTCGGTATTGTGATGACCATTGCGTTGGCAATAGGCTTTGTAACGCCGCCTTACGGCGCCAATCTTTTCGTTGCGAGCGTAGTCGGCGGGCTCAAGGTCGAAGAAGTCGCCAAAGCGGCTGTACCGTTTTTGATCGCCATGGTCGTATGTATGCTGCTCATTACTTTCATACCAAACCTATCTATGGGCTTAGTGTATCTTATGCGGCAGTAGAAAAAATACTGTACGTAAAAAGGAGAGTATGCGATGTATCGGGAAATCTTAAGTCTCACAAAAGAATTGGTCGCCATACACAGCGTCAACGGAACGCCCGGAGAGCGCGCTATCGTCAATCATATAGAAAAACGTCTGCGAGAGATACCGTACTTTATCAAACATCCTGACTATGTTATTTTGCAAGAGATGGGAGACAGTGAGAATCGCGCCAATGTATTCGCTGTCATAAAAGGTGAAAAACGGGCAAGCGACAAGACGATTATACTCCACGGACACATTGATACCGTAGGTGTGGAAGACTATGCCGGTATAGAGAAATACGCGTTTGACTGCGACGCGCTCCCGGAGAAAATTCGCGCGCTGACCGATGATCCGGATGTTATTTCGGATATAGATTCGGGCGAATGGCTATTCGGTCGCGGCGCCGGGGATATGAAAGCCGGCGTTGCGCTTATTTTCTGCATTGCGAAATATTATTCGGAACATCCCGACAGATTGGAAGGCAATATCATATTTATGGCGAATCCGGTGGAGGAAAATCAGCACACCGGCATTATGTCTTCGTTGGAGGTATTGAAAGCCTTGAAACTCAGGGAAGGCTTTGATTATGTCATGGCTATTAACACCGACATGAGCACGCCGCTGTACCAAGGAGACCAAACCAAGTATTTTCACGCGGGTTCGGTAGGAAAGCTGCTGCCATGTTTCTATATAATGGGCAAGGCGACGCATGTAAGTCAACACTTCAACGGCTTTTCCGCGTCTCTGACGGCTGCGGAAATCGTGCGGCGTTTGGACGGAAACACCGATTATGTCGAGGCGTTTTACGGTGAACACGCGCAGCCGCCGACCGTTTTGAAGATGAAGGACTTAAAGCCCGCCTACAATGTGCAAACCGCGACGGCTGCTTTCGTATACTTCAATTACTTCCTGCTCGGTTCGTCTATAGACGAGCTGATGGATAAGTTCAAAGCGGTATCGCGCGAAGCCTTGGATGCAGTGCTATCTCATACAGATGCTCATTTCAAAAGCTATGCGGCTATGTTTGACGACGAGAAATATACGGAAATCAAGCTTCAAACGCAGGTGCTGACTTACGGCGAGCTCTACGAAGCCGCAAAGAAAAAGAGCGGCGGCGTCGACGCTCTCATCGCTTCGATAACCAAAAAGGGTTTGGAGGAAAACACGGACAGACGTGAGCTTTGCCGCATGATAGTCGAGGCGTTGTGCGTATCGGCGGAAATCAACATACCGACGGTCGTCATATTTATATCTCCGCCGTATTGCCCGCGAAACACAATGAAAACAGACGTGCCGGGCGAACAGGCGCTGTGGGACAAGGTTCAGGGGATTTTAAACAAAAAATTCAAAGAAAATAACGGAACATACAAGTTGCTTCACTTTTTTACGGGGTTGTCCGACAGCAGCTATATCAAGATGGACGACGACGCGAAATCCGTGCGCTGCCTTGTCGAAAATTTTCCGGATTTTAAAACCATATACAATGTGCCGGTCGATTTGATACAAGAACTGAATATTCCGGCTTTCGATTTCGGCGTTTTGGGCAAAGACGCGCATAAATGGACCGAGCGTCTGCACATGCCTTATTCTTTTGGCGTATTGCCCGGCATTATTATGGATGTGGCGGAGAATTTGTTATCGGAAACACAGTGATGGATAATATTCGAACCGAATCCGGAAAGACGGAAGAAACATCTGTAATGACTCTGCACGCCATGCATTGCGGCGGCGCGTGTATGTTGAAACTTCATATGAAGGACGGCAAAATAAACAGGATCACATCTGCCGGCGACATCCCCGCGAAAAACGCCCGTGCCGAAGACGAGTCACTTATGCCGATTCAGCGGAGGGCCTGCCCCATGGGCTTCTCCGAAAAAAAACGCGTATACGCGCCGGACAGGTTGAAGTATCCTTTAATGCAAACGCTTGAACGAGGCGACGTGAGGGGTTTTAAACGCGTTTCTTGGAACGATGCTCTTGACAAAATTGCGGAATGGTATTCCGAAATGCAGTGCAGGAAGGATGAATTGGGATATTTGCCCATATTGGACGAGGGCGGCGTGTCCCCGTATCTGGGGCCGCATCTCAGACGGTTCGGTAATCCGTCGTCCGGCAACGTAAGGGCGGCGACGTTCGGAGCAATAGGCAAGTTTGACGTTTTGCAGAGCAATTCCGTATTGGATATTTTCAATTCAAAATATATTGTGATATGGGGCAATGACGTGCACACCAATTTCCCCTCTTTTGCTTTTATCGTTATGAAGGCAAAAGAGGCGGGGATTCCGGTGACTGTCGTAGATACGCGATACACGGACTGTGCGGCCGCTATGGGAACGGATTCGGGCGATAAGCCGCGTTACATCTGCGTCAGGCCCGGTACGGACGGGGCTCTTCTTGCGGCTATGGCCAACGTCATCTATCGCCGCAAGCTTCATAATGAAACGTTCTTAAAGGATTATTGTTTTGGTTTTTATCCGTACGACCGGGTTACAAGCCGTTCGCCCGCCGCACATCCCGTAACAGGTGAGCCGTATTTCGGAAAATCATTTACGGTACCCAAAGGACAGTCGTTTACGGAATATCTCGATGAACTTGAACGGGAACACGGCGGTTACGAAGGCGTATTGGCCTGGGCCGAGAGACTTACGGGAACCGAAAGCAGGATAATCGAGAATTTTGCGACAGAATACGCCGGCGCGAAGCCGGCTTACATTTTTTCAAAATTCACGGGGCCGCAAAGAGCAAACAACGGAATGTATTTTTCATGGATGCTTATAGCGATCAGCGCTATGACCGGCAATACGAACAAGCGGGGCGGCGGATACGGTGATGTGCGTCTTGACGACGGCTATTTTGTTCACATGGACGACGAACCGGCTTTTTCGGAAAAGCCCTCTCACGCACCTATCCTTTTTTCATCTTTCAGGTTGAATGATGTGATTTTGCACGGATCGGACGGAAGGACGCCCGAACAGCTTCGGGAAGATGTGCTGGGGATGAACGGAATCGATCTCGGCGCCGACGCTCGCTTGCATTTGGAAATGTATGTAAGGGGCGGAGTTTCAGGCAATATTTTTAATCAGATTCCGAATATCAACAAGAGGGTTTTCGCATGGAAGAATCTGAAGCACGTCGTCGCATATGAAAGCGTTATGACCTCCACCGCAGCCATGTCGGATATCATATTGCCTTCATCGGTCAGTATGGAGACATGTTTTTTCCGACGCCAGACTGTCTCTGACGTGTTCGCGGTAAACGGGCCTTTGGACAGCATGTATGAGACAAAATCCGACAGGCAGATCAATGAGCAGCTATCTTCACGGCTTGGGATCGAATACAATCCCAATATTCTCGGCGCGCGGGAGATCATGAAACGTCAATGGGAGACCGCTGAAATGCCGGAAGGTTATGACCTAATTGACCCTGAAGCAAGGTTGCCGGATTTTGAAGAGATAATCAAAACGGGAAATTTTCAATTACCGGTACCCAAGGAGAAAACGTTGGTTCAGACCGCCCTTATGAATCCCGGAGAATTTGATACCGATACGGGACGGATAAACTTTTATTCTCCGTATTATGCCGAGCGGGGCAGGGCTGTGTTGAAAACGGTCAGGGCGCAATATGTAAGATCCCGGGAAGGCTGTGAAGACGCGTTGGAAGGCGGCAGAAGGGGCGCGAAAGGTATTGTATATCCTTTGCAGTTTATTACGCCTCACGTAACCGGCCGAGCGCTGACTTCTTATGGGAATATACCTTTGTTGGATGAGCAAAATCTCCATGCGGTGTCCATGCATCCCGACGATGCCGCCGCAAGGGATATTCGCGACGGAGACGTCGTCTATGTATTTAACGATTGCGGATGCATTAAGCTTCCCGCCTCTTTAAGCATAAGGGTATTGCCGGGAGTCGTGAGCATAGGGCAGGGCGCGGCGTACAGACCGAGTCTCAAAGAGGTTTATGAGGCTTTTTTTGATACGGACAACGACGGCAAACCCGAATCTCATTGGACGCCCGTGGATGTGGGCGCCTGTGTTAACACTATAACCGAGGACGTCAATTCAGGCGTATTGGATCCGTATTTTTGCGGACTCGGACTGAATGCGGGAGGCGCTCTTTGCGAGGTAAGCAAGACGAAACCGTAGATGTTTTTGAGGGTCGAATAATTGGAACAATGGGGTTTTTATTTTGATCAGACCAGATGCGTGAATTGCAAGACCTGCGTGCTGGCCTGTAAGTCATGGAATGAAGATAAGCGCGGAGACGCCTGTTTCACTCCCGAGCTGACTTGGACGGAAACAGGCCGATACGGAGAACCCGCGGAATATGACAATCTACCCGGAAGTTCAGGAAAACAGAATTTTAAAGAGTATTCGAAATACCATATGAAGGAGAATCGGCGCAGGGTATATACCCGTGAATACGGGATCAGACCGCCCGACGTCGATGTATTGCATTTGAGCGTTTCATGCAATCATTGCGGTGATCCGATATGCGTCAGGTCATGCCCTATGGGGCATATATACAAAGAGAAAGAATTTGGAATTGTGTTGACGGATTCCCGCGTCGCCTGTATTGCGTGCAGACGCTGCAAGAAAGCGTGCCCTTGGGACAGCCCTCAATATTACGATGATGAATTGGAAAAGTACGGTTCCGGAAACTCCGCGCGTCCTCATATGGATAAATGTGATCTTTGCATAGACAGGATAAAGGAAGGCTTGAAACCGGCCTGTGCAGCCGCCTGCATTATGCGCGCTTTGGACGCCGGGCCCTTGACGGAATTGAAGGACAGGTATCCGGATTGGACTGTCGCGCTCGACGATTTTCCTGACGGCAAATTGCCCGCGTTGGGAATAGACGTCAATCCAAGCGTTATTTTTCGGAAAAAGCAAATTCAAACGCGACGGTGCGGCAGGTATGAATATGAATAAAGCCGATGATAAAGGATTCACGGCGTTAATGCTGTCTGTGAAGGAGAACGAGAAAGACAAAGCAAAGGCGCTCATCGAAGCGGGAGCGGATGTGAACGCGCAGAATCATGACGGCGATACGGCCTTGATCCTTTCCGTTAAAAACAGCGATCCGGAAATGGCGGAGATTTTGATTGAAAACGGAGCGGATGTGAATTTGCCGGACTATAATTGCAATACGCCGTTGATGTTCGCGGCTCGGCGCGAAAAAGACGTCGTTACGGCGAAATTATTGCTCGCGAATGGCGCCGATGCAAACAAGAAAAATTGTTTGGGAGAAACGCCTTTGCACAAAGCGGCCTACTTGGGATTGTATAACACAGTAAAATTGCTGCTCGCAAAAGGCGCCGATGCCGACGGAAAGGACAGGAACGGACATACTCCGTTACATAAAACTGCCCGGTACGATTGGGATGATGTGGCGGACTTGCTCATTTCGGCGGGGGCGTATCGGGATATGCGGCGTTGTGACGGCATCGCTCGCGGCGACGGATATGTTTTCGGCGGCAATGCGTTTGTTTCGGGTGAGAGCGAAGAGATAATTGCGGCCGCGCGGAATTACCGCGCGTTTATGACTTGTTCGGCGGAAATGTCGGATACTGATTCGAAGCGCCCGTAAAATTCTTTGACGTTACCGGCAATCAGCGCTTTGATGTGTCCGCATACCCATTTTTCATATTGAAAGGCTTACGGAATGGCTACCTTGACCGGGTTTTTGGACTTTGAACGAAATGACTTTTTATACAAGGGCATAAAGGATAGGTTGGGGAATTACGAAGAGTTTTTGATCATGCGCGACGACCGGGAGATAAAGAGACAGTCGGCCCGTTGCATGGGATGCAAGACACCTTTCTGTCACGGTATCGGTTGCCCGATTTTTAACCGTATTCCGGAGTGGCTCGACTTGGTTTTGCGTAAAGACATGGAACATGCTTACAAAAGTCTCGTTTTGACAAACAATTTCCCCGAGTTTACAGGCAGGATATGTCCAGCTTTATGCGAAAAAGCATGTTCTCTTTCCATTGATTTGTCGCCTGTTACAATAAAACAGATTGAGCTTTACATAATCGAAAAGGCTTTTGAACGCGGATATATCAAACCGGAGCCTCCAACCGAACGCAACGGCAAAAGGGCGGCTGTTGTAGGCTCCGGGCCCACCGGGCTGTCCGCCGCCCTGACGCTCAACCGCAAAGGTTATAAAGTGACCGTTTATGAAAAATACGGCGAGATAGGAGGGCTTATGCGCCGGGGTATTCCGAATTTTAAACTCCCCAAACGAATTTTGGACAGAAGGATCGATCTGATGGAAAAGGAAGGGATAGTATTTGAGACAAATGTCTCAGTCGGCGCGGATTTAAGCATACATAATTTGAAGGAAAATTTCGACGCCGCGCTTTTGAGCGTTGGAGCGGGCACACCGAGAAATTTATCCGTTCCGGGAAGAGAATCGGAAGGCGTCTGCTTTGCGTTGGACTATTTGACGCAATCCAACGAGTTTGTTTCGGGAAAGAAAAAAGAAAGTGAAATCATACACGCGGGCGGGAAAAACGTCATTGTTATCGGCGGAGGAGACACAGGATCGGATTGCGTCGGAACGGCGAACCGTCAAAGGGCAAAAAATGTGACGCAAATCGAAATTCTTCCCAAACCGGCAGTATGGGAAAAAAGCAATAACCCTTCTTGGCCGGATTATCCGAATATACTGCGCACGTCGTCTTCACACGAAGAAGGCTGCGTCCGTTATTTTTCCGTCAGCGCCAAGCGTTTTCTCACGAAGAATAAACGATTGACAGGGGTGGCCTGCGTGAGGGTCGAATGGACAAAGGATTCCGCCAATACCGGCATCATGCGGGAAATACCGGGCAGCGAATTCGTTATAGAAGCGGACTTAGCAATTTTATCCATGGGATTTCTGCATACGGAACATTCTCAATGGCTCCGTGAGATAGGTATAGCATACGATAAAGCCGGAAATATCAACATACAAGGTTATTGCACTAACATCAATGGCTTATTCGCCGCAGGAGACGCGGCTACAGGCGTATCATTGGTTTGCCGCGGAATTTACTGCGGCAAACAGGCGGCGGAAGCTATGGACGCGTTTTTGCGGTAGTCGCGCAACATATGTTGGAAATTATTGTAATATCGTAATTTTTTATTGACAAATGCTGCTTCATGATTATATACTATAGGAGTTGTGCGCGTAAATCGCGGTATAGGCAACGCTTGTAAATTACCGGATCGTTCGATCCGCCTGAAATTGATCTGAGACGGAAGGAGGTGAGTGAGAAATGGCCGTTCCAAAGAGAAGAACTTCAAAGGCGAAACGGGACTCGCGCAGGACTCAAAACATGAAGATGAGGGCGCCGGGGCTTTCTGTGTGTCCGCATTGTCACGAGCCCAAGCTCCCGCACAGGGTTTGTCCCAATTGCAATTATTATGACGGCAAAGAGGTCGTATCAGCCGAATAATTTGTAACCGGACAAGGCGATGCTTTCGGGCAGCGCCTTTTTTATTACGCAAACGGGTTCAATACCCATAAGCTTGCTGCGTTTCCTTATTCATAACGTAGGGTATTGAACCCACTCCTATGTATTTCTTATCGTATCAAACTGCCCGGCTCTCCAATACCCCATAGTCTTGTTTGGGGCAGTTTATTGTGTGATGAGGTCGTCCATGCTGTAAAGCCCGGGCGCTTTGCCCGCTATGAAGCGGGCGGCTTTCACTGCGCCGAAGGCGAAAACATCTCTTGAAAAAACCGTATGTTTTATTTCAATCGTTTCATCGGGGCCCAGAAACAACACACTGTGTTCGCCGGGTACGCTGCCGCCGCGTATTGCGTGTATGCCGAGATCCGTGAGTTTGCATTCGTCGGCTTTGCTGTGTCTGCCGAACACATAGTCTTTTTTTACCGATAAGGACGCGTTGATCGCATCCGCGATCATCAGCGCCGTGCCGCTCGGCGAATCGACTTTCTTATTATGATGCTTTTCGATGATCTCGACGTTGAAATCCGATTCGAGCGCGGGCGCGGCGAGTTTCGCCATATGCGAGATCAGATTTACGCCGAGTGACATGTTGGCGCTTCGAAACAGAGGGATATGCGCGGCGGCTTTTTCGACAAGCGAGAGTTCGGCGTCGCCGAGAGCGGTCGTGGCGACGACGGCCGGGGTCGCCGTACGCACACAGTATTCCATCAGCGCCGGTATGGCGGTGAAGTGGGAAAAATCTATGACGACGTCCGCGCCGTGCGAGCAGTCTTCCGGGTTTGTATAAAATTTGAACGGCAGCGGTTCGGCGCCGAAATCCCTGTCGAAGCCGGCTATGATCTGCATATCCGATTCCGTCTCTATAACGGCACGGAGCGCGGCGCCCATCCTGCCGTTGACGCCGTTTATGATTATCTTCAACACTGTATTTCTCCTGTTTCGCGGCGATTGAATGACCGCCCGCGTTTTTAAAGCAATTCGAGTAATTTTTCGGCGATCTGCACTGTATTTGTGGCCGCCCCCTTGCGAATATTGTCGGCTACTACCCACAGATTCAAGCCGTTTTCTACGCTGAAATCGCGGCGTACGCGACCGACGAACACCTCGTCGCGACCGGCGGCGGCGCGCGCGAGCGGATATTCGTTTTCGGACGGATTGTCAACGACGACTATGCCGGGCGAAGCGGCAAAGAGTTTCCTCACATCCGAAAGCTCAAACGGTTCTTTGAGCTCGACGTTTATGGATTCGCTGTGGGAATCGAAAACCGGCACGCGCACGGTCGTGGCTGTGACGGCTATATGATCGTCGCCAAGTATCTTGTGCGTTTCATTGACCATCTTCATCTCTTCCTTCGTGTAGCCGTTGTCAAGAAACACATCTATATGAGGCAGACAGTTGCCGGCTATAGCGTGGGGATAAGCGGCTTTGAGGTCGTTGCCCTTTAGCCCTTCTTCAAGATCGCGTATGCCTTTAAGCCCCGTGCCGGAAACAGCCTGATACGTGGAGTACACGATGCGCTTGATGCCGTAACGGTCGTAGAGCGGCTTCAATGCGACCACAGCCTGTATTGTGGAACAGTTGGGATTCGCGATAATGCCCTTATGCTTCGCTATATCGTAGGGGTTGACCTCGGGAACAACGAGCGGCACGTTCTCATCCATGCGCCACGCGCTGCTGTTATCCACGACCACGGCGCCTTTTTTTGCCGCGACAGGCGAAAACTTTTCGCTTATGCCCCCTCCCGCCGAAAACAGAGCGATGTCGATAGGCTTGTCGAACGAATGCTCCGTGAGTTCTTCCACAATATATTCGCGTCCGCGAAAGCTTACTTTCGAGCCCGCAGATTTGGCCGAAGCCATAAGATACAGATTTTCACAGGGGAAGTCGCGCTCCTCCAAAACCTTGAGAAATGTACTGCCTACGAGGCCCGTCGCCCCAACAATCGCCAGATTCGGTTTGCGTTTCATATTGTGAACTCCTTTCAGTGTCGCGTTAATTGTATTATTGTACCATAAATAATGGTTGGAATTCAACATATAAAATCGGTAATATCTCTTGTATAAACCGGAGCGACGCAGTATTATAATATATAATACAGAACCGACTCGATTGCGATATCCGGTAAGCTTTAAGAAAGGAAAGAAAATGAGTGAGATTTTGAAAAAATTATTCAATGATTACGAAGGTGCGGAATGGCTGACGCATATCGAATCGGATCCCTCGCCCGAAGCCCTGAAGAGAATACCTGAGATTATGGAGGAGATGTCGGCTTATCCGATGGCGCCCGGCAACGAGCTCTCCTATCTTGACGACAGTACGCCGGACGGCGTTACGCGCAAGGATATCGACGCCCCTCACGGTCTGCGTATGTATCACTATGAGCCCAAGGATAAAAATCCTTCCGAGGACAGGATAATATACTACGTCCACGGCGGCGGCTTCATGCGCGGCAACGAATGGTGGTGCCGTATGAATGCGATCCTTCAGGTGAAAAACCTTGGTCTTCCCGTATATGCGTGCGAATACCGGTATATTCCCGAGAACAAATACCCGAAATCCGTCGACGACGTGGAGTGGGGTTGGAACTGTCTTGTGAACGAGCTTGGCTTCGACCCGAAGAAGATAATCATCACGGGAGAATCGGCCGGCGGAACTTATGAGATGGCGCTTATGGTGAGACTCAAGAAACAGGGAAGGGAATTGCCCGCGGGTTGCGTATGCATTTCGGGATTTCTCGACTTTGCGGTCGAGAGCCCCTCCTATACCCTAAATAACGGCATTGATCCTATGTTTTCGATAGACTTTCACGCGATGATTCCGCTCTATCTCGACGACGTATCTATGGTGCGCGACCCCGAGGTTTCTCCGAAGTACGCGGACTTCACGGGCTTTCCGTCGACGATATTCTTTGCGGACGACACGGAGGTATTCGTTTCTGACGCGCTCATCGCGGCGGACAAGCTGCATAAGCTCGGCATTCGCACCAAGGCGTACATAACGCACGGTCTCACGCACGTCTATGCGTTCGAGATGCCGGAGTTGACCGAATCTCATACGTGCTATAGGCTTATAAGGGAATTCTTTGGGCTGTGATCGACATCCTGTCAGGACAGTTCCTAAGGGGCCCTAAAGCGACCCTGCGAAGCCAATGGTAGGCGCGTTTCGCAGGCTTGAAAACATTCCGGCGGTAAGGGTAGGAGAGGGCGCGGAAGGTCTTTACAAGGAACTGAAGCCAAAGCCGCTCCACGCATATATATATTCGGCGGAAGCTGTTTTACTGTAGTCTTCCGTATACGTTCCCTCTTGTGTCACCAGGCGCACGCCGGACAGCACGGGCGTTTGTTCGCCGCCCGTGTCCAAGGTGAAGTCGTATATGGGGCGCGGCAGGTTTGACGAACACCAAAGCGGCTTCACCCTATCATCTTTTATCGAATACACAAACAGGTGGCACCGAACGGCGGCGTCTTCGTTTGTCATTCGCGCCGGATGCTCCGCCCCAAAGCTGTACGACTTCCACACGACAAACGCGAT
>JAISBV010000056.1 GCA_031266025.1 Eubacteriales Family XIII. Incertae Sedis bacterium
AAAGCCCGTTCGCCGTAACGGGCTTTTTTACGCTCAAAACGGAACTTTCAGAGGTCGTTTCAGGCAAAAATCGGAACCGTGAGTTCCGTTTTTGTATTTTTGATGCCCGCATGGGACACAAATGTGTCTCTGCGGGCATTTTTTGTTGTCGCGATCCTCCGCTCCCGTTTGAAGTTTTTATCGCAAATTTCAGACAGGAGAAAAACGATGTTAGGCGGCACAAATCCAAGGAAAAAACGGGTTCCGGAAAAAAAAATTAAAAAAAGTTGCGGAAAAGTTAGCAAAAACACCTCCGGCCGGGTTGTTACGTAACAGAGGGACAAATCCGGGGTTCTCGCGAAGCGGTAAGACCTCACGGAGCGAAAACAAGGATAGGTTCTCACAACTGTATAACGGGAAGGAGGTGATACCGAATGGCGGATTCTCCTTCCCATGAGCAACGGACGGAAATGGAATACGACGCTTTTCTAAAGAACTCGCTCGACAAAGAGGTGAAAAAATTCCTCCGCGACACGAAAAGGCGCCGGAAAAGACAAGACCTGTTCAGCGAGATGGCCGAGGAAGATGTGGCGGCTTTTGAGGACACGGGGGCTCTCGAAGCCTACGACCTTGTGGATTCCGAGTTCAAAGTTCTGCGATATTCCGTTGAAGTAAAAGACGCGTTGCTCTGTGACGCGCTGACGCAAATCGACGGGCGGATGCGCGACGTGATTCTGATGGCGTACTGGCTTGAAATGTCCGATCTCGAAATCTCGGATGAGACGGACATACCGCGCAGCACCGTCAACGCGATAAAACGCAGAGCTTACGGCAAACTGCGAAAAATACTGGAGGATCAAGGTTATGACACAAACAGTTTCTTCCCGAAGGGCAAGGCATAACAGGGTTGCGTTCCCGGTCGTGGAAGCAGCCGCAGACGGCGACATCGAGGCCATGACGCTGATACAGCGCCATTTCGAGCCGTACATACACCGCCTCGCCACCGTCTCGGTTTGCGGCACGAATTTTCTTGACATCGATCTCTGCGACCGGCTGAAAACCCGGTTAATCATGGCGACACTGAAATTCAAGTGTTGACGAAGCTCCGGCGAAGGGCGCGCATACCGCGCGCCCGCGCGCGGGGCTAAAAATTCGATCCGACGCCCTTGCGAGGGACATAAGGCACTTATGTCTTTCGCAAGACCGCCGGAAGCGGTCCACTTTCCGCAGAATCGGAAAGTTGCCCTTTGACAAACACCGCGGATGTTCACGGTCATATCGGTATATCGAATACGTTGATTTTCCCTCAGAGCGACAAACACTTTCGCGCGACGACCGGCAAAGGCCGAGAGCGACAGACAAAAGGCGCGACGACGGGGTGAAAGCGATAATGATACTCCTTCCCGGCCGGCATAATCGCATCGGGGGAAGCCCGCTCCGAGAGATGAGGGGGAACGCACGGATATCGGCAAAAACCATATCGCGGGCGCTGTGAGCCGCAAGGCGTTCGATATATCCCCGGGCCGGGGGTGCGAGAGGGCAAGTACGGCTCAGACGAAAAAACAACCGTTTATCGGTAGAACCCACGCGCCGTCGTTCTCTTGAGCGACGGCGTGTCATTGTGCCGATAATACAGTTTATATATGGGAGGACATGAATATGCAAAATAATGCGGCTGCGCAAAACCCGTTCGGAGAGACAGACATCAACAGTCTCGCCGATATCCGTGACGTGGTGATCGATATGTCACTGCCGCCCGAGGAACGCAGGAAGTCATACCTTCGGCAGATTAAAAACCCCCGTCTCTATCGCTGCGGCGATACGGTTGTGCGAGTATCGTTCGCAGATAACGGCTCGACGTTGAAAGACAAACTTAGGCAGTATCTTCTCTCGGACCGGGGCATAAGACTGTGAGCGGAAAATCATCAAAAATCAATACTCATGAAAAAAATTCATTTGGCCCGTAGGCGCCGCGACGAAACTGTGATATGATCTTTTCGGACTGATGCGGCAACCCTTTTCGATTCCTGCGGGCCTGTTGGAATAAAGAAAAGGAGATACCGCCGTTATGAAAAACATCGCTGTACCGGACATATGGAATGCCGACATCTATTCGCGCCTCTCCAAAGAGGATCGCCGCAAGGACGGCAAAGCGAAAGACGAAAGCAATTCCATCAAAAACCAACGGGATTTATTGCTCGATTTTGTGAGCCGAAATCCCGACATTCGCGTGGCCCACATCCTCGCCGACGACGGGGCGACGGGCGCCGACTTTGACCGCGAAGATTTCAAGACCATGATCGCCCATATCGAGAGCGGCGAGGTCAACTGCGTGATCGTCAAAGATTTTTCGCGCCTCGGCCGCGATCACATCGAGACGGGAAAATACATCGAACGCTACTTCACATCCAAAGGCGTGCGCTTTATCAGCGTCAATGACAATTACGACAGCCTTATATCCGATATGTCGGACGGCAGTAACGGTCTGATTGTCCCATTCAAAAATATCATCAACGAGGCGTTTATCGAGGACATTTCCGAAAAAACGAAAGCGGCCATAAAAATAAAACGCAAAAACGGTGAGCTCGTTTGCAACTACGCCGTTTACGGCTATTTGAAGTCATCCGAAAAGACACTTGTGCCGGACGACTACGCCGCCGATGTGGTGCGAGCCATCTTTGAGGACAAAATCCGCGGGTACAGCGAAAATCGAACCGCCGAACGGCTCAACGCGGCCGGGGTGCTGTCCCCCGCCGAATACAAGAAATCCTTGGGCATGAAATACTACACGCCGTTTGCGATGCGCGAACAGTCCTTGTGGACGGCGAACGCGGTCAAACGGATACTCACCAACCGCGTCTATATCGGCGCTTTGGAACAGGGCAAGCGAACGAAAGCCAGTTACAGGGTTAAAAAGGTGTTCTACAAGCCGCGCGAGGCATGGAGCGTTCATGAGAACAATCATGAGGCGATTGTCTCCGTCCGGGATTTTGAGCTTGTTCGCGACCTGATGGCGAAAGACACAAGGACGCCTCCCGGCGCGGAGATTCCTCACCTGTTCTCCGGCTTCGTGGTCTGCGGCAACTGCGGTATGCCCATGATCGTGAAAACCACTGTCAAAAAGAGCGGCAAGAGCTACGTCAACTACATTTGCTCGACTCACAAGAAATACGGGACGTGCAGAAACAACAACATCAGCGGCCTTGCCGTCGAGCGGTACGCGCTGACGTCCGTACAGCGACAGATCGCGGGGCTGATTGACGCGACCGACATTGAGAGCGGCGGCATGGAAACCATGCAGAGCCGGAAACGCCTTGCTGTTGAAGGCATGATCGACAAGGCGCTTCAATCTGTCCGGGAGTACCAAGACTATACGGTTAAGTCCTACGAGCATTTTGTGGACGGCGTGATCGACGAGACGGAGTACAAAATGTTCAAGGATGGTTTCAAGCGTCAAATAGAAACCGCCGAGCGCAATATATCCGGCCTCCGGCGCGACCTTGAGTATATTGACGATGACGCCCGCTCACGGAGTATGATCGAGCATTTCAAGGCTCACGAAAACCTAACCGCACTTGACCGTCGCGCCGTCGCCTGTTTGATTGATTCCGTTATCGTCTGCGACAGCAAGCATGTGGAGATACGTCTGCGGTATTTGTGCGACTTCGACACGCCGCCCGAATTTGCGGAACAAGAATGCCTTGTTCCCGCTTTGGAAAGGGCGGTGATCTGAGATGGCGAGAAAGAGCAGAAAGAACAAGCAGCCGGAGGCGGCTGCGGTTAAAGCCGCCGTGTACGCATCAACGGGTTACGCCCGCATATCGGTTGACGGCGAGAAGTCCGAGGATTCCATCGAGAATCAGGCGGCGCTTATCCGGGATTATGTCAGGGATAAACCCGACCTCGATCTTAAAGATGTGATTACAACCGACACGGGATACACCGGCACGGATTTCGATCGCCCCGGTTACACGGAGCTTATGGCCGGTATACTTGACGGATCGACGCGGTGCGTTATTGTGAAAGACCTCTCGCGCCTCGGCAGAACGTATATAGAAGTCGGGGAACTGCTGTTTGACACGTTCCCCGCCTACGATGTTCGATTTATCTCGGTGAACGATTATTACGACAGCTTCGCCGACGACGCGGGACGCAAAAAACTGGTGATCCTGTTCAAGAACCTTGTCAACCATGTGTACAGCAAGGACTTGGGGAATAAAATACGCTCTGTCAAGGCGCTCAAGCGAAAGAACGGCAAACGCGGCGGCGGGCTCCCGCTTTACGGCTACGCGCCGTCCGAGGATGGGCAAAGCTACGTCATCGATAAGGAGACGGCGGAAATCGTGCGCCTGATTTTCAATATGCGTCGCGAAGGGTACGGCACTCTGAAAATCGCCAATCACCTGAACGCAACGGGAACACTGTCTCCAAGCAACTATTATTACAATAAGGGTATGGCCAAGGCGGAGCGATTCGCGAAGAAGATACGTTGGCGCTATCCGCAGGTTTACCGCATACTTACCGAAGAACAGTACACGGGCCGGCTGATACAGGGCAAAACCAATGTTCGCGGCAAGGAAGTCACAGAAATGCCTCGCGAGGATTGGATTACACATGAGAACGCTTTCCCCGCCATTATTGACAGTGCGACATTCGGAGAGGTACGGGATATTATCCTGCGCGATAACGGGCAAAGGAAAGGCCGGCAAAGTTCGCCGGAGCGCGCGTCGGCATGGGACGAGAATATCTTGGTCGGAAAAATGTATTGCTCCCGTTGCGGGAAAGCCGCGCCGAGGCTCGAAAACCGCAGAAAAGGCGCTTTGACATACAGCTACCTATGTTATTATTGCAACGCCGAACTCAAAGGCGCGGGCGTAAAGGCCGGCAACTTCACAACGCCGTTCACCAAGATAGAAACAGCGGTAACTGCGGCGATCCGTACCCTTGTCACCGCATTCGCCGAATTTGACGGGCCGGCGGCCGCGAACACCGGCGGGTCTGCGCTTGCGGAGAAGCGCCGGATATCGGAACGCGAGCGCGACAAGTACGTCCGAGAACGCGAACACGCCGAAAAACTGCTGTCGGCGGCATACACCCATCATTTGCAGGGCGTTCTTGACAGCAATGAGTTTGAGATCGCACGGCGCAGGTTCGAGCAAGACGGCGCATCGGCAACGGCAAACCTGAAACGCGCCGAAAGCGCCCTGCGCGAGTTCGACAAAACGGCGGCGCGCCGGAACGCGGCGCTTTTGAACGCTCGTAAATACTGCGGTTTCGAGACGCTTACAAAGGAGATCGTCACGGTGTTCGTGCGCCGTATAGAAATTTCCCCCGGCAGCGACGAAATAGCGATTACTCTGAACTTCACGGACTGTTTGGATGATATGGGAATCCGGACCGAGGAAAGCGGGGTGGCCGTCAATGCTTAATGCCATGACCTCCGGCCCTGCGGTTTACAGCCGCGCCGACACATACACGATGGCCCGGTACCTGCGCATATCGCAGGAAGATGACGCGAGGGACGAGAGTAACAGCATAACGAATCAGCGGGAGATTATCCGCGACTACATCGCGTCCCGCAACGAATTCGGCGGCGCCCGCCTTGTCGAGTACAAGGATGACGGGCTGACGGGCGCGCTGACGGACAGGGCTGACTACCAACGTCTGTTTCGAGATGTTGAGCGCGGTGACGTGAACTGCATTATAGTCAAAGACCTCTCGCGCATCGGTCGGGATATGTTGGAAGTGGACGATATGCTGATGAACCGGTTGGTGACGCTCGGCATCCGATTTATCGCCATCGGCGACGGCTACGACAGTTTCCTGCACCCTCTGTCAAACCTTGAGCTTGCGGTTATAAACCTCGCCAATCAGCACTATATCCGTGACCTCGCGCAGAAGTCCTTGAGCGTCAAACTCATGAAACTCAGGCGCGGGGAACATCTGAGCATGGCGCCGTTCGGCTACGTCAAATCCAAAACGGAAAAAAATAAGCTCGCCATCGACGACGAGGCGGCCGGCTATGTGAGGCTCATATTCTCATTGGCGGCGGAAGGGAACAATTTCACGCGAACGGCGTATTTGCTCAACGCGCAGGGCATTCCCACGCCCGCCGCCTATAAGCGGGAACGCGGCATACGGTGCAGTTGGCGGCAGGAGAACCCCGGCGACGAGTTTTGGACGAGCGGCTCGGTTGGCATGATATTGAACAGCCTGACCTATACCGGTACATCGGCCGGATATCGCTCAGCCACCGTCATCCGGGGTACAAAGCACACACACAGTCGCCCGAAGGATGAATGGATTATCGTGCCGGACGCGCATCCCGCCATTGTCTCACAGGCCGAATACGACAGGGCGCATGAAGCGATAAATCAAAAGCGGCGGGCGGATGCTCCCGTTGACCATATATTTTGGTCGAAATTGAAATGCCCCGTATGCGGCAGGACGATGAAGCGTATTAACCCGCGCAACCCGGCGTTCAAGTGCTACACGCGGTACTACACCGACCGCTACGACTGCCTGAATTTCACAATCCCGCAGGCCAAGCTTGAGGCGGCCGTGCTGTCCTCCGTAAAAGCGCTCGCGGCCGTGCTGACAGACAAAGAGGAACTGCGGCTCGCCGCCCTGACGCAAATCAAAGAGACTCGGGCGGACATTGAAAATCGCATCCGCAGCGAGGAAAACGCCGTGCGGGTATTGGAAGAATCCATCACCAAGCATTTCACCGCGTTTGTGTCGGGAAAGCTCTCAAAAGACGCGTTTCTAAGCAAGAAAGAGGCTGTCAATGCCGCTGTCGCGCGAAAAAAAGCGGAGCTTGAGCGTTTGCGGGATCGGCATTATACGGTAACGGCCGGAAAAAGCACAATTGAGGAACGGCTGTCGGAACTGCGTCCGCTTCTCACGCTCGACAAACTGAACAGAGAGCTTGTTGATATACTGATCGACAAAATCTTCGTTCGCGACGAAAACGATATCGAGATCGTGTGGGCTGACGGTTACTACTCAAGGGTCTGAAGAGACGGTGTGATGTCCGCGCGTCCGCTTCGGTCACAAAATGAGCATTCCTTGCGATTTTGTTCACAGACTTTGTACTGTTCCAATTTAGATTCCGCTCAAAATCTTTGAGCGGACAGAAGAAAACAGTATCAACGAATCCGCTTATATGTAGCATTTCAATTGCGGATTCGTAAGTGGAACTTGCTCAAACTCACTCAGCCTTCGCTCCGCTTCGGCTTCGTTCAACGGTAAACTCCAACCGGCTGAAGCCGGGGAGTTCTCAAGTGGCGCCAATCCCCGTTTGCACGGTACGCAAACGGGGATAGGCGCGCAACAGTGAGCCAAGCTCACCAAAGTCTTTGCTCACAAAACCAAGGAATACAGCCATTTTGCTCCAACTCAGCGGGACACAAGGACATCACACCGTTTCCAGCCAAACATACCTTTGAGTAGTAACGGTTGACGGTTGGGACGGTGAGCAAACTCTTTCGGGCCTCTTGTAAAAAAAGCTGAACAGTGTTATGATATAAAATAGGCAGGCGAGCCCGAGTTCAATGGGAGATTTAGTCTGCTTGTGATTGTGCGAAGATGGGTGTTTATGATTGTTGACAATTAAAAATCGCAATTGTAATTGTTACCTGTTAAGCTCAATTAAACAATTTAATCAAGAAAGGATAGAGTTTTACATGAGAAAGTTTGCAAAGTTATTGCCCGTGGTGTTGGCTCTTGCTTTGGCAGTTGGGATTACTTCAACGAGTGTTCTTGCTGCTTCGCCTGTTGCCGACAAGAGTTATCAAAAAGTGCTTGATACTCTCAACACAGAATATGGGCATGAGGTGTTCCACCTCCACATAGGGCATGAGCACAACAGTGTGGTTGAGGATGGACAGATCAGCGTTTCAGACGCATGTAACCATGTTGGCACAGAAAAAGGGGTCACTAATATTGGCAGATGTGGCAACTGTGGTGGCTTTTTATACTACGTCTATTGCAAGGCCTGCGGCAAATATACAGGTGACACCATTTGCTTGTGTTGGTAGTTGATACTAAGTGCTCTTCTGATTTATATCACAATACACATCTTGTTATCAAGATGTGTATTGTGTATTGTAATATAAAGGGTATAGGAAAACAGATGTAGGGAATACGGCAAAATTCAGGGAACGCCTGTGGGAATGAGAACAACAATTCCCCGCAGTGTTGGGATGCTATGACGCTGTCGGGATCGACAACCATATAACCGCGCCGTCGGATAAAGACCACGGTCTGATCCACGGTGAGAATGCGGCTTTGGAGCGGGAGCGTATCCTTTCCAGAAAGATTCAGATTGTAGGCTTCCGATTTTTTCAGGATGACATTGATCACGGTCAATAACATCCTGCCATATGGTAATGATCGCCTTTTTGTGTCCACGACGCTTTTTGAGCGCAAGATAGTGATTTCAAAAGGCGGAATAAAACTGTCGGAGACAAGGTCGTGCTTGAAAATGTCGGCAATCCACTTGGCATCACGCTTGTCATTTCCTTACCTCGAAGGGTCTTGACATACTTGGAATGGGCAAGAACGACATCGCAGGCCGCTTCAAGGATGTTGTGTACCGGGATCCAATATTTCCTGATGGATTCCAAGCAGACATCACGACAATTGTTTTCGGCGAGCCAAACCGCAAACCTGCGAAGGTGGAGAATCTGTGCCGCTTGTAGGCCGTTACGCCTTTGTCGTTCGTTGCCGAGATGCAAGCGACGACAAAGGATTTGTGGACATCAACGTCGCAACAGATCGGATAGATAATTTTAAGTCCCATACAAAACCTCTTCGTACAAAAAATACGGAGACACAGCCGCCGAAAGATAAGTTTACGGGATCGGGGGTTCCACTTATTCGTGCTTGAAAGAGCAGTCGGCATACATATTTATTCGATCTGGCGAAACAATGCGTCCACTTACCTCCCCATGCTCTTTAGTGTGTCTGTGTCCTCGCTTACATTGTACAATACTATCCCATGCGAAAGCACTCGGTTTTATGCCGTTTTGTGCCTTTCGTAGAAAGGAATGGTCATATTTATGAATATTAACGGTATTAGCGTATATAATGCTTTTGAGGGTGTCATGGCGAAAAATGTTGACACCAATAATGCGAAGTCGGCATCTTCATTTGTAACCATACTTAATGGTTTGTTGGAAGAAACATCATTAACGGAAACCAATCCGGACGGTTTGAAGTCTTCAGTGAAGAGGCATCCTTTGAAGGACAAAGATAATCAAGCTGTTGAGTTGGGGCATGAAGGACATGAACACAATTATTGTTCGCTGTGTGGTTCTCCGATTGAAGCAGATGGTAGTTGTCCGATGTGTATCGTGCCAATGTTTATATGTGGCAACGGCAACCACCAAATAGTTCAAACTCAAAATGTATCACAGATAGATAGCGTCCATATACAATCCGCAAGTCAAATTACCTTTCGTTCAGTAAGTGAAAAAAAATGATGTAGAACATGTTATATCGTCGGGCCAAGTTAGCCCGATGTTAGGCGAGCGGCGAAGCGCGGGACAAGATTTGATCATCCTGCGCTTTACTGTCGAAAGCTGCTGAAATCTATCGGCCTTTGCAGTATTATATTGTTATGGGAAGGCGTATTGCGGCGGTTTTGCCGGGAGGAACGGAAATGGCGGAAATTGTTTACATACTCACGAATCCCGTTATGCCCGGTGTCGTGAAAATCGGGAAAACAGACAAGGATGAAGGTAAGCGTCAAATACGAGGACCCCTTGTCCTGTGCATTTCGGCGATGATACAATAGCTCAGGAAGCTGCGGATTCGCTCGCCGCCTTGCAACGATCCGGAAGTGCTTCACTCCATGGGA
>JAISBV010000031.1 GCA_031266025.1 Eubacteriales Family XIII. Incertae Sedis bacterium
GCAATTTTGTGTTCCGGCAAGGCGCCGGGTTCCGCGAATACTTGTAGTATTCAAGGGTTCCGGCAACACGGCCGGGGTACAAAAGGGCAAGTCAAATGTATAGGTTATTTTCCGACAGATCCTAAGTATCGAAAATGGCCGGATAATTGTCTTATCGGTGAACTGCAATCTGTAGGCAACCTCCGAAAACTCCTGCAACACCCTCCGACGGTCTTTTTTCCACCGGTCGTCGTTGGCAGAACCCGCACGATACCAATGGGTATCGACGGAACCTGCCGCCTATCCCGGCGAAAAAAAATCCTCGTCGGGAGGTCGTACATGGGTTTTCGGAGGTTGCCTATAGCAATTCCGCCATATAAACGCATGTGTTTCCCGTGCGCGGGAATGTTCTGAACAAGGTCTCGCAAGCAGAGCGATCACTGTACCACGCGAACACCGACGAACCGCTGCCGCTCATCAGAGCGCATTCCGCCGCGCTGTCCGCAGCGAGCGTTTCTTTGATATCCGCAATTTCAGGATACTCTTCTATAACGGAGATTTCAAGCACATTAATCATGTTTTTTCTTATTTTTCTGCGGTCGCCCGCGCCGAGAGCCGCCGCAAGCTCATCGGTATCGGGCCTTTTCAATATGGCATCCGGGTCGAATCCCCCATAAACGGCGGCGGTCGATACGGATACGGCGGGCTTGACTATGAGCGCGTAACCGCGAGGAGAAGGCAGCGGCGTCAGCTTTTCGCCCACGCCCTCGGCAAGGGCGCAAGAAGACACACTGTCCGAAAACAGGCCAAGCTCGCGATTCAGCGCCGCTTGCCCCATAATGCAAAACGGAACGTCGGCGCCTATTCGAGAACCGAGTTCCATCAGCCTTTTCGTGCATGCGGAGGGGCTTTCCGACCCGAATGCGGCGCCGCGCCGCGTCAATATGTGAAAAAGGGCCAGAATTACTGCGGCCGCGTTGCCGCTGCCGCCTGCCAGACCGGCCGCAAGAGGTATTTTCTTTCGTAAATGTATGGCGACGCTTCCGCAAAACTGCGGAGCAAAAGTCTCTATAAAGACATTCGCCGCCCTTACCGCTATGTTGTCCTCTCCCGTCGGAAAGACTTCGCCGCAGAACACAGGCGCATCCGCCGACAGCAATACGCGCGCGTCCGCGCCGCCCGGCCGTACGGAAACCCGTACGATATCAAACAAATCAACTTGTTGCATCACGGTTCGTATGCTGTGATACCCGTTGGGCAGTTTGCCGAGAATGTCAATGGACAAATTTATTTTTGCGTAAGACTTAATTTCGACTGTCGAAGAGTTTTTAAAACCTCGGCGTAACGCGGTATCTGTTATACTGTCATTCTGCCGCATAGCGCTACTTCTTCTTTTTTTTGCTTCCGGCGCTCTTGTTCTTGGGTTTCGTTGTACCTTTTGCCAAGCGCTCGGCCTCTTCGCGCGCCCTCTTCTCGGCGGCGGCTTTGCGTCCCGATTTGTAGCTGCTTCCCGCAGCCGAGACCGGACGCGGCCCCTTCACGCGTTTTACACGGCGCCGGTCGACGTTTTCCGCCGTTTCGACGCCGTCCTTGACAGCGCTCTTATCATCGTTCCGGTCGCCTTTAGCGGCATTCTTCTTCGCGACTTTCTGTTTCTTTTTATCTTCCTGCGCGACGATATCCGTCACGTTCTTGCCCGTTTCCTTCGCTACTTTATACGGATTCACCTTTTGCTTTTCATCCGAAGCCGCGCTCTTCTTCATTTGTCTGCGCATCGAAATCGTTGAAAACACTAACATGCCCGCGACCATAACGCCCATAATCACCATATTGATAGTCATGTCCATAGATGAGTTGCGCGTACGGAATGTGATGGATTCGGGCGCGTCAAGCGTCGACCCGTCAAGCGCCTGCAGTTCCTGCGCTATCTCGAAGCGGTACTCCCTGTCCGAGCCCAGCCCGAGCTTTTCGTCCTCGGGTTCGGCTATTACGAGTATATAGTTCGGATCGGCGTCCGTATAAAGAACTTTAAGCGGCACCGCCTTTCCTTCATCGTCTATCAGCTTGAAGCAGCTTTCGTTCTGCTCGCGAAGTTCACGCGACGACACGTTGTTGTCAAAGAAAAGTTTGATGCCGAGATTGGCCGGAGGAGACGCATTGCTGCCCTCTTCGGGATAATTGTTAACAAGGTTCAGCCCTTCCGCAAAGCTCGGCGCCGTCGACATAAAAAACGCCAAAATGATCGCAAAAATTATGCCGCCGGATTTTTTCATAGATGCTCGTCCTCCGAATACATACGCTTCTCAGCTCTGAGCCGCGCAAAAAATTCCTTTATAATATGTTCGCATTCATCACGCAGAACGCCTGTCTCCAAATCAACGCGATGGTTCAGCCTGTCGTCCCAAAGCAGATTGCGCAGGGATACGCAAGCGCCTCCTTTGACGTTCAGCGCCCCTATGTATACCTTATCAACGCGCGCCAAAACGAGCGCTCCGGCGCACATTGCGCAAGGCTCAGTCGTCACGTACATACGGCAGTCCGTGAGCCGCCAAGCGCCGAGCGTCTTTGCCGCCTGTTTTATCGCCTCAATCTCGGCATGAGCCGTAGGATCCTTTTCGGTCTCCGTCCTGTTACGTCCGCGGCCTATAATAAGCCCGTCCTTTTCAACGACGGCGCCGATCGGTATCTCTCCCGCTTCTGCGGCCTTCGCGGCCTCGCTCAAAGCTTCGCGCATAAAGACAGCTTCGGCGCAAGTCGCCGCTGCGTTCCGGTCACATTCGTGTTCCCGCTCCATAACACAGTCTCCGTATAACGCGATTCTTGCCGCGCAATGTATAATAATATCACACAGGCCCTCTTATGGCAAGCTCTATATTTTGTTGTTGTTCAAAATGATATTGTTCAAAAGTTTAATCAAGACTACTCAAACGCCGCGTCAGTTTTGTTCAGATCGGGTTCTGCCGGCGGTTTTGGCCCCCGGAGCGTACTTGAAGCTACGTGAGGAGACCAATAACCGACGGCAGGTTCCGAGATGTCAAAAATGGCGTGGTGTTTGAGTAGTTACATTACTATTTAAGACTGTAAAATGCATCGCCGCCCGCATATACCGCCGAAACGCCAAGCTCTTCCTCTATACGCAGCAACTGATTGTATTTGGCTATGCGATCCGTCCTCGACAGCGATCCCGTCTTGATCTGACCCGCATTCGTCGCGACGACAATATCGGATATCGTAACATCCTCAGTTTCACCGGAGCGATGGGAAACAACGGCCGTATAGCCCGCTTTCTTGGCCATTTCTATAGCGTCGAGAGTTTCCGTCAGCGAGCCGATCTGATTGACCTTTATCAGTATTGAGTTGGCTATACCCTCGTTTATGCCTCGAGACAGCCGTTCCGTATTCGTGACGAAGAGGTCGTCGCCGACTATCTGTATTCGCTTGCCAAGCTTATCGGTCATGAGCTTCCAGCCGGCCCAATCATCCTCCGCCAAGCCGTCCTCGATCGAGATTATGGGATATTTGTCCGTGAGCATTTCGTAGTAGGCCACCATCTCTTCGGCAGTCTTATTGACGCCCTCGCCCTCTAATTTATATATCTTGGCCTTGGAATCGTACATCTCGCTGGCGGCCGCGTCGAGCGCTATCTTGACGTCCGCGCCCGGCTTATAACCCGCTTTTTCTATAGCGTCGATGATGACCTTGATCGCTTCCTCGTTTGTGGTGAGATTCGGGGCAAAACCTCCCTCGTCTCCGACCGCCGTATTGAGACCCCTTCCCTTCAGTACGGTTTTCAGACTATGGAATACTTCCGCGCCCATGCGCAGAGCTTCGGCGAACGACGGCGCGCCGACCGGCATAATCATGAACTCCTGAATATCAACTGTATTGTCGGCATGCTGTCCGCCGTTCAATATGTTCATCATGGGCGTCGGCAATGTCTTGGCGTTTGTTCCGCCTATGTATCTGTAGAGCGGAATATCCAAGCAATCGGCCGAAGCGCGGGCGACGGCAAGCGATACGCCGAGTATGGCGTTTGCGCCGAGATTACCTTTGTTGGGCGTACCGTCGAGCTTTTTCAGCAGACCGTCTATACCCGCCTGATCGAAGCTGCACCGGTCTGTCAATTCAGGCGCTATAATCTCGTTCACATTTTTGACGGCGTTTTTGACGCCCTTGCCGAGATAACGCCCTTTGTCGCCGTCCCGCAGCTCTACGGCTTCATGCGCTCCGGTTGACGCGCCCGAAGGAACTATGGCTCGGCCTTTTGCACCGCAGTCCAAAATCACCTCGACCTCTACCGTGGGATTGCCTCGCGAATCAAGCACTTCCCTCGCCTTTACATGTTCAATGCTCATCCTAAACTCCTTCCATAAATGGTATTGTTTTTTACATACAAGCAGTCTTGCTTGAAATTTTAAGCATTAGCCGAAAAATTAACTATCCTTATAAAATCCTCGGGAACAAGGCTCGCGCCGCCGACAAGGGCGCCGTCCACATCCGCCTTGCCGAGTATCTCCGCCGCGTTATCGGGCTTCACGCTGCCGCCGTATTGAACGCGCAGCTTATCCGCCGCCGCCGCGCTGTAAAGAGACGCAACGGTTCTTCTTATAAACGCGCACATCTCCTGCGCCTGCTCCGGCGTGGCCGTGCGTCCCGTGCCTATGGCCCAAACGGGCTCATACGCTATAACGAGCAGGTCGATCTGCGCGGGAAGCAACCCCGACAGATCTTTTTCGACCTGAGCTTTAACGACGGTCTCCGCCTTGCCCGCGTCCCTTTGATCAAGCTTTTCACCGACGCAAAGTATAGGCAGAATATTGTACTCATAAAGCTTGTGCAGCTTCTTGTTCACGGTTTCGTCCGTTTCGGCAAAGTATTCCCGGCGCTCCGAGTGGCCGACGATGGCGTAATCCACGCCTATCTCTTTCAGCATAGGCGCCGAAATCTCACCGGTGTAGGCGCCGTTTTCTTCGAAATGCACGTTCTGTGCGCCAAGCTTGACGCCCGAACCCGCAAAGGCGTCCTTCAAGGCCGCAAGCTGTGTGAACGGCGCGCAGACACCGGCCTCCGCGTCCGCGCCGGCGTCCGCATAGAGCCGCTTGAAAGCTTTGGCAAAGGCGACGGCCTCGGCTGTCGTCTTGTACATCTTCCAGTTGCCGGCTATGAATTTCTTTCGCATCTCGCTATTCTCCTTTGTCCGGTATGACGGCGATACCCGGCAGCGTTCTGCCTTCGAGGAATTCCAACGAAGCGCCGCCGCCTGTTGATATGTGCGTCATCTTGTCTCCGAAGCCGAACTGTTCAACGGCCGCCGCGGAATCGCCGCCGCCTATGACGGTCACGGCGCCGCTGCTTGCGAGAGCTGACGCGACGGCTTTGGTGCCTTCGGCGAAACTTGGCATTTCAAAGACGCCCATCGGGCCGTTCCATATGACGGTTCCCGCTGATTTTATAATCCGAGCGAACATTTCCGCGCTCTTGGGCCCTATGTCAAGCCCCATGCGATCCGCGGGTATATCGTCCGCGTCATAATACGCCGACTCGGCGTCGTTGTCGAAAGCCGCAGCCGCTTTTACGTCTATAGGAAGCACGAGAGCGACGCCCTTTTCTTTTGCGGTTTTTTCGAGCGACGCAGCCAAGGCGATGTTTTTTTCATCCAAGATCGACGCGCCGATCTCGTAGCCTCTCGCCTTAAAAAACGTATAGGCCATGCCGCCGCCTATAAGCAGACTGTCTACCTTTGTCAGAAGATTTTCTATGACGGGTATCTTGTCGCCCACCTTGGCGCCGCCCAAAACGGCGACGAGAGGACGCTTTGGATGCTCGACCGCATCGCCGAGGAATTTAACCTCTTTCTCGATCAGAAAGCCTGATACCGCAGGCAACAGGTCAGCGATGCCGGCCGTGGAAGCGTGAGCCCTGTGCGCCGTTCCGAACGCGTCGTTGACCCATATATCGGCAAGTCCGGCCAATTCCTTTGCAAAATCCGCGCCGTTCTTCGTTTCTTCCTTGCGAAAGCGCAAGTTTTCAAGAAGCATTACTTGGCCTTGCTCGAGCCCCGCAGCCGCGGCCCGAACTTCGTCGTCCACAACCGCGGGCGAAGCGGCAAACAGCACGTCACGGCCCAGATGCGCCGAAAGACTCTCCGCGACGGGTCGCAACGTATATTTCATATCAACCTCGCCGTCCGGTCTGCCCATATGCGACATGAGTATCGTCTTCGCGCCTTGTTCCGTCAGATACCGTATCGTGGGCAATGCGCCCACTATGCGCGTTTCATCGGTTATTTTACCGTCCGAGTCTGTCGGAACGTTGAAATCGCAGCGAACAATTACGCGCTTGCCGGTTACGTCTATATCCCTCACAGTTCGTTTCATTATTTTGAGTCCACCGATGCCATATAAGCGATCAAATCCACCACCTTGTTGGAATAACCCCACTCGTTGTCATACCAGGCGACAAGCTTCACAAAATTGTCGTTCAGCGAGATGCCGGCTTTCGCATCGAATATGGATGTACGCGGATCTGTGATGAAATCCGACGACACAACGTCGTCCTCCGTATAACCGAGTATGCCCTTAAGATCACCGTCCGCGGCCTTTTTCACGACGGCCTTTATCTCGTCATAAGACGCTCCCTTTTCAAGACGGCAGGTCAGATCAACAACGGAAACATCAAGGGTCGGCACGCGGAGCGACATACCCGTGAGTTTACCGTTTAACTCGGGAATGACCTTGCCCACAGCCTTGGCCGCGCCGGTCGAGGACGGTATTATATTGCCCGCAGCGGCTCTGCCGCCGCGCCAGTCCTTGGAAGACGGGCCGTCCACGGTCTTCTGCGTCGCCGTCGTGGAATGCACGGTAGTCATAAGGCCTTCGATGATGCCAAATTTGTCATGGACAACCTTGGCAAGCGGCGCCAAGCAATTCGTCGTACAGGAGGCGTTCGATACGACGTTCATCTCTTTTGTGTATTTGTCCTGATTGACGCCCATAACAAACATAGGAGCGTCGGCGGACGGGGCGCTGATTACGACCTTTTTCGCGCCGCCTTTGAAATGCGCCGAAGCCTTATCCGTCGTCGTGAACACGCCGGCAGATTCGACTATGTATTCGGCGCCCGCCTTAGCCCACGGGATATTCGCGGGATCCTTTTCCGCGTATGCAATAATGCTTTTACCGTTAACGATCAGCTTGCCGTCCTTCGTGTCAATCTTTCCGTCGAATTTGCCGTGAATCGTATCGTATGTCAGCATGTATTTCATGTAATCAAGATCAATAAATGGATCGTTGACCGCAGTCACTTCAATGGCGGGATTGCTGAGCGCCGCCCTGAAAACCAATCTGCCTATACGCCCGAATCCGTTAATACCGACTTTAATGCTCATTTTGCTGTTTCCTTTCTTAACTAAATTAAAATTTACCGATTTATGATATTGTGAAGGCTTAAAAACGCTTGCGTCTTGACGAAGACGGCAGACGTATTTCGTCCCTGTACTTAGCCACCGTCCTGCGCGATATCTCTATTCCCCTTTCGGAAAGCATATCCGCGATCATCTGATCGGAGAGCGGCGACAACGGATTCTCCGCGTCAATAAGTTCTCGGATAAATGTCTTGATGCTGCCCGACGCGATGCTTTCACCGCTGTCCGAAGATACGCCGCTCGTGAAAAAATATTTTATTTCAAACACGCCTCTGGGGCTCTGAAGATATTTCCCGTTTACGGAACGGCTGACCGTGGATTCGTGAATACCCACTTCGTCGGCGATCTGCTTGAGCGTCAGCGTTTTGAGATGCTTTGGCCCGTGTTCGAAGAAATCCATCTGCCAAGCCACTATGGCGCTGACTACATTGTATATGGTCTGCCGTCTCTGCTCTATGCTCTTTATCAGCCACAGGGCCGAGTTTAAACGGCCGCTCAGAAATTTGGATATCTGCGAATCCTTGTCTGCTGCGCGCAACATACGCCTGTAATAGGGACTGATAGTCAATCTCGGCGTATTGTTCTCGTTGACGCTGATGATGTATTCCCCGTCTGTCTTTTCGACCGTTACATCCGGCACTATGTATTTTGTCTCCGCAGACGAGCTGAACTGACGCCCCGGCTTGGGCTCCAGCGACTTGATTATATCGCCTATCCGCTGTATCTCACGGACGGGAAGACCCGTGGCTTTTGCGATGCCGATCAGGCGGTTCGCGGCCAAATCCTCAAGATGCGCCTTGACGACCTTTTCTATGCCGGGCGTGAGTATACCCAATTGTTCGAGCTGAATCAACAGGCATTCCTTTAGATCCGCAGCGCCCACGCCCGCAGGGTCGAACCCTTGTATCGTCTTCACGACCAAGTCCACCTTGTTCCGCTTCACGCCAAGCTGCTGCGCTATCTCCGCCGCGCTCTGCGTCATGTATCCGTTCTGATCGAGAGACTCGACTACATATTTACCGATCTGACGACAGCGTTTTTTTAAATCGGCGAACTGCAGCTGAAACATCAGATGTTCCGTCAGACTTACTTCGGAGCTTACAAATTGCTCATATGAGTATTCATTTTTCTCGGCGGTGTATTCCCACTGGCGATAGCTGATATCGTCAAGTTCCCGCTCCTTCAGATATTCCGACCAATCAAATTCGTCATTTGTCCCGCCGCGCTCGTCAACGCGCTCACCGTCCGCAAAGTCGTCGGACGCCGAACCGTATTCTTTTTCGCTCTCTTGCTCTTGCGTCTCAGCCTCAAGTATTGGATTGGTTAAAAGCTGTTCGTCGATATACTCGTCTAATTCCTGCGTATTGAACTGCAATATCTGTATGGCTTGTATGAGCTCCGGCGTCATAACCAATTTCTGCGACTGTTCAATTGTAAGGTCGTACCCCAATTTCATAATACACCTCGCCGGTAAGGCTCTGTGAAAAAATAACATGCTCGGATTGCGCAGGATTTTTTTCGTCGGGCGAGGCGGTGGGTTCCGTTGATACTCAGCAGTATCAACGGGTTCCGCCAACAAAGCCCAACGAAAAAAAGACAAGCAAGATGTGTAAGTTATTTTTTTACAGTGCCTAAAAGCCGCGAAATCAAACCCCGCCGTCCGCGTCCGGGAGAAAAACGGTCAATCCGCAGTCGCGCCGCAACACTTCTTGTACTTCTTGCCGCTGCCGCACGGACAAGGATCATTTCTTCCGGTAGTCTTGCCTTTTATCACGGTTCCGGCCTTTCGCTGCTCCTTCGCGATTTCTTCGCGCCTTTCCGCGCTGAGTACGGCGTCCCACTCAGGCAACCCGTAAAGATGCTCTGCTTTGGCGGCGCGCATATTGAAGTACAATTTTTCGACGTCTACAGAAAGCTTAATATGCGATTCTTCCGTCATGTTCTCGATTTCTATCGGTTTTTTCAAGCTCGTCAAAACGCCGTCCAAAAAACCCATGAACAGCACGCAATCCGCGTCGTATAAATCCGCAAGTTCCTTGAAACTCCCCTCCGCGATCTTTTTTGGCGCCTTGAGTATCGCGCTGTAAATCCGCGTTTCCGTCCGGCTGTATTCGTCCCAGAATGCAGGGAATGTCGTCTTTGTTTGATTTTCTGTTAATTTTTTCCAATCATTGAACAGGCTCATTGGGCAAAATCTCCTATCACGGTCGTTTCACTCGCGTTTACCGATAAACTATCGCAAAACGGCGCGCGCGATCTCTATTACATCGCCCATAACCGCGCTGCCTGTGGGAAGCGGGCCGGCGCCCTTGCCGTAAAACATCAACTCGCCTACGGCGTTTCCTTTTACGAATATAGCGTTGAACTCATTGCGCACGCCCGCCAAAGGATGATCGTTTGGCACGAATGTGGGTTTTATGCTGTATTCGATATCGTTCCCCCGCTTTTTGACCGAGGCTATCAGCTTGATCTTGCCGCCGTCGACCGCCGCCGTCTCAATATCACGCATCGTAAGCTTCGTGATCCCTTCTGTGGGTATATTCTCCGGCGGAACGCGTCTGCCGAAGGCCAATGATATCAATATAGACAGCTTGTTCGCCACATCATGTCCCTCAACGTCCGCCGTGGGATCCGCTTCCGCGAAGCCCCGATCCTGCGCCGCCTTCAGCGCCGAATCATATGAGAGTCCGTTTTCCTCCATCTGTGTCAGTATGTAATTCGTGGTTCCGTTCAATATACCGCGTATCTCTTCGTACTCATTTGCCAAGAGCGGCGCGGTCAAAGCGGTTAATATGGGAATACCGCCGCCGACGCTCGCCTCAAAGCGAAACATTACGCTATTTGAACGCGCCGCGTTCGTCAGCTTGTCGAAATTCGCCGCAACAGCCGCTTTATTGGCCGTTACGACGTGCTTACCGTTATTCATGGCGGTCAGCATAAAACCCGTAGCCGGCTCTATGCCGCCCAAGAGTTCGATCACAACATCAATATCGGGTGATTCCAATATATCGGAAGGCTCCTGAGTGAACTGTTCGGGGAGTACGCGCACATCGCGCTTACGCGCGAGGTCTTTCTCCAATATCTTCACAATGGTAAGCTCGGCGCCGGTATTGGCCGTAATGAGAGCTTTGTTCATCTCAAGGGTCTTGTATGTTCCCGTGCCGATATTGCCCATACCGAGCAGCCCTATCCTGATCTGTTTCATGTAATACTCCTTGCACAATTTGAACGACGGGCAATGTGCGTTCGCCCGCCGCCGAAAATATTGCCGCATACCAAACCGCACCCTTGTGGTTTATTGTACCATAAATGCGAAGCAAAGCAAAGTCATTTATAACGCTTCGCGGATTTTTTCCGGCTGTTTGTTACACTTCACAGGTATGCCGCGAACTAAGATATAAAAACGAAGTGCTGTGTTCTCCGCCTACGGATTGCGTGAGACATCTTTGTTTCCGTATATAAAAGTTAAAATATTCCAACCGCCGTCATGCTTATGAGTGTTGAAAACTTGGCTTGCCGGTGATATACTCTTCATAAAACACGTCAAATTAAAAGGAGATATGTATCATGGATGAAAGATTGAATAAACTCTCACAGGTGTTGGTCGGCTATTCGTGCGATGTGCAAAAGGGCGAAAGGGTTCTAGTCTCCTACGAGGGCGAGCCCTGCAAGCCGCTGATCCGCCGAATCATAAAAGACGTCTACAAAGCGGGAGGTCTGCCGTTCGCGGAGATACGCGACTCGTCGATAACGAGGGAAATACTGCTTGGCTGCGAGGAAGGACAGATCGACTTTATGAAGGAATATCAGCTTGCCCAAATGAAGGGCATCGACGCGTATATAGCCGTTCGCGGCGGTCTTAACAGCTCCGAGCTCGCCGATATACCGCCGGACAAGCTGAATATGTACAACAGGGGTCTGCGGCCCGTGCTTGATTATCGCGTCAATCACACGAAATGGGTCGTGCTGCGTTATCCGAACGATTCCATGGCGCAGCTCTCGGGCATGAGTCTCGAAGGCTTCGAAAACTTCTACTTCGACGTATGCACGCTCGATTACGGCAAGATGTCCAAGGCCATGGATCCGCTCGTCGATCTGATGAATCGCACGGACAATGTGCGCGTAAAGGGCCCCGGAACGGATTTGACATTTTCGATAAAGGATATACCCGCCATAAAGTGCTCCGGGGAAAAGAACATCCCGGACGGCGAAGTTTATACCGCACCCGTCAGGAATTCAATGAACGGCGTTATTTCATACAACACGCTGTCCGAGGAACAGGGCTTTACATTTGACGACATCGTTTTCGAGATCGAAAACGGAAAGATCGTGAAAGCCGGCGCAAACAACACGGAACGAATAAACGAGCTGCTCGATACGGATGAGGGCGCGCGCTTTTTCGGCGAATTCGCGCTCGGCGTGAATCCTTACGTGCTGAAGCCCATGAAAGACACGCTGTTCGACGAAAAGATAGCCGGCAGCTTTCACCTCACGCCGGGCGCGGCTTATGAGGACGCGTTCAACGGCAACAAATCCGCCGTACACTGGGATCTCGTTATGATACAGCGGCCGGATTACGGCGGCGGCGAGATTTGGTTCGACGGCGTCTTAGTGCGCAAAGACGGGCTGTTCGTATTGCCGGAGCTTGAATGCCTGAATCCGGACAATTTGAAGTGATTTATTTCATTAGTTCATCTTCCGGGTCATTCCGGGACAAGCCCGGAATGACGGGCTATTTCAGTATCTCCGCAAGAAAGCTCGTTCCGAGAGTAAGAGGCGCGACGCTCAGGGCCTCGGCCGCCGTTGCGCCTATGTCGGCAAACGTATTCCTGACGCCGAGATCGACAGGTTTCACGTTCTTGCCGTAAAGAAGAGCCGGCACGGCCTCGCGCGTGTGATCCCAACCGCTGTGCACGGGGTCGTTGCCGTGGTCGGCGCACAGTATCATGATCTCATCGTCCGAAAGCGCCGACATAAGCTCCGGCAACCGCGCGTCAAATTCCGCAAGCGCGGCGCCGTAGCCTGCGGGATCGCGCCTGTGCCCGAACTTCGAGTCGAAATCCACTAAATTCGTGAAGATGAGACCGCTGAAATCACGCATGAGCGCCGCCAATGTCTTGTCCACTCCGTCCATGTTGTTATCCGTGTGAACGGATTCCGTTATGCCTTGCGCGTTGAATATATCGCTGATCTTGCCCACGGCAAAGACCGTCATGCCGGTCTCTTTCACGCGGTCAAGAAGCGTCGGGCCGCTCGGCGGCACAGCGTAGTCCTTCCTGTCGGACGTCCTGATTCTTTTGCCGTTTTCGATTACATAAGGTCTCGCTATAACGCGGCCGGTGGACAACTCGCCTATTAGCATTTCGCGTGCGATGCGGCATATCTCATAAAGCCGCTCGAGCGGTATGATCGCTGTATTGGCGGCGATTTGGAATACGCTGTCCGCCGATGTATAGACTATGGGTCTGCCTGTACGCTCGTGCTCGGGGCCGAGTTCTTCGATGATCACGGTGCCGGACGCGGCGTAATTGCCAAGGGTTTCCGCGCCTATGCGCTGCTCGAATTCCCGTATGAAATCGTCGGGAAAGCGCTCGCGCGTTTTGAACGGAATTTCGGTGAGCAGTCCGGCTATCTCCAGGTGGCCCGTGATCGTGTCCTTGCCGGGCGAGACTTCATTGAGACGGGCGTAAGCGCCGCGCGGCGATTTTGTGCGCGACCGCCCGCCGGCCGCGCCGCGTATATTGCAAAGACCGAGCGACATCAGGTTCGGTATCGCAAGCCCCGGCGTTGCCTCGAGGATGTGCAGCAAGGTGTCGGCGCCCGCGTCTCCGTAACTTTCGGCGTCCGGCAGCGCGCCTATTCCGAGACTGTCCATTACTATTATTGTTACCCTTTTCATTTTTACCTCTATGTTGTAACTACCCAAACCCCACTCTGTTTTTACCCGTTCGCAAGCTTCGGATAAAACTGACGCGGCGTTTGAGCAGTCTTGATTTAAGCAGTAATCGTTTACAATATCAGCAGCGGCGTACAGTGAAGATAATCGAGGGAAATCAGGCTGTACTCCGTTCCGTAATGATAGCCGCGTATGCTGCGCCCGAACGTGTCCGCGCCGTGCAGATGACCGTACAGAACACGTTCCGCGCCGTATTCGCGCACGAGCCGCACGAAGCCGGACGCGTCCTTTTTGTCGTTTGTGGGCGGGAAATGCAGCACTGCGATAATCCGTGAATGCCCGGCGTTTCGCGCTGACGCGAGCGACATCTCAAGACGCCTGAGCTCGCGCGCGTATATCCTTTCATCGTCCGCGTAGAAATAACTGTCGCCGGGACATATCCAACCCCTGGAACCGCAGATAGCGACGCCCTCAGCCTCATAATGAGTATTTTGAAGAAAGAACATAGACGGGTCTAACATGTTCAGGCGCGAAACGGACGCCCACCACAGATCGTGATTGCCCTTTATCAAGACCTTCTTGCCGGGAAGCGCCGCTATCCACATCAGATCGTCCGTCGCGTCCTTCTGACGCAGCGACCACGATGAATCACCGGCGATAATAACCGTATCGTCGTTCCCTACCGTGCGACGCCAGTTTTCTTCGGTCTTTTTTGTATGATTCACCCACTCGCCGCCGTATATATCCATAGGTTTTTCACCCGAAGACGACAGGTGCAAATCCGCTATAGCGTATATGCTCATCGTTTCTGTTCCTCTGAGGAACCGCTCTCTTCCCGCGAAAATTCCGCAAGCTTTATCGCCGGGCGCTCAGGCGTTCCGGCAAAGCTTCGCCGCAATATGAGACCGTCCAAACGCAGTGAAAATATCTGCTCTGTCCGCTTCAAAACTTCCCCGGATTCATATTCATAAATAAAATTCGCCTGCTCGAGTACACGAATAAAATCGGGGTTCTGCGAAGCTTCCGGCATGATCACGGCCTCAGGCTCCATGGTCTTGATAAATGTATCGATCTGTTCCGTCGAATATACGTTCTCATCGGCAAGCAGCGCGCAGTGCGCATATCCGAGATATTCCACCTTTGTCCAGTCAGAAAGATCGCGTATAACAGGGATTATACGTTCCTGTATTTCAGCATAGAACCGCGCGGCAGTCTCATCTTTTATGTAGCGCACGCCGCGGTTTACAGCCCTGCCGGAATAGCGCTCGTCAAAAACCTCAAACACGGCCAAGGCGTCCTGTGCGTAAACCATCAGACGCTCGCCCGGATTTTCCGTCAGTCTGCCCATAAGCTCCTCCGGCGTGTACGTCGCAAGCCGCGCTTCGCTCGAATAAAGACTCTCCGCGGGTTCATTGATCATACATACCATCTCGACCTCGCGCGGAAGCGCGGAGACGTTTTCCGACTCGAAAAGTATGCGTTCGAATGACTTGCCTTCGAGATACATTTTGCGCAGTACGTCCTCCCTCAGATAAAATTCGCCCGTTTCTATCATGCGCTTTGCCCGAAGGCTGTCTTCTTCGAGCCCTTCCGTCGAAATGGATTCACCGGTTCTTATATTCCACGCGCGGCTGTTTTCAAACACGCCGTCGCGGGACATTTCAAAAATCACATCGCCCTTTATAAACGAACCCTTTAGCAGATGCGCCTTTTCGGGGACAAAACCCTCCGAGGCCTTTAAGAGATTCTGACCCAAATACAACGTGTCCAATGTTTCAAAGCCGAGCAGCCACGCCGCCGTCGGCAGTATATCTATCTGCCCGCCCGCAGCGCTCAGCACGCGCGCCGATGCCTTCGAACCCGGTATGTGTATGAGCAATGGAATGTTCATCATAATGTCGTAATCGTATCTCCCGAGCCAACGCGCGGCGTATTCATCGCTTTTGATCAAACCCTGATGATCGCCGTATACGATAAGCAGTGAATCATCGTAAAGGCCGTTCTCCTTCAGTTGATCGATAAACCCGCCGAAACAGCGATCCGCATACCTGACGGAATTCACGTAATTGCCGAATGTAGAACCTTGATCTTCGGGCAGTATCCCTATTTCGCGGAGCTCATCGGGAAGATTAAACGGATGATGACTCGACAGCGATATAATCATACTGAAAAAAAGACCTGTCTTCCTCTCTTCTTCAAGGATATCTACGGATTGCCGGTAGAACGCCTCGTCGCTTATACCCGAGATATTACCGCCTCCTATACCCTCTATCCTGTCGTTCACATAGTCGGCGTCGCTGTAAAATCGATCAATACCCTCCGTCTCGTACATATTTTCACGGTTCCAAAAGGATCTGTCATATCCGTGCATAACCATGGTTCTGTAGCCGGCCTCCGAAAGCAAACGCGGCAAGCCGCGGAAATAATTCTCATCGTATATTTGATTCGTATAACTTTCTACCGTACCTATATTTGAATTTTTTACTGCGAATTCCGCGTCAGAGGTGTTGCCGCTCGCCACCTGTTGATAGAATCGGTCAAAATACAGCATACCGTCCTCGCGCATCCAAGCGTTGATGCGCGGCGTGATCTCTTCGCCGTTATAGTACGCGCCCACCGCCATATTCTGGAAGGACTCAAGCTGCACTATTATGATATTCTTATCCCTCGCGGCGCCGAAATATTCATCCTTTTCCAAAGTCTCATAAACTCCGGCAGCGAGAAAATAATCGCGCGCGTTCGTGGCGGAAATTTCCTCGCGCGAAAGGCTTTTAAGGACGTCCCCGAGATGATAAAGCGTCCATTCGCGCGCGTTCAGCGCCGAAACGAACGCAAGTTCAAACGGATTCAGCAACAGAAAGATCAGCAGCGCGATTACAATGTCCGTAATAATCCATTTCTTGACTTCATTCGGCATTCGCTTCACCGGTGAACGCGCCGTCTTCTCCGAAAGACGCGGCGGCCGAATTTGTACCGCTCATAATCATATCCTCATCCAATACGAGTTCCGAAGCAAACTGGATGTTCAGCGAGCGTTCGTGTTCCTCAATGTGCGAAAATACGCTTACGGGTTCCCTCGTCCGCCTGTCCGTGACTCGGCTGTAATCAAAGGCGCCGTCGCGAGACATCTCGAACAGCGTGTCGTCTGTTATGAAAGAACCCCTTGGCATATAGGTTTGTACGGCGACGAAACCCTTGTCCGCAGTCAGCAGATTATGCCCGAAATGCACGGCCAAATCCTCTATGCCGAGCAGATAGGCCGCCGTAGGCAGGAAATCGATCTGCCCGCCGACCGTATGCACCGTTCCGCGTATATCGACGGCCGGTCTCAAAGCGAGAGCCGACGCGGAGACGGCGCTCGCCGTCGTTCGCAAATCCTCGGACGCGCTTTCGATGTCAGGCATCGAGATTATGAGAGGAATATTCATCATCACATCGAAATCATAAGGCTTGCCGAGCAGACGCTCCATATGGATCGGCGTATCGCCCTCCTGCGTCAATCCTTGGTGATCGCCGTAGATCGCTATAAGCGAATTGTAATACAGTCCCGCGTTTTTGAGACCGTCCAAAAATATGCCGAGCGACCAATCCGTATAAGCGGCGCTCTGCAGATAATTGCCGACGAGCGTGCCTTCATCCTCGGGCAGCAGATCAATGAATTGGTAATGATCAAGCATTTCGAACGGATGATGATTGGACAGCGATATAACGAAACTGTAGAAAGGTTGAGGAAGTTTTTCCATAAACGGCAGCGTTTGTTTGTAAAATTCCGAATCCGGCAGCCCCCAACCCATCCATTCCGTCAAATGATAATCGCCCATGCGATGATCATCGAGACCTCCGTAAAACAAATCGAAACCCTCGGCAGGATACATCTCGGCCCTGTTCCAAAACAAAATGTCTTCATAAGCGTGAAAAACAGCGGTCGAATAGCCCTTTTCTTTCAAGAGTACAGGCAGTCCGCGAAACGTATTGTTTGAAAAGAGCTTATACGTAAAGTAGCGCGAACTTCCGCATATGGAATTGTTGATCGCGAACTCGGCGTCCGATGTATTGCCGGCGCCTACCTGATGAAAAAATTGATCAAAATAGACAGTATTATCTTCTATGAGCCTGTTCAGATTCGGTGTGATCTCTTGTTCGTTATAATTCAAACCCACTACAAAATTCTGAAATGATTCAAGCTGTATCACGATCAGGTTGCGCCCTTGAGCAACGCCGAACAGCGGCCCGTTCTTTTCATCCGAGTAATTGTCGGCCAAAATCAACTCCATAGCATCGGGGCGCGAAGCCATACCGTCGCGTTCGCCCCTGAATAAAGCGTCGCCGAGATGGTAGGCGTATATCTCCTGATTCGAAAGCGACGTGATCAGGTTTGAGCCGAAAGGATTGCCGATTAAAACGCACAGTACGATCACGATTGCGATACCGTAATTAATGCGTCCGAGTCGCGCGAGCTGCGTAAAAAGTTTGACCGGCAGCTTTCGTCTCCGTTCCCTGAGCCGCTTTTTTTTTTCGCTGCGGCCGGTCAGAAGCCGCACTTCAGTATAATACTCGTCAAGCGCGGTATCATGCAGATCGTCATATAAAGAAAAACCCGATATGAAATTTGAATCGGCGTTGACCGCGTCGGAGAAAGCGGTATCTGCGTCCTGCCCTGTCTCGGCGCCGACCGCGCCGGCGGAAACCGTATTCTCGCCGCGCCCGTCTTCAGCGCCGATTGTTTCCGAAAGTATCCAATCGGCAAAGTCTTCCCTGTTTTGCACAACGCGCCAAATAGCAAGCATACACAGGATCGCGACCGCGTCAAGCGGTATCAGAAAAAACGAGGGGCGCAGCACCTCCAAGATGCTTGCGCCTATATCGTCGAGCATACCGACCGCGCCGAGCATGTTCACGGACAGGTAATGATTGAAAAAACTGTTGTATGTCACGTCCGCGAACATGATCAGTGACAGCACAAAATATACCGCCGCCGGTATCCATTTGTTGTGAAAAACAGAAAAAAACAAGCAAGTAAACAGACACGTCAAGAACCAGACCGCCGCAAAATACGGTTTTACGCCTATGAACGCGTAAAACAGCAGTAATTTGAGTCCAACCAAGGCAGCCGCGCAGACCGTGCCCGCGACATAACGCTTATCGGCTTTATTTTTCCCTGTCCTCATTCGATTCCTCTGCCTTGACCTCGCTGAATTCCACGTCCGTAAATTCTCCGTCCGCCGCTTCTTGAGCTTCGGAATCGCCGTCGGAACTGCCTTCGCTCTCGCCGGCTCGGTCATTGAAAAGATATATGATTTTGCCGTCGTCGGATCGCCGCCTGTTAGCACGTTCCGCGTCAGTCGGCCTTCTGTGCAATGTGGCGTAAATCAGCAGAATCGCACCGCCGAGCGCCAATATTCCAAGTAATGTGAGTTGCATATTATCCCTTATCCCTATTCCTTATATATTTATGTGTAACGTGCGGATTGCTCGTTTTTCTCGACTCAATATCGAAGCTCCCCAAGCTTTCGATAAGCGGCGTCAGTTTCATGGCGCCGTAATTTCTCGAATCGAAATCGGGCAGTCTTCTGTTGAGAATGCTGCCTAATTCACCCAAAAAAGCCCATCCGTCCTCGTCCGATATCTCGGTAACAATCGTTCGTATTGTACGAATCAGTTTCGCCCGTTCCTTGTTGTTGGGCGGATTTTTCTTGGCGGTCTCGGCAGTAAAATCGGCCGAGTCCTTCTCCCTGTGCGCCGCGTCTTCCTCGGCGCCCTTGTTTTCGACGCTCGCCAAAACCTCAAGGTATTTGAACATATCGCAGGCCGCGCGAAACGGCACCGGCGTCTTTTTTTCACCCATGCCTATCACAAGCATGCCCGCCTCCCGCAAACGCGAGGCGAGCTTCGTAAAATCGCTGTCGCTCGAAACGATACAGAATCCGTCCACCCTGCCGGAGTACAGTATATCCATCGCGTCAATAATAAGCGCCGAATCCGTGGCGTTCTTGCCTGTCGTATAGCTGTACTGCTGCATAGGAATCACAGAAAGTTCGAGGAGCACATCTTTCCACGACGTCATCTTAACAGATGTCCAATCCCCATAAATGCGCTTATATGTGGGCGTTCCGTGGTTGGACACCTCGTTCATGATATAGCTGATGTATTTGCTTGAAACATTGTCCGCGTCTATGAGCACGGCAATACGTTTATCATCCATACATTCCTAATGATAACTACTCAACCGGCCGTTCTTTTTTCCTTATCTCGGCCCCGAATCGTCAAATCCACTGCTCAACGTACTATTGTGTACGCCCTCGACAGCAAAGTTGCCTGTTTTACGCGGCTTCAGCCGCAATGTAAAACAGGACAGCGAAGCGAGCAAGGCGAGCGGAGGAATGTGGCGGAGCCACACGTTGCCGCTTTGAGACCAATCTCCGAAAAAATCTTCGGTCGGTTGAGTAGTCTTGATTTAAGTTTTGAACAATAAAGAAATATCTTACAATATCTATTCCTTTGTCAATTGGTTGTTGATCGCGTCGCCCGGAGGCACTATTGGCCACACGTTTTCATCTATGAACACCTCGCAGGCGATAACCGCGCCGCAACCCTGCGCAAGAGCCTCCGATACGGCGTTCTTGAGTCCGTTCACGTCATTTACATGTCGGCCGAACAGCCCGAACGATTCAGCCAAACCTCTGTAATCCAACACGTCAGGCAAATCAGTGGCTGAAAAACGCTTGCTGAAAAACAACTTCTGCCATTGCCGAACCATGCCCAACGTGTTATTTTTCAGCACGAATACGATAATGGGTAAGTCTTGCGACGAAACCGTCATAAGCTCGGCGCAATTCATGCGAAAGCTGCCGTCCCCTGTGAAAAGAATAACCCGCTTGTCGGGATTCGCAACCTTTGCCCCTATCGCGGCGCCGAGTCCGAAACCCATAGTGCCGAGACCGCCCGATGTGATAAGGCGGCGCGGCTTTGAAAACGGCCATTTCTGCGCCGTCCACATCTGATGTTGCCCCACATCCGTCGCCACTATGACGTCGTCCCCAAGCGCGTCACGTACGGCAGCGAATATCTCGGAAGGGCCAAAGCTCGCGGAACCCGTCGCGGACGGCTCACGCCTGTAGGAGCGAACCTCGTCATTCCACGCGCGGCGCCCGTTTTCTTTTATCAAAGGCATTACGCGTCCAAGCACGTCGCGTACATCCCCTATAATGTGCTCGTCGCTGAGCACGTTCTTGTCGATTTCAGATCGGTCGATGTCCACATGTATGACTTTAGCTCCTTTTGCGAAGCGCTGCAAGTCCCCCGTCACGCGATCACTGAAGCGCATACCCATAGAAACGAGCAAATCCGCGTTGTGCACGGCCAGATTGGCGTCCCGTTCGCCGTGCATACCGACCATGCCGAGAGAAAGCGGATTGTTTCTGTCGAAGGAACCGAGACACATGAGCGTAGTCGCGACGGGTATATGTGATTTTTCGGCCAATTCAGTCAACAACTTCGAAGCGTCTGAAATGACGATGCCGCCGCCCGCGCATATTACAGGTTTTTTCGCGTTGTTGATCATGTGCGCCAAGAGTTTGACGCTCTCGTCCGATACCTGCGGCGCGGCGCCCGCCGAAAGCGGCTTTGCGGGCTTGTAATCGGCCTTATCTGTCATTAAATTCTTCGGAACATCGATCAGGACAGGGCCCGGTCTGCCGCTCTTTGCGATTTTGAAAGCGTTTCTGACAGCGCCCGCCAACTCGGAAACATCCTTGCAGAGAAAACTGTGCTTTGTTATGGGGAGCGTAATCCCCACTATATCGACCTCTTGAAATGAATCCCTGCCTATCAGCGAAACGGGCACCTGACCCGTAATAACGACTATAGGTGAACTGTCCATATATGCCGTGGCTATACCCGTCACCGTGTTCGTGGCGCCGGGCCCGCTCGTCGCGAAGCAAACGCCGACCTTTCCCGAAGAGCGCGCGAAACCGTCGGCCGCATGCGTCGCGCCCTGTTCGTGGCAAGTCAGTATATGCCGTATTCTGCCATCCTCCGTATAATCGTAAAGCGCGTCATAAAGCGGCATGATCTGTCCGCCCGGGAAGCCGAAGATAGTGTCCACCCCCTGCTCCAACAGGCATTCCATAATAATTTTTGCCCCGCTGAGCTGCATACAAACCTCACTTATTCCATGAATACATCTTTCTGAGTTCTTTTCCTACATTTTCTAATTCGTGATCGGCTTTTATGCGTCTCGAAGCGAGGAAATGCGGCAAACCCACCTTGTTCTCGGTGATCCAATTACGCGCGAATGTTCCGTCCTGTATCTCCTCAAGAATCTTACGCATCTCAGCCTTGGTTTCATCCGTGATGATGCGCTTGCCGGTTTCGTAATCCCCGTATTCGGCGGTATTCGATATCGAATAACGCATGCGGCCGAAACCGCCCTGATAAATCATGTCCACGATGAGTTTCATCTCGTGAATACATTCAAAATATGCGCTCTCAGGCTCGTATCCCGCCTCGACAAGCGTTTCGTAGCCGGCTTGCATCAAGGCCGTAACGCCGCCGCAGAGCACAGCCTGTTCGCCGAACAAATCCGTTTCCGTTTCTTCCCTGTACGTCGTTGCGAGCACGCCGGCCCTTGATCCTCCTATGCCCGCCGCATAAGCCAAGGCCTTGTCCCGCGCCTTGCCCGTATAGTCCTGATGCACGGCTATGAGACAAGGCACGCCCTTGCCGGCCGCGTACTCGCTGCGAACCGTGTGTCCCGGCCCTTTGGGCGCGATCATCGTCACATCGACGTTGCTTGGAGGTACTATTTGCCTAAAATGAATATTAAACCCATGGGCAAACATCAGCATCTTCCCCTCCGTGAGATTCGGCGCCACGCTCTGCTCGTATATCTCGGGCTGTCTCTCATCGGGAACGAGTATCATGATAACGTCCGCCGCCTTCGCGGCTTCGAACGCCGTCGTTACTTTCAATCCTTCGCGTTCGGCGTCCTTCCACGACTTGCTGCCTTCGTACAGCCCCACAACTACGCTTACGCCGCTCTCTTTGAGATTCAGCGCATGCGCGTGCCCCTGACTGCCGTATCCTATTACAGCCACGGTCTTGCCGTCTAAAAGCGCCGGATTGCAATCGTTCTGGTAGTATATTTTCGCCATCTTAAATCTCCTTTTTCGCCAAAGCTCTGTAATCTATGATTATTTTACTATGCTTGCCCTTTTCGGGTCAATCTAATTAATAAAAAATATCAGCGTGTCTATAACGAACAGAGGAATCAGAAAACACAATGACCAACCCATATACCCGAAAAAGCTCGGCATCTTGATTTCATTTTCTTCCGCTATCGAGCGAACCATAAAGTTCGGCGCGTTTCCGATATACGTATTGGCGCCCATGAATACCGCGCCGGCTGAAATGGCTATCAGGATTTGGGGCGCTATCGCGCCTACCGCCGTCGCGATACCTTCCGCCGCGCCGAGCGAACCCGCAGTGGTCATGAACACCAGATATGTCGGCGCGTTGTCCAAAAAGCTCGAAAGCGCCCCTGTGGCCCAGAAGAACTGCCACGGAGAGGCAAGACCGAGCTCGGCGCCGCGCGCGTTCAGTATGGCGAGCGCGGGTATCATCGTGATGAATATGCCGATGAAAAGCTGCCCAACCTCTTTGATCGGCCCCCATGTAAACAGGTTTTCCTTGCGAAGCTCACGCTTCGTGGTCACGACGGAGAGGATTCCCGCCAATACTATAAGGGCCATCTGGAGTATGCTGTTGTATGGCAGTATTGTTTCATTGTATACAGGAACGCCGAACAACACGCCTGTATTCGCATCGTAGAACGAAGGATGCGAAGAGGTGAAACCGCTCAGTATAACACTGCCTACTATGACGGCGAGAAATATCAGGTTGTGAGCGCCCGCCAAACTTAGCGGAGTCTTTGTTTCGGAGCCGGCCGGGCTTCTCGTTTCGGGCTCTTCCTTTTTGTAGAGCCTTCTGTCCATAATGTAGAACACAACAAGAAGTATAACAATGTTTAATAACAACAAAGGCGCTAACCGCATGGTCCAAAAGAACGGCACGCCGCGCAGAAAGCCGAGGAACAGCGGCGGATCGCCGACCGGCGTCAGACAACCGCCCATATTTGAAACGAGGAATATGAAGAAAACTATTATATGAGCCTTCTTCTTCCTGTGCGCGTTTGCGCGAATCATGGGTCTTATAAGCAGCATACTGGCGCCTGTCGTACCGACCCAACTCGCAAGCAATGTTCCTATCAGAAGCATCAGCAGGTTAACCTTTGGCGTTCCGGCCAAATCACCGCGCAGCACTATGCCGCCCGATACGGCAAACAGACCCCAAAGCAATATGATGAAAGGCAGATAGTCAAGGAGAACGATCTCGATAAGTTCAAGCAGTGCGGTTTCCGCGCCGAAGCCTATCGCGAAAGGGATAAAAAACAAGAGCGACCAAAAAATCGAAACCTTGAACAGATGCTTTTCCCACCAATGCGCTTTTACCAAGGGAAATATGGCGATGGACAATAGCAGCCCGGCAAACGGCGCCACGCTCCAAAACGGCAGAGCGTTTCCAAGCGCGTGGCTGATCTCCGGTTCTCCCCCGCCGCTCGCAAAGACACAGTCGGAGACGAACGCCGACAGCACGGTGAAGACCAAGGCAAGCGTCGCGCAGAATCGTATGCTAAAATGCTTTTTCGTAATCACGTTTCGCAAACACCCCTTTCTAAATAAAATAACTGTTAATACTATATCGCAATTGTATCATAATTGCAATAATATCATGAAGTAGATATATGTCATACCTCAGCAAAGGCGTTTTTCGTATGCCCGTCTCCGGCATTGTCGCATAAAGCGCGCAAATATTCAAGCAGATTTTTCATATCCTCGGGCAATGGCGCCGTGAAACGCAGCATTTTCTTCGTCCTCGGATGGCTGAATGCAAGCTCCGCCGCGTGCAGCGCCTGCCTGTCTATGAGCAGCGGAGACTCCCCGCCGTAAAGCGCGTCGCCCGCGACGGCATGGCCGATATACGACAGATGCACACGGATCTGATGCGTTCTCCCCGTATCAAGCATAAGGCTCAGGAGCGTGTGGCCGCGCCCGCAGCCGAAACGTTCAAGCACACGGTAGCGCGTAACGGAATGAGCGCCGTCAGGTCTGACGACGCGTCTCAACCCGGCATCATCCTCCTTACGGATCGGAAGTTCAATCACGCCTTCTTCCGGCTCGACTAAGCCGACTACAACAGCCTCATATCGTTTCACCACGCGATTTTCGGCTGACTGACGCGCGAAATCCTGTTGGCTGTACGCGTTTTTTCCGACGACGAGCAACCCTGTGGTATCCATATCGAGACGGTTGATAAAGCGTATTTTAAAATGCTCGCCGCTTTCGGCCATACGATAAGTCAAACCGTTTGCGACAGTATGCGCAGGATGCCCTTTTGTCGGGTGGACTACCAACCCCGCCTGCTTGTCTATAACTAGCAAGTCACTGTCCTCATAGACTACGCTGATCGGAATAGGCTCCGGTTCGAATCCGCTGCCCTCACTCGGAAACGCAACAGTCAAAATATCGCCCGCGACGACTTTGTCGTTCATCTTGGCCGGCAAGCCGTTTCGGCTGACGCCGCCGCCGTATTTCAGACGCCTGAGCAATCTTGCCGAAACAGAGAGACGTCGTTTCAGTATCTCTTTGACATTAAAACATTCATCCGCTTTTTCCGGTTTGTACAGCAGGTCGTATTTTTCCATTGCACGCCTATCCCTTATTTTTCAGGGCATGAACGGCTTTGATTTACCGTAATTGTATTATTGCAAACCGATCATTGAGGTACTTGTCCGCGATGTGCCTTTTCTCGCATAAACGCGCGCTGCGCGGTCATCACAGCAGCTTCTGTTTCACTTTGTTCCAAAAATCATAATGCGGAAAACGCAAAAGCCGCACTGTTTCACCTGAAAACGCGACACGGATCCGCTTAACTTCCGTATATGCGCGCTCCGCGCCGTCCGCCGCCACCAATATATCACGCTCGCGAACGAATTCCGGGAACACGTTGACGGAGAGATGCGGCGGCAGGAGTATGCTTGATGTGAAAGAACGGTAGGCGGAATTGTTGATCGGCGCGCTCGGCGTGATCTGCAAGAGATCGAGACGCGGGTCTACGATGCTGCCTCCGAGCGCATAGTTGTAAGCCGTGCTTCCGGCCGGCGTCGACACGAGGATGCCGTCTCCGCGGAATGTTTCGATAAAACTGTCGCCTATGAATATATTCAAGTAGGCCACATGCGAACGCGCGCCGTGTATTACGATCTCATTCAAACCAAGAATCGCGTCCTCTTCGCCGTCCGCGCCTAATATATTGGCACGCAGTGTCTTGAGCTCCTGTATAACGTACTGCTTCTCCTTATACCTGAATATAAATTCATCAAGCTCTCCCGGCTGCAGTTCCTGAAAGAAACCGAGATGCCCTGTATTGACGCCCACTATCGGAACATCCGGAAAACGCAGCACGGCGAGCATATTGAGCAGTGAACCGTCGCCGCCGATACAGACGATAAATTCGGCCGCCGCGTCAAACCCCGGAACGACCGCAAAGCCCGCTTTTTCGAGTTTGACCTTAAAGCTGTTCCCAACTTCACCGGAAGCGGCGTCGCCGTTTGCGAATATATTGACCTTCCTGTCTCCCGCAGCGTCGGCTTTCATTATATCAAGCTTTCCAATAAATCCACGAGCGATTCGAATGTGTCCATCGCCCTCTCGACAGGCTCGGACGCGCTCATGTCCACGCCCGCGATCTTGAGCAGTTCGAGCGGATCATCGCTTTCTCCCGATTTGAGGAATGATATATACGCGTCGCGCTCAGTCGTTCCGCCGTCTATCAGCCGCTTTGCTATTGCCGTCGCCGCCGAATAGCCCGTAGCGTATTTATAGACGTAGAACGCCCGGTAAAAATGCGGTATGCGTGACCATTCCGCAGCTATAACGTCGTCGCTGACGACGGCATCGCCGAAATACTTCTTATTGAGAGACAGGTATTCTTTTGACAGCCGATCAGCGGTCAAGGCCTCGCCGTTTTCGACCGCCGCATGCGTCGTCCGTTCAAATTCCGCGAACATCGTTTGACGGAACAGCGTCGTACGAAATTCTTCTATGTGCATATTTACCAAATATTTCTTCTCATCCGGATTCTTCGCTCGCCCTATCAGGTAATGCATGAGCAGCGATTCGTTCACGGTGGACGCTACTTCAGCCGTAAATATAGAATGCCCTCCGTACACGAAAGGCTGGGTTTTGCGCGTATACCACGAATGCACAGAATGCCCCATCTCATGTACTATCGTGAACAAATCCTTCAGCTTCTCATTGTAATTCAGCATAATGAACGGTTTGCTGTCATAGCTGCCAAACGAATAGGCGCCGCTCGTCTTTCCCTCGTTTTCAAAGACGTCGATCCAGCGTTCCCCAATACCGCGGGAAACGGCGTCGATATACTCTTCTCCGAGTACGGCAAGACCATCGCGCATGATATCGAGCGCGTCCTCATAGATCAGCTTCTCTTCCTTCCGTTCTGTTACGGGCGCATAGACGTCGTACATGTGAAGCTCGTCCGCGCCAAGCAACCGCCGTTTGATATCAAGGTATCTGTGCAAAGCATTGAGTTTGCCGTTGACCGAGTTTATCAGATTGTCGTATACGGAGAGCGGGATATTATCTCCCGAGAGCGCCGCTTCCAAGGCGGACGGATAGCGTCGGATGCGCGCCATCACGACGTCCGTCTTCGTGTTGAAGCTGTATGTGGCGGCAAGCGTATTTCTCTGTTTGATATACGCGTCATACATCTTCGTGAAGGCCGCTTTTCTGACGGAACGGTTTCGCGATTCCATAAACCCGATATAGCGTCCATGCGTCAATTCCGTCTCGTCGCCGTCCTCGTCGGTGATGAAACCGAATGTCATATCGGCGTTATTGATCATGCCGAATATATCGCCCGTCGCTCCCGTCACCTCCGAAAGCTGCGCGAGAAGACTTTCTTCGGCTTCGGAGAGCACATGCGCCTTTTCTCTGAACAACACTCGGAACACATGGCTGTATTTCCCAAGGCCTTTTTCTTCCTCCGCGAAACCCCAAACCACATCTTCCGGAACAGAAAGAAACTCCGGCGTAAAAAAAGACAGCGCCGCCGATATCTTGGACATAAGGGTCTGCGCCCTGTCGCACACGGCTTGCCTTCGCGCGTCGCGGTTATCCTCGTCCCTGCTCATGCGCGCGTAAACGAACACCCTCTCGGCAAGCTGCCAAAGCGCGTCTTTTTCTTCGAGCGCGGCAAGCAGTGTACCGGCGCTCTCGCAAAGCCTGCCCGAAAAGCGTGCATACCGCTCCGCTTCACGCTCCGCGCGCTCCGCGTCAACCTCCCACGCCTCGTCGCCTTTGTACATGGACGCGATATCCCATTTATACCTGTCGGGTATATCCGCCCTCTTCATTGTTTCTTTGCTCATAAGTCTCTGTTACCTTCTTGAACTATAACTTCGCTACCAATGTCACCCGCTTCAAGCGAAGCTACGGGGCAGCGGACTCCGCTTTCCGCAACAATCGGTGGGAAACGTTCGCTACGCTCACTTCTCCGCTCGCGTTGCTCGCTACGCTGTCCGTTTTGCCTACCGAAGCGGAGCTTCGGGGCAAAAAGGCATCTCCCACGCTTCGTTGAAACGCACAGATGTAAGAAAAATTTCTGCATTCGAAATTTTTCTGCCGATGCGCTATAACGCCTGTTGCTCAATCACGATAACAGTATATCATAAATGGTGAAAAAAAAAAAGAAAGGCGGCAACTATATTGATATTCATCCAAATTTCACGTTACAGTTCAGAGGTTGTCTGCGTAATAAATGTTTTAGGGCATTTAGGTTGTTAAAATCCAAAAGTACGGTCATTCCGGGCTTGTCCCGGAATGACGGAAAAAGTATAGGCCCGGAGTACCTTTGAACTGTAACAATTTCAGTTACATTTTATCCCGGTATGCTCCTCCCGGCATTTCGCAGCGACTTGCTTGCCGCATAAGGAATGCATAGCAGAGCCATTATAATGCCCGTGCCTATAAGAATGACGTCTATGGATATCCTGTCCGACAACGGGCCGAAAATAAGCATACCCACGGGAATCATCACGCTGTTCAGCATCATGATCACGGAAAGAACACGCCCCATGAAATCAGGGTCTACGGTTGTTTGAAGCAGCACCATCACGGGCGTATTGTACATAGGCATACTTATACCCATAACAGCCATGACGACGCAGTAAATCAAGAAATCGGGCGCCACTCCGAGCCCTATCGTCTCAATTCCGAACAGCGCGCACGAAAGTGACAGGGTGATAACGCGGTTCTTAAAGCCGCCCCATACGCCGATCAAAACGCCGCCCGCCATCATTCCGACCGAAAACGTTACTTCTATCGCAGCAAGCCGCCACGCGTCGTCTCCGAAATTTCGCGCCACCTGAAGCGGAGTAAGCAACATGGCCGGCGACGCGAAAAACATGAAAATCGCCGAAAGCGTGAGCAGCAGCACGATGTATCCGTGTTCCCTTATATAGCGTATTCCGTTCTTCAGATCGCGGAAATACTCCGGTTTTTTCCGATCCGATTTCAGAACCGCAGGGGTTTTTACGAAAAAAAACAAGATGCTTATTCCTATGGCGGCGGTAAGCACGTCGAGGAAAAACAGTGTCTGAAGCGGAGCGACGGACATGAGCGCGCCGCTTACGACAGGCGCCGACAGCGCTACGAACGACTGTATGCTGCTCTGAATGCCGTTGATGCGCGTCAAATGCTCCGCGGGAACGATCTGCGGAACGAAGGCGCCGACGGCCGGCATCTGTACGCCCTGCCCGAATGAGCGCACAGCAGAACACAGCAGCAGTATCACGGCGCTGTCAATCCCGAATACGAGCAGAACGGCCGCAAGCAAGCTGACGAGAGCTATGGAACCGTCCGCCGCGTTTATTAAATGCTTTCGATTGAAGCGATCAGCCCAGACGCCGCCGAACGGTGAAATCAGGAACATAGGCAGAAATCCCGCCACGGTAAAAACCGTCATCATAGATCCGGACTGCGTCTTTAGCGTTATATGCCACAAAATGGCGTATTGCACGACCATGGAGCCGAACAGCGACAGAACCTGCCCCGTCAAAAACAATATCGTATTCTTTTTCTGATTTATCGTCATATGGGAATTATAATACAGACGGATTCAATATCACGTTTAATATATGGCATCATTCACACTTTTCACCATTCCGCCGCGCAGCGGCGGCACAAATATTTCATGAGAGCATTTTACAATGCCGTCAATTGTGATAAAATATTCTCGAAACAGCGGCATACTACAGAGCACGGCGGGAGGAGTGGCAGCAAGCCGCAATCTTGACTCCGCACACTTATATGTGCCGCCGCCCATTTAAGCACAAATAATTGGGACATTGAGCCCGGATACTTATCTTTGTAAACAAAGACAAAAGTTTAAACGCTTGGGCGGCAGTCACTGCCGCTGTTTCATTTTTTGAAAGGAGGGAGTCTCAATGAAGATCGTCCATCCCATCTGTTGCGGCGTTGACGTACACAAGAAAATAATCGTCGCAACCATTGCATCCACCGACAAGAACAACATCACATCCTACATCACCGAATCCTTTTCCACCCTGAATTCGGATTTGATCCGTTTTCGAACATGGCTGTCGGAGCACAACTGCACCGAGGTCTGCATGGAATCCACCGGCAAGTATTGGATTCCGATTTTCAACATTCTCGAAGGTGACACCCATGTCGTCCTTACGCATCCCAAGTACGTAAGAGCAATCAAGGGCAAAAAAACCGACAAGAAAGACTCCAAGTGGATCGCCGACCTGTTTAAGCACGATCTTGTGAAGTGTTCTTTCATCCCGCCCAAGGAAGTTAGGGCAATGCGCGAACTTGCGAGATATCGATTCAAACTCGTGACCATGCGTTCTTCCGAAAAGAATCGATACCAAAATTGCATGACCGTATCAAACATCGCCCTCGCAAACGTGCTTTCCGATCTGTTCGGCAAAACAGCAACAGGCATTATGAAGTACGTCCTTTCCTCGGCAGTGTTCGACGAAGAACACTGTAAAACGTTGATACAAAAATCGGCCAAGAAGAAAACGGAACTGATCATGGAAGCCGTAAACGGCTGCAATATCGAATCCGATCAACGTTTCAAGATGAACGAAGCCAAGGCCCATATGGATTATCTCGACATGACGATCCTCAAAACCGAAGCCGAACTTTACACAAGGATGCAACCTCACTACGATTCAATCCTTCACGCCTCTGCGCTTCCCGGTATTTCCGAGCTTTCGGCCGCTCTCATATTCTCGGAAACAGGCTTCGACATGCAGGTGTTCGAATCGGCAAAGCACTTTGTTTCTTGGGCCGGGCTTGCCCCCGCGAACAATGAAAGCGCCGGGAAGAAGAAGTCCGTTCGCATCTCCAAGGCAGGGCAATTTCTCAAACCCTTGCTTGTCCAATGCGCGCTTGCGGCAATTAAGGATAAAAAAGAGCCTTACTTTGCCGTAAAGTACACAAAGATCAAGAAACGGCGCGGACACAAGAAAGCGATAATTGCCGTCGCCCGTATGATGCTGACATGTATATATAACATGATGTTGACCGGCGAAGTTTTCAATCCTTCGGATTACGAAGAAATGAATTCGCCGAAGCCCCAAAAGCAATACCTTACCGATGAATCGGCCATTGCGTATCTTGCCGCGCAAGGCTACGACGTTTCGGGATTGAAAAAAGCTGTGTGATGTTGTTCTGTTTTCAAGGTCCGGTTTCGGCCTTTTTGCAAAGGCCTTTTTGTTGTGCTTAAAAATGACGGTTTATCCTGTGATTGCTCTCATACTTCCTTCGGCTAATATTCGATCTGATCTTATTATGACCGGTCGCAAATAAAATGTCAAGCTCAGATCGAAAAACGGGAGTTTTATCTCGGGGCTCTGTGATTCAGCCTGCGCGGCGCGCCGTGGAAGCGGCCGTCCGGCAGCAATTACAAACCGGCCGGCAGTTTAGTTTCGTCCACTACCTTGAAATCCAGACCTATATTTTCGTATGTGCCTGTTTCTATTATGTATTGATACGGCACGTTCAGCCACGCGTGTTCTATATCGGTCTTCCTGATCTCGCCGTCTACTTCTTCGTATCGGAGCCCTTTGCTCTTGGCCCATTCTATAATATATGTTCCTTTGACGCCGTGAATTATAGGATCGGACAACGAATCGAAGGTCGCCGCCACCCATGTAAAATGCCTTAGATGGGCAAACACATCAAAACAGGCAAGTTGTAATTACAGTATACACCTTAACAGTCACAAATCGGTTACATTTTTGAAATTATTCTATACTTGCCGCCATTGCAGCCTATCGGTTGCCACAAGATAAACAGGCACAGATCGCCTGCCCTTGACAGTCAACGTGCAAGCTTATGCGGAACGGTTGGGTCGACTTAATGAGACTTCTCTGTTAGGAAGAGTAAGTGCGACATATGTCTCGCCGGGGTCGCACTTACTTTTTCATCTGAGCAACGTTACTGTTCAGAGGTACTCCGGATATGATACTTTTTCCGTCATTCCGGGATAAACCCGGAATGACCGTACTTTTGGATTTTAACAACCTAAATGCCCTAAAACATTTATTACGCAGACAACCTCTGAACAGTAACTGAGCAACCGCGGAATCGCACGGGATCGCTGAAATTTTCTTGACATATTTTTAAGATACATGTACAATAGCAGTACAGGGCAAAAGCCCGATATGACAAGCGCCCTGCCGCTTTGAGAGCAGATCATTTATGACAAGCGCCCTGCCGCTTTGAGAGCAGATCATTTATGAAAGGTGCGCCGCTGCCTTTTAACGCGGCTGTAATGACTGCGGAGGAACGGGTTTACCGTTCCTCTGTTGCTGTTTGGAGGAAAAACCTGTGAACAAACTCAATTTTTATACTGTCGATTTGGAATATGTTGATTTTTTAAAAAAGGCGGAATATGAAAAAAGAGGGTTCAGCCGTGTTCCGAATATGGAATACAGTAATAAACACAAACCGAAATTTCTTTGCGGTATTGTTTTACAAATAACCGGTATCGGTTACTATGTGCCGGTGACATCCTATAAAGAACAAAAACCGGATAATTTTTTAATTAAAGCCGATAACGGACAGACGGTAAGTTCTCTTCGTTTTAATTATATGTTTCCCATACCCGAGGAATTGGCTTTTGTGCGCAATATATCCGACGAATCCGACCATATATATCGTGCTTTACTTTCGCAAGAGTTAAGATATTGCATCAAAAATCAAGAATTAATCCAACGCTTGGCGGAACGTACTTATAAGCGTGTTCTTTTGGGAAAAAATCAAGGACTTATTTTGAACAGTTGCGACTTCCCGTTATTGGAGAAAAAGTGCGTTGAATATACAGTTGCCGTAAGTTGCCGATTCGAAAGCACAAATACAAACAACGTCTCAGTCGAACCATAAGAAGTGTGAAATTGCAAGAGGAAAGAGGCTTTGCGGCATGATCGGATAAGTTGCCGTAAGCTGCCGGAAAAGAAAAACCGCCCCGAAGGGCGGTCTCTCGGACAACTGATTTTGTATTACCGGCCTTTGCCGTGACTCACGGATATCGAAAGCAACGCGCCGCGTACCGTCATGGTTTGTCCGTCTTTTTCAACGGTTCCGTTGCCCATGTCCGTGACAAAAATCACGTGTCCGTAAGGAACAGTATCGGAATATTCGTCGTAACCGCCGCCTATGCTGAACCCGGCCGCTCTCAGAATCGACTTGGCTTCGTTTCCTTCCATCCCAACCACATCGGGAATCGCAACATACTCCAAGCTGTCTTTGGCAACTTCTTTCCACTCGCCGTTCACGAACACACGAACCGTTTCCACGGTTTGCGTGGGCTGAGAGGGCTGCACGGGATCGGAACCCGAGGGTTGTTCCGTCTGCGACGGCTGATCATTGTCTTTCGGAGTCTCCGGCTCCTGCGGTTTCACAGGAATCCGAGAAAGTCCCGAAAGGCTGTAATCGCTTGGAGCGGAAGGATACTTACTGTGATCCCAAGTGTAACCGGGAGGTTTCTTGATCAAAACAAAATAAACGCGGCTCTTGCAATTTCCTTCTGCTTTTCGTACAATATACAAAGAATCCTTTCACCTCATTCGGAACGGAGCATAATGAAAAAATTTATTTTACGCCTTATGGCGGTGATTATCATATTGTCAGTCGCGTTTGCCGGCTACGGTTATTACGAATACGCGAACGCGAATCCGGTTTCGTCGCCCGAGACGGATGTTTTGTTTATGGAAACCGCGTTGGCGCCCGCGCAGTCTGAATGGAACGAACCTGTTTTACGAGGTCTTGTTTACAGGCGTTTTGAAAAAACCGACGCCGCTGCGGAGCGGAACTTCGGCGCGATAGGACGGTCGCCCGCGCAGTTATATCTGCGTCTGCCTGAGGGCTTTGCCGGGCGTTTGCGTCTCACAACAGACGGCGCCGTCAGGGATGAAACGCTCCGCGGCGGCGACGCGGTTTTTGACGCGGAGGCCGGCGACTATAATCTCGAAATAACAGGGGATATATCAAAAGGCCAAGGCGGCGGTTACGGCAGCTTCACGTATCGCTGCTCATTCTCGGTAGAAGAAGCGGAGCCGGAATTGCTGACAGGAAAGACAGAGCTTGCGCAGGGCGATATCATGTCGCTGAAGCTGATCAATATCCCGCCCGAAATCACTCCCTCTGCAGAAACTTCGCTCGGCATGGCGGTTTTCACGCCGGGCGGCAAAGGCGTTTGGCACGCCGCCGTACCTGTCGGCAACCGGCAAAATCCCGGCTCGTACACGATAAGCGTACAGGCCGGCGACAGGCATTTCGAAACAGATGTCTCTGTTCTGCCTTTTGACTTCGTCGAACAGAATTTAACCATAGATGTCGGCGATCCCGTTATAAGCGAGGCGAACAGCCCCGAAGCATACAGGGAATATCGTGAAAAAATTCCGCCTCTGTTTGAAACATTTGACACGGAAAGGTATTGGGAAGGCGTGTTTGACGCGCCCGCAGACGGCAGGGTAAGTACGGAATTCGGTACAATACGCTACACAAACGGCAATTACGCGAATCCGCGCAGCCACAACGGCATGGATATCGCCGCTCCCGAGGGAAGCCCCGTCCGCGCGCCGAACGCAGGCCGCGTCGTCATGGCCGAACGGCTGCTGAATACGGGCAACACCGTCGTCATCGAACACGGCGGAGGGCTTAAAAGCTATTATTTTCATATGAGCCGATTGGACGTCAACATCGGTGAAACGGTCAATAAAGGAGAACTTATAGGCGCGATCGGTACAACAGGTTATTCGACAGGCCCGCACCTGCATTATGAAATGCGCATAGGCAATAAGCCCGTAAGTCCGTCTATGCTCTTCAGCGAAAGCGCGGGGCTTTACAGTCTCGGCGTGACAAACGACTGACAGTTTCATTTCGGAACGCGGTAAGTCCAAAGGAAGGAACGCCGGGCCGGTTGCTTCCTCTTATTGTAGCCTTAGGCATGAGCCGGGATAAAGTGCGATTGGCTTACCGCACATTTAACCGTTAAATTTATTGTAGCAAAGGAATGGGTTTATGGACAATCGCCCTATCGGTTTTTTTGATTCGGGGCTCGGCGGGCTTACCTGCATCCCCTACCTTATGGACGCGCTGCCGACGGAACGCATCATATATTTCGGCGATACGGCCAGAACGCCTTACGGCTCCAAGGCGGTTTCCACCATACGCGCTTTCTCGTTTGAGATATCCGATTTTTTAGTGGAGAGCGGCGTAAAGATGATAGTGATCGCTTGCAATACTGTCAGTTCCACATGTATAGACGATCTGCGCAAGCGGCACCCGAGTACGCCAATACTCGGCATCATCAGCCCCGCAGCTCACACGACGGCCAATATCTGCGGGCCCGAAAACCGCATAGGCGTTATAGGCACAAAGGCCACGATACAGAGTAACGCCTATCGTACGAAGATATTGGGCTATAACCGGGAGCTTGATATCGCGCAAACCGCCTGCCCCGCCCTCGTGCCGCTAATCGAAGAAGGAATTATCCTGCACGAAATTATGGATCTCTCTATACGTTATTATCTTGATCATTTTATATCCTACAACGCCATAGACACCCTTGTGCTCGGCTGTACGCATTATCCGCTTATACGCAATAATATACAGAAACTCTATCCGAATCTGCGCATCGTAGACCCCTCGCAAGAGATATTGCGGAGTATCGGCGACGCTTTGGCGCGGTACGGGATATTCGCCGCGTCCGCCGGCGCGGAGCATACATTCTACGCGAGCGACCTGTCCGAGAACTTCGTGAACATGATCCGGCGCATATTTGAATCCACGAATCCGAATATCGTGTTTAAGACTATTGACGCGGAAACATTGCGGCGCGGGCGGAACGGAGCGAACCATGGATATTGACGGACTCTTGCGTCTCTTGTCGATAGAGACGTGCGAAAATTTTACTTTTTTTGAATACTATGCGGAGCTTGTTGAGACCGAGAGCGATATACCGTTCGAAACGCTGTATGAATTTTTCTCACGCACGGACAGGAATACCTTGGCGGAGTTAACGGAAGGGTATTTCGAGGAAACGCTGTCCGGTGTTCCGGACGATCAAACCGAATTCTATGCTCTGTTCGACGCCATAGGCGGCAATATGGCGTGGCTCTCGAAGACCGCCGAAGAAGAGGAACGCGGACTCAACATGTACACGGAGGAATTTTTGCGTTTCAGGCAGTGGTATACGCAAGAAGGAGAGGTTCATTGTGAGAATAAGGAGAGCCGTGAAATGAGCGAAGCCACGATCTGCGAAGCATTGGCGCTCTCGCGTCTCGAAAAACTCGGCGAACCCGATTACTTTTTCGATTTCAGCGATTGCATGGATTACGAGCTTGTACACAGATATTTCGTTACATAATCCGTATCCGACGGCGTATCTATGTATACGCGGCCTCTCTTTTGGCGAGTTTCCCTGCCCTTGCCCGTTATGAGCACGACAGAATTCGCGTCTGCGGACACCAGAGCTTCTCGTATGGCTTCCTCACGGTTCAATATGACGCGGCAGGGCCGGCCGAACGGCGCCGCCCACGAAGCTATCTCTCGGCATATGCTCTCCGCGCTTTCCTCGCCGGCATCTTCTTCCGTCAAATATATGAAGTCCGCGTATTCACCGGCCAAAACGCCGAGTTCCCGTCTGCGGGAGAGAGCCTTCTTGCCGGGGCAGCCGAATACGATGCTTATCTTCCTGCCCGCGTACTCGCGGCGCACCGCCTTGAACAGCGTCTCGAAGCTGAGCTTGTTGTGTGCGTAGTCCACAATGACGGTTTTGCCGTCCGCGCCCGTGAACACTTCCATCCTGCCGCTGACGCGCGCGGTCGCAAGTCCCGCCTTTATATACGTCTCCGGTACGTGCAGCGCGCGCGCGGCGGCTATGGCCGCAAGCGCGTTTTCCGCGTTAAAAAAGCCCGGCATAGCAATCTCGAAATCCTCATCGGCATCCCCGGAAGAAACGCCGCTCACATGAAAAGCCAAACCTTCGCCCGAAGGTCTTATATCACTGCCGCGTATATCCGCCCCGCTTGAAAACCCGAATGTACCGGAACACGGACACGCCTTGGCGGCCTCGGTTATCCGCGCCGCAAAGCTTGCGTCCGCGTTTACGCAAGCCGTATCGCATTGCGCGAATATCTTGAGTTTCGATGAAAAATAATCCTCAAAATCCGTATGCTCTATGTCGCTTATATGATCTTCCCCTATATTCAGAAAACAGACGACGTCAAAACGCAGACCCATTGTTCTTTTGTATTTGAGCGCCTGACTCGACACTTCCATAACCATGTATTCAATGCCGCTTTGGACGGCGTTCTTGAAATGTTCGTGCAATTCAAGCGTTTCGGGAGTAGTGAGGTGCGATTCCTCACATATGACCCCATCGAAATTGTCAATACCGGAGAGCACGGCGGCCGGCTTTTTGCCCTGTGCCGCGAGCATGGCGTCCAAGACGGCCTTTATGTAATACACCGTGGTAGATTTGCCCTTCGTTCCCGTTACGCCCACTATTTTTAATTTTCTCCAAATTTCTCCGTAATAGCAGTTTGCTAAAACGGCCAAGGCTGCGCGTATATCGGAAACGATAAGCGCCGGCGCTTGAATGTCGGCATAAACGACTTCACTGACATAGGCAATGGCGCCGTCTGCGACGGCGTCGGCAAGATATTGCTCGGAGAAGTACGTGCCCTTGCATATAAAAAGGGCGCCGCAGCGCGCGGCGCGCGAGTCGTAGCACAGGATGTCGACAAGGCGTTCGTCAAAGCCCGCGCCGTCCGCCGCAGGTACGGCGCGGACGAGCAGTCCGCCGGTTTTCAGAACAGCTTCGTATTCGCGCAGCGAACGCGGTATAACAGACATATTTATATATATTCCTTCCCCGCGAAACAAATCACGCTCTTGACAAGCGTCAGCAACGCGTCCGTATAGAAATCAGACAAAGAAAAGCGTTCTTTTATCACGGACATCTCCGTACAGGCCATCAGTGCGGCGTCGCAGCCCGCGCGCAAGGCCTCGCGTTCGATAACCGAAATATCGTCCGGCGATATTTCCCCGCCGTTTTTAACGCCGTCGTATATGAGCTTCATAACTGTTTTCTGCGTTTCGGCGGAAGGCAGCCAAGGCGTTAGGCCCCGCTTTTCCAATGCGCGCTGATAAACGCCCGCCCGCGCCGTGCCGTCCGTGGCGAGCACCGCGACGCGCGCGCCGCCCGAAGGAAAGCGTTCGGCGCATTCGAGCGCTGCGGCATCCACCATATTGAGCAAAGGGATACGAATTCCTGCCTCTATCTCGTCCGCGAGCACGTGCGACGTATTGCAGGGTATGGCTATGGCGTCTGCGCCGCAGCGCTCGAGCAAACGCGCGTCGTCAAGAAGCAGCGCGAGCAATTCCGCGCGCCGACCGCATAGCAGAGCTTCTGTGCGATCAGGCATAGACGCGTGACTCAGCAATATCATATCTACATGCTGTTGGTCGCAGCACGCCTTTGTATGCTCTACCGTCATGCGATAAAAAAGAGCGCTCGCGGCGGGCCCCATGCCGCCAATAACGCCTATCTTCACCCTTGCCTCCGTAAGACATTTCCGTTGCGCGCCTATCCCCGTTTGTGTTTTTTGCAAACGGTTGGAAGGCGCCATTCGAGAACTCCCCCGCTTTAGCGGGCTTGGAGTTTACCGTAATATTTGCGAAATTTGAGAAAATGACCGAGCAAATTCTTCCTGACGCCAAGCACATGCCTGAGACCGCCGTCAACCTTGTAGAGCAGCGGATTCACAGATAAGCCTTCGCTGATCAGACGCTTCATCTCCGCCCTGTAAGGCGTCTTCGGTATATATTTGAACGCTACGCGCTTTGGCACAACCATCCACAAAGAGCGCGCGGTCACGACCTTGGGCTGCAAATCTCGTTCATATACGGTATCTTCAACGAGATAGCGAGCGATGTTTTCGCCCGCGCCCGTTACATAATAATTACTCCTGCCCTGCCGCGCGTTCAGCTCGAAAACCTTAAATTTCCCGTCCCTGCGGTCATATTTGAGATCAAAATTGGAAAAGCCCGTATAGCGCAAATCCTCCAAAAACACCGAAAGCTGAGTCTGCACGGTTTCGTCGTATTCCGTGATAATCACAGCGTGATTGCCTATACCGTGCGGCGTGTGTTCCTCAAGAAGCACATGTCCCATACATGACAGTCTGACGCGACCGTTGCGGTCGGAGTAATTGGTCAGCACCCGCATAAATGTATCGTCGCCGGGTATGAAGTTTTGGATAATATTGGAATCGTTATAGCCTGACGCGTATATACGGTCAAGAATATCGTCGGCCTCGTCGCGCGTAGCGACCTTAAATACCTTGTTTTGGCCCGTGAACGGATGATCCCAGTAAGCGACGCCGTTCGAGGGTTTGATTATGTACGGGCCGTCAAACGGCAGCTCGTAATCGCGTCCTGTTTCCGCGCGATGCACTGCCGTATCAGGATAGTCTATGCCTTTTTCACGGCACAGCGCGTAAAATCGCTCCTTATGCGTCAGTGTATCAAGGAGCGGAAGATCTATATACGGAGCGATTACGTTTTTTTCAAACAAACCTTTGTTAGCGCTGATACTGCGGGCATAGCTGTCGCCGCAGCCGATCAGCAGGATTTTTCGCTCGCTGTATTCGCGCGCGAAGCTGTTGACGAGCTCAAGCAATATGCTGCGGTCGTCCGCGTTCGGAACGCTCGTATAGTCTATGATCCCGCTGTGCGCGCAAGGGCCCGCAGCCGCCCTGCCGAACGCTTTCGAGCGTATGCCGTACTGTTCGTGAAAAGCCCGAGCAACGCTGTAAACATTGATATCCGCAGCAAAGAGTAACGGGATGAAATCGAAGGCCGTATATCCGCCCATGCGCTACATGTCCTCGCCGTCACTGTAGCGAGAGCCGCGATCTTCACCGTCATGTCCGCGAAAATCGTTATTTTCACCGGCATTTTCATAAAGATTGCCGGCGCCGCCGTCATTTTCGTAACCGGCAATATCCGCAGCGCGATGCTCATCGGTCGCAATGCTGTTCTCGCCGGCTGCGGCGCGCCAAGTATCGTTCGCGCCCTCCGTATTCGTAAAAGTTCCGCCGTTTGCGGGCAACAAACGTCTGCGGCCCGAGAGGATATCGTAAAATATAGATTGGGCGACTGACAGATACGCGAACAAAGGCGCCTGAATCACGCCGCTGAAGACGGGCAGCGCGAACATCGTTACGGCAGACGGCGCATACCCGAGCGCGTATATTATAAAATACAAAACGACGTACACCAATACAAACCATCCTATAAAGCTGAGATTCAAATGAAGCAGCTTTTTTTTATTTCCGAACATCATATTGCGGCTTTGTCTGAGGGTCGCAAGAACGCCGCCGCGCGGTTCGTCAATGAGCAGGAAAAAGGTTTGCGCGTATGTAAGCACAACCCTGACGACGAACACCATCATAACAACGATCACAATAACCCCACAAACGATTATAGCCGGGAGCGCCATAATCGCGCCCGCAACGCCGTATCCGTTAATAAATAAAGGTAACGTCGCCACAGCCATTAAGGAAATGACTATGATGAAGGGCAGACACCAAAGGAATACGCGAAGCATAATCATCAAATACGAGCCCAGTGCTCTGAAAAAATTATTGAAACCGTCAAGAATCATACCGAGACCGGGTCTCGCGCCGCGGGCGGTCGAGAGTATAAAGCCCGAAAAACCCAAAAGTAACGGCCCCGATATAATCAGTACATAAAGAGCCGATATCAAAGAGCGCCCCTGCCGCCCCGTAATCGAAGCCGCATCGGCGCCGAAGAGCGAATTGTAGATATCCGAGTTGCCGCTTCCGCCAAAGACGGCGAAAGGATCCGAGATGGCGGCAGTCGCGCCTCCGAATATAAAGTCGAGCACAGCCGCCGGCAGCATAAGCATAATGTAATAGAATATATATGCGAAGACGGCGGTTTTCCAATGTCCTCGCAGCTCCGCCAACGCCATGCGCCTTATATTCTTCGCGGGCTCCGTTATCCTGATATACTGTTCCATAAAAACCTCACATTCGCGCGATATGATACAAACACAATAAATATATACTGACGAGCATTTGAATTTTCCATAAACGCGAGTCAGTAATACTCGTTTCCTCTGTCCGACCGCAACTGCGGTCGGAATTTTCAATCGCTCACGAGTACAACTTATATATTACCATATAACGAGAAGTTTTGGAATCGTTTAAAACGCTTTTGCGGATTTTTTCCGGCTGACTGACAATATCGAAATCCAATGCCTTAAGAAAAATATAGAATAATTTCAAAAATGTAACTGATTTGTGACTGTTAAGGTGTATACTGTAATTACAACTTGCCTGTTTTGATGTGTTTGCCCATCTAAGGTATTTTACATGGGTGGCGGCGGAAGAGAGGAAACGGGACGATGAAAAGCATAGAAAACACAGAAAGCATTGAAAGAAGAATGTTCCGCTTGCTTGTCTGCGCCTTGGGTTTGCTGCTTATCTTCGCGCTCGTGAAGGGCGGCCCGCAGGCGTGACGAGCATTGAGGATCAATCGTTTTACAATTGCGTCGGTTTGACTGATATTGATATTCAGGACGGCGTAACGAGCATTGGAGAACATGCTTTTTCCGGTTGCACCGGCCTGACAGAGGCCAGCCTTCCCGACAGCGTGACGGAGATTGGCGACAGTGCGTTTCACAGTTGCATGAATCTGGCAAGGATAAACATTCCGGACGGCGTTACGAGTATCGGAGGGCTTGCGTTTTACCAATGCGTTCCCCTGACGGAGATAAACATCCCGGACGGCGTGACATATATAGGGAGAATCCCGTTTTACGGTACCGGCATCACGGAAATCACCGTTCCGGCTTCTGTCTCCTCGGTTGGATCAGCCTCGCTGCAGCTCGGAGGCGGGCCTTTCGGCGGGATGGGTAATTTGACGGAAATCGTGGTTGAGCACGGCATGGAATCGCTTCCGGCAAACATTTTCTATTGTGTCGGAGCCTACAGCACAGCGCTTATCTATGTACCCATGAGCATAGTTTCGGGCGCGGACACGGCGGGAATGACGGGCGTTGATTCGTCGTCGGGCATTGATTTGTCGAGGGGTATTACTGTTCGCGGCGTCAAAGGAAGCTATATCGTCGCATGGGCCAAGAACAATGGACTCCGATACGAAGAAGTGGACGGCGAGATCAGCAAGACCGATATAGAACACGCGTGGCTGAACGTGCCGTATCAATACATAATAGAAACCGGTACATACGAAAATATAGGCCTGGATTTCAAGGTAGTGGACGAAACTAAACTGCCGGCCGGTTTGGAATTGCTGCCGGACGGCCGCTTTCACGTTCGACCTGCGCGGCCCGGCGCCCGCGAACGATCCGGAAGCCCCTGCCGAAAACACGGCGCCTGAGCCGGGGTCTCCCGTCACGGGTCTTCCCGGCGCGCCATTCCTTAAAGCCGCGCTCGCCATTGTCCTGCTGACAGCGGCGGCCCTTGTACTGCGCGCGCGCCGCGCAGGCTGAGCCGCGCATATACCCGAGACGCAGACAATATTTTCATTAAGCCGGCATTACTGCCGGAGCACCCATCCGCCGTTTTGCCAGTCGTATATGCGGTCATTGTTGGAATCTTTGTCAACCGGCAGACCGTGCAGTACGCCCGTACCGTTTTCATCGGAACTCCAACCTCCGCCCCAAAGCACATTTTTGATCTGCGCGCCCGCAGGGATTATCACTTTACCGCCATCGACGCCGGCCATCTCACCCGCGACTTCGAGAGTTCCGTTCACAATAAATGTACTGTGAATTGTGATTGTGGCCACATCTTCAATAATCCAAATCGGAACATCAATATCTTCGGTTATTTCAAAACTGTTTGTGATTCTTAAACCGTTCGGGTTAGCCTCACCGGCATTTATGTCAGCTATGGCCGCCAATAACTGCGCCAAGTCATATACCGCCAGCGCACCTCGCTCGCCATCCCACTCCCATACGCCATCATCATTCAATTCGAAAAGCAAGTGATAACCGTAAGGTTTTGGATTCTTCGTTTCTTGTGCAAACCATCCAACAATTTCCGCTATACATGCCGAATTTCCTTTGACAGTCGCCCATTTGCTGAATTGTAAAACCGGAAGACTTCGGCCCGGTATTGCTGTTTGTGTCGTTAAAACGCCTGTTTCACCTACAGACAGGGTTCCTCCAACATACATACTTGCGCTATTCGTATCAAAATCCAGTACAAAAGTTCCGTCTATCACAAGCTCATCCCCGCCGCTGACACGGAGCAACACACCACTGCCTATCGTCAGCGTTACGCTTTCCGGAATGTATAGGATACTGTTGGCGCCGGACATATTCAGGTCATACGCATCAAACGGCTCATACAGACCGACCGCTCCGGTCGTTACCGTCATATCCCTCGTCACAACGATACGCACGTTCTCCGTTCCGGCCTTGATAATCTGAACAAGCCTATCCGGGTTGTCGACTTCGACGGTTTGCGGCTCGCCCGGGTTCGTGCTCGGAGGCGCGCCTGTGTCCGAACCGCCGCCACCGCCGCCCGTAACAATGCCCGGCGTCGCCGGCGTCGTCTGCGTTTCACCTGCCCTCACTACGCCGTTTGCCGTTGTGACATACGACTCGCTGTTGTTGACAATGATCGTGCCCGGCGTCTTTACGATGGCGCCCACCGCCTCGGGCTTCACGGTTACGGACGACAGCGTACCGTCGCCCTCAACCTCTGCGCCGTCGGCGTCGATCATGAGCGTTTCCACGCTCGCGCCCTTTTGCACTGTGATTCGTACGCCGTTTTCCACGATCTCTATGGACTGTATCGTAACGCCGCTTTCCAGTTGAATATGCACGTTTGCCTTGCCTGTGACAAGGGCCGCTACCTTGCTGCCGTTTTTGATTACAATGGATTGGCTGCCTCCGCCGTATACGACGAGACGGCCTGAAACGCTCGTGTTGTCGAGGGTAAGGTCTCCGTCACCGACTCCATGTCCAACAATGATATCACCCAAAACGGCGCCGTTTTTTATAGTAAGATTCGGCTTGCGTACGATCAGGGTTTTCTCGTATGTTTTGCCCGTCACATCGGCGTCGGCAATAAATGAAATCGCGTTGTAAGCGGATTGCACGAGCTCAGCCCGCGTAAACGTACCCTTGGGATTGTATTCGTTGCCCGGTACGCCCTGCTGCGCGCCGGACGCGCGAAGAGCGTAGACGTAAGCGCGGAATTCCGCGCCGATCGCCGCGTCGTCGGCGTAGAGCGCCGCCGGTTCGTCGACCGGTTCCAAACCGAGTGTCTGTGCGAGCGCTTTCGCCGCAGTCTCGCGGGTGACAGGCGCCCCGGCGCGCCAAGCCGGCACATCACCGCCGAGCAGACGCGCAAGCACTATATCGAGATCGACGGCGCGCATCGCGTCGTTAGGCCCAAATCGCCCGTCGCCGTAACCCCGCAAAATTTCGGCTTCGCCGCCGCTCCACGCGCTGATCGCGTCATAATACCAATCACCGGGCGTCACATCCGTATAGTCCGTATCCGTCGCCGATGCCGTAAGGCTCGCGAATGCGCCTATTACAAGGCATAACGCGAATGTGAGGAATATCGTTCGTTTTTTCATGGCGTGTTTCCTTTCTAAAAAAAGACTGAATTAAAAATAGCGTGTTTATTCAAAAAACCCTTGTGTTTTCTGCGGCGCCGAGCAACGCCGGCTTGTATGATCATTGCCGTTGCCGATTTTGAAACCGGCTATAAAAAAGTCTGCTTTTTTATAGTTGCACTGTACAATTCAATAATAGCGTATAACTTTCACTGTTTCAAGCATTTTCAAGAAAACTAACAAAAAAACTGTATTTGCCGGGGCAAAAAACACCCCGGCTGTCTTTCTCACGGTCGAAAATCAGTAAAATGTATCGGTACAAAAAAACAGACTTTTTTACAGTTAATCCTTTGCGGCTATTATGATGACACATAGTTCCTTTCATCTCATGACAATGTACTACAAACCCAATAAAGTATTGCAAATCCGTACAACTTAAATCTTCCATTCAATCAGAACATTATCACTCGTTGCCTTAACGCTTGAAATAAGCCTGCTCGCGACAATGCGCCTGTCCTCAAAGCCCACGTTGTCCCAATCCTGCAAATAACCCGATATGCGCGTTATCTGTTCGGGCGAGACGGCCTCGGCGGTCATGTCGGCAATGTCTTTCATTATCCGTTGCCGCTCCGCGTCCAGTTCCTCAATCTTGCTGTTCGCGTAGCTCAAAAGCGTCGCGTTCGCGCCCGTCAGTGTGTTTATCAGCTTTTCAATCTCGTTTTCCGTTTGCACAAGCGACACGTTCAGCGCGGTCAATTTGGGGTTCGCCTTTGCGAGATTTTTGCCCGTCAGCGTCAGGAAGTCATTCATTTTACGGCGCATTTTGCCGTAGATGAAGTCCTCCACATCACGCACCCGGAGCGTACCGCAACCCTCGCACGAGCGGCTGTCGGCGCGCTTGCGGCAACGGAAATATCCCGCTCCCGCCGAATTTACATTCCCCATTAACCCGGCTCCGCATTTGCCGCATTTCACTTTTCCCGCAAGCCATGTATTTTTTGCCTTGCGCGTGGTGGAGAGACAGGTGTTCCGCAACAGCTTTTTGCGGCAGGCAAGCCACATGTCGGAGGGAATGCGCCCCTTATGCGGCGCGAGTACGAGAATATGTCCTTTGAGGTCATAATTCTTGTTGGTGGCCACATCCCGCCCCCGGTAGAGATAACAGCCGTTTTCCCCCTCAAAGTCCGCCGCGTCATTCACGATTTCCACGCCCTGCGACTTGAAAAATTCGTAAACGCCCAAATCCGCTTTTACATAGATGGGATTGCGCAACATCAGCGAGAGGGTCTTGCGATTTAATTCGCTGTCGTCAAAGGTCAGCCCCCGCTCCGCGAAAAGACG